>JBIIOC010000127.1:0-5150 GCA_044337135.1 Phycisphaerales bacterium | reverse complement strand
TGCTCCATCGCCTCGATCGCGATCGCGCGGATCATGGGATCCACCGAGCGCGAGGCCTCGTCAAGAAGCTGCCGCGCATTCCGCGCCGTGTCCGCCGAGGCACTGACCGGCAACTGCGGTCGAACGCGGGGTCCCTTCGAAAGGGCCACCGTGGAGTCCTCGGTCACGCTCTGCTGCTTGCTGCTCCACGATTCCATGCGGCCATCCTTCGAACCGCCGCACGCGCACAGCAGCGCGGCAAGCAGCGCCATCGAGGCCGCGCGGGCCTCACCCCGACCACGCCAGGGAAGGCGCGCCCGCACCAACATCACGATGCTTCCGAGAAACATGGCCCACGATGCTACATCGCCCGTGCGCGTGAAGAGTCCGCCACGCGCGCCGACCGGCAACTCGACGCGCAGCGTTCCCTCCGTGCCGGGTGGCAACGGTCCCGCGATTCGGCGACCCGCGGCGTCGAATGCGGCCGTCACGCCGGTGTTGGCCACCCGCACCATCGGCACGCGATGCTCGATCGTGCGCCAGCGCGCGGCCTGCTCGTGCTGTGCGCGGCCGGGCAAGTAGTCGCCGAACCAACCGTCGTTCGAGAGGTTGACCAGCGCATTCGCGCCCGCGCCCGCCGCGACGATGGACTGCACCGCGCGCGACACCGTGTCCTCGAAGCAGATCGGCACGCCGACACGGACCATGCCCCTCGAGCCACGCACGTCCAGGAGCCTTCCACCCTCGCCCTCGTCGAGATTGAACTGCATGCCCCTGGCGCCAAGGTCGAGCAGTTTCTGCTCGAGCCACTTCCAGTTGCTGATGTACGGCATGGTCTCGCCGAAGGGCGTGAGAAGGATCTTGTCCACGCGGTCGAAGTCACCGGGACCGCGCACCATGTAACCACTGTTGAATTGCCGGTCCCACGCGTAACGATCGCCCTCGACCCGCAGCCCGATGAAGGCGCCGCTTCCAAGCAGGATGGGAACGCCCGAGCGCGCCGCGAGCGTCTCGACCGGCGCCACGTACTGATCGGCGGGCCAGAGCCCCCGCTGCTTCTGCAGCAGGATCGCGTCCCGCTCGAATCCGAATCCGGGCACGATCGTCTCGGGCCACGCGACCAGATCCACGGCCTCGCCGGCCCGCTGCGCCTCCGCAAGCCCCTGCACGGTCAACTCGATCAGGCGCTTGAATTGCCGATCCTGCCTTGCCCGATCGGGCGCATCCTTGTTGCTCTGCGCCACGTTGGTCTGCACCGCGAGCACGCGCAGCGTCCCGGAAGGTTCGGGCATGCCCGAGATTCGGGCCGAGCCATACGCGATGGCGGCGACCCACAGGCAGCCGGCAGCGAGCGCACCAGACCTTGCTCGACGACGATGACGCGCGGGACCAAGCAGATCCGCGCATGCGCCAGCGAGTGCCGCCGGCAGGATGCTCATGCCCGCTGCACCGACCAGGTCGGCGCCCTGGGCCAGGGTCGGCCACTCGATCAGTGGCTGCGCCGGCATGAACCAGGGATATCCCTCCAGGAACACGCGGCCCCGGAACCACTCGCAGCCCGCAAGGAGGATCGCCGTGCGCGCCGCCAGCGGCCAACGTGCCTGAACCGGACTCGCCTCGCTTCGCGCCACCGCCCACACGTACAGCCCGTCGAAGCAGGCCATCACGAGCGCGAGGGCGGGCCATCCAGCGTTGCTGACCTCCCGGATCCAGAGTTCGAGCCACATCCATCGCCCCATCGCGACCACAAGCGCGACCACGACGACCCGACGCCTCGCGGCGCGGTCACCACCGGCCTCGGCCGCAAGCAGCGTGATCGGGGCCCATGCCACGCCAGCGAGCCACCACCACCCCACGGGCGGAACGGACAGGCAGATCAGCAGGGAGCCGAGCGCCGACAGCAGCGCCGGGCGAATCCACGGACGCAGGGAACGCATCGGGTCACTTGCCCGCGTAGTCGATCACGCGACCGATCTCGCTGCGCAGCTGCGAGCGGTGCACGATCCGATCGACGAAGCCCGCGTCCTTCAGGAACTCCGCCGTCTGGAAGCCTTCCGGCAGCTCCTGACGGATGGTCTGGCGGATCACGCGTGGTCCGGCGAACCCCACGAGCGCCTTCGGCTCGGCCAGGATCACGTCACCCAGCATCGCGAAGCTGGCAGTCACGCCACCCGTGGTCGGGTCGCTCAGGACACTGATGAACAGGCCACCCGCGTCGTCAAAGCGCGCCAGGGCGGCGCTCGTCTTCGCCATCTGCATCAGCGAGAAGCCGCTCTCCATCATGCGGGCGCCTCCCGAGCAACTCACGATCACCAGCGGCAAGTCGTGGTCGGTGGCGTGCTCGATGATCCGGGTGAGCTTCTCGCCGATCACGCTGCCCATCGAACCCGCGAGGAACGTGAAGTCCATGCAACCCAGTGCCACCTTGCGGCCCTTCACGAAGCCGGTTCCGGTCTGCACGCCGTCGTTCTCGCCGGTGGCACGCTGTGCGTCCCTGATGCGATCCGTGTAGGCCTTCAGATCGCGGAACTTCAGCGGATCCATCGGCGCCATCTTGGCGTTCATGGGCTCGAACGAGCCCGGATCGACGAGTTGCTCCACGCGCTGGCGACCGGAGATCCGGTGGTGGTGGTCGCAGCGTGGGCAGACCCAGAGGTTCGCCTCGAGCGCCTTGCGGAACAGCGTCTCGGAACACCCGTCACAGGGCATCCAGAGGCCATCGGGGACGGACTTCTTGGTGGCGGCGCCTGCGGACTCCCAGCTCGTCTCGGCCATGGGCGGATCCTAGCCGAGCGAGGCGGCGCGGTGAATCGCGTCGGCCGCGCCACGAAGATCCTTCGGGCCGAACAGCGCGGACGCGCTCACCAGCACGTCCGCACCCGATCTGGCACAGGCCCCCGCCGTTTCCGGCCCGACGCCTCCATCCATCTGCACGCGCGCCTCGCTTCCGAGCCGTGCTCGCAGCCACTCGGTCTTGCGCAGCGTCGACTCGATGAAGGCCTGTCCCGAGAAACCCGGATGCACGCTCATCACCAGATGAAGGTCGAACTGGCGCAGGAACGGCTCATGCCGTTCCGCGGGGGTCTCGGGATTGCTCGCGAGCCCCACACCAAGGCCAAGCGCGCGCGCGCGCCCGGCCAGTGCCGCGGGATCCGCGACGGCCTCCACGTGGAAGGTCACCGAATCCGCGCCCGCCTTGGCGAAGGGCTCAAGGAACCTGGCGGGGTCGGTCACCATCAGGTGCACGTCGAGAAAGGCGTCCGGACACGCGCGGCGCACGGCGGCACACACCGCCGGCCCCATGGACAGGTTCGGAACGAAGTGGCCGTCCATCACGTCCACATGCAGCAGGTCCGAACCGGCCGCGAGGGCGTCCGCGCTCTGCCTGCCCAGGCAGGCGAAGTCCGCCGAAAGGATGCTCGCCGCCAGAAGCGGTCGCTCCGGCGCTCGGCGGAACAGGTTCCGGTCAGGCGCCACTCTTCGCACCCGGGGTGGGCTTGGCGTCGCCGCCCTTCGTGGCCGGAGTTGCAGCCGCCGGCTGGCGCTTGGCCGCGGCGCGGTACTCGTCGAGCTGGCGCTTGAAGATCGCCTTGTCCTCCGGCGGCGCGGCCATCCACGCATCGGTCTGCAGGTCGACGGCCGTCCTCGCGTCGCCGCTGGCGCTGGCAACCTTGGCACGAAGACCCAGGATCCCGGGCCCGCTCTTGACCGAACACGCGTCGACCAGCTGGCTCGCCGTCTCCGGGCTTCGCGGCTTCACCTCCGGATCCGCAAGCAGCATGTCGACGAGGAATTGCACCGCGCCAAGGTCCGACGCGAACCGCTTCTTGGTGGTCTGGAGCAGCCACGCGTTCGCGGCATCCGGCTTACCCTCGCGCAGAAGCGTGGTCTTGTAGCGCTCCGCCACGACATCAAGCGCGACCCCCGGCTCCACGTCGATCGCCTCGTCGAAGTGCTTGTAGGCCTCGCCCCAGTTGCGAACGTCGGCGCACTGCTTGGCGGCCTTGAGCGCGGGATCGATCTTCTCGCGCGCGGCAGGGTCGAAGCGACCTCCCATGGCCTTGCGCACGATGCCGTCGAAGGTGCTGTCGACAGGATTGCCGATCCAGAGGATCTTGCCGCCACGGCCCACGATGAAGGCCTGTGGAAGGGTCTTGAGCTCGGCCGCGCCCAGCCAGTCGCGGCGCGAACTGCCGTCGCGGTCGGACGCGATGGGGTACTCCGGCGCGCCGGAGGCCTTCGCGTACTTCTCGACGTCCTTCGCGTCCTCGTCGAAGATGCCGACGATCTGGACCGCGCCGTTGGCGCCCAGTTCCTTGTGCAGCCGGTTGAGGACCGTGACCGAGTTGCGCGATGGCGCCTCGGTCGACACCAGGAAGTGGACGATCACGCATCCGGTGAAGGTCTTCAGGTCCGGCATCTGGCCCTTGATCATGGTCTTGGGCGCCAGCGCGGGCGCGGCCGAACCCACGTCGAGCTTGTCCTCGGCGCGACAGGGCACCGCCAGCAGCACGATGGCGAGGCATCCAACGCAGATTCGAACCAGTGTCTGTCGCATGTCTGGGACTCCGTGGGGGAAATGATACGACCGAGGGTTCAGGCCTCGTCGAGCGGCCCGAGCGAATCGAAGACCTTGCCCTCGAGCATCTCCAGGCTCGCGCCGCCGCCCGTCGAGATGTGCGTGAGCGCCGATGCAAGGCCGGCCACCTCCACCGCGGCCGCGGTGTCGCCACCTCCAGCGATCGTCGTGGCCCCCGCCCTGGTGGCCGCCGCGACCGCCTGCGCCATCGCGACGGTGCCGGCATCGAAGGGCTTCACCTCGAACGCACCGGCGGGTCCGTTCCAGACCACGAGCCGTGCCTTCGCGATCTCGGCCGCGAACGCCTCACGACTGGCCGGACCGATGTCCAGGCCCATCCACTCGTCGGGCACCTCCGCATGAAGCTGCGTGGGCACGTTCTCCTCGAGCGACTGGCCGCACACGTGATCCACCGGCAGCACGAGTCGCGTGCCCTTGCGCGGCGCCTCCTCCAGGATCGCGCGCGCCTGCTCGACCAGATCGCGCTGCACCAGGCTTCGACCGATCGACTTTCCCTGCGCCAGCAGGAACGTGTAGGCCATCGCGCCGCCGATCAGGATGGTGTCGACGCGACCGATCAGGTGATTCAGCG
>JBIIOC010000126.1:0-5161 GCA_044337135.1 Phycisphaerales bacterium | reverse complement strand
GGCGAGCGCCCCGCGATACCCAGGAGCATGCGCGTGAAGCGCTCGGTCAATCCGTGTCGCTCGAGCGCCAGCGCCAGCACGCCTCCGCCCGCGAACAGGAAGATCACGCTGTCCGCGTAGTGACAGGCGTTGTCCCGAAACGAACCGACGCCCGCCAGGGGAAGCAGGATCGCCGGCAGCAGCGCCGTGACGGCCAGCGGAGCGGCTTCCAGCATCCACCAGATCGCCATCCAGGCAAGCAGGCCCAGCGTGAGGGACGCCTCGGCCGAGAGCGAGCCCCGTGCACCCATCGCTGGATGCATCAGCATCGTCACCGCCGCGCCCATGAGCGGTCCGAGCACGAGCCCCACCCGACTCGCCAGCGGCAGCCGCTCCGGATCCGGTTGGATTGGCTCGGAAGTGTTCACGGTGCAAGTGTGCCATGGTCGGCAGCGGCTGTCCCGCCGGCGCTAGGCTGACGCCATGCCCCAGACCACCGCCATCGAGGTCCGGATCGAGGACCTGCACAAGTCCTTCGACACGAAGCCCGTGCTGACCGGCGTGAACCTGACCATCGGCCGGGGCGAGATGGTGGCGATCGTGGGTGGCTCGGGCTGCGGCAAGACCGTGCTGCTGAAGCACATCACGGGACACCTGCACGCCGACAAGGGCCGGGTGATGGTGGCGAACCACTCGGTGGAACCCGACGGCACCGGCACGGCGCCGCTGCTCGACATCGCGCGCGCCACCGCAGACCAGCTGGACCAGGTCCGCGAGCACTGGGCCGTGGTCTTCCAGCGCAACGCCCTGCTGACGGGGGACGTGTTCGACAACCTGGCCATGCTGCCACGCGAGCTCAAGCTGATGCAGGACGAGCAGATCCTGCCGCTGGCCCGCAAGGCCCTGACGGATGTTGGCCTGGATCCCGAGACCGTGCTGCACCGCGACCGCGACATGCTCTCGGGCGGCATGGCCAAGCGCGTCGCGGTGGCGCGCGCCCTCGTGATGGATCCCGTGCTGGTGCTGTACGACGAGCCGACCTCGGGCCTGGATCCCGAGATGTGCGTGCAGATCCATGACCTGATCGCCGCCACGCACCGTGCCCAGCCTGCGCTGGCCGGCACCCGCAAGGGCGCGGTCCGCACCAGCATCGTGGTGACGCACGACACCGAACTGCTGCGCAGGCTCCAGCCGCGCGTGGTGATGCTGCATGGCGGGCGCGTGCTGTTCGACGGGTCCTTCGACGCATTCGCGGCCAGCGACAACGAGCACGTCGCGCCATATCTGGCGCAGATGCACGTGCTGAACGCCCGCGACCACGGCAACTGATCCCCGCCGACTGCGGCGCACACGAGGGGATGCGCGCCCAAGATTTCGCGCGCCGTCAGGAGACGCGCGATCGCGGATCCATTCTCTTGAAGCAGGCCCATTCCGGTCTATTCCTGAGGTTCACGCCCGCTCCAGCGGCATCACTCTCTCGCCACGCGTCGTGGCGAATCAGGTCATGCATCGTGGCGGGTTCAACACGTTCAGGAGATTCGAATGCTTCAACTTCCGCGTTCCCTCGCCCCCCTCGCCCTGTCCATGCCTGCCCTGCTGCTCGCGGGTTCCGCCCAGGCCGTGATCGTGCTCGGCAACGGCGACGTCATCAACCTCGGTGCGCTGATGGGCAATGGCAGCGACCGCACCGTGATCATCGACGACAAGATGTTCGTCTTCGAGTCGTTCAGTTCGTCGCAGTTCAACGCGAACAACTTCTCCGTGATCGGCTTCATCTCGGCCGGCACCAACCAGTACGGCCTGCGCAACGTCGGCTTCGACCTGACCGGGCCGTTCGGCGATGGCACGCTGGGCGACAACCTGGTCCACGAGATGAACATCCAGTACGAGGTGTCGGTGCTTCCCGACTACTACAGCCGTGGCGTTCGCCTGTGCGACGCGCGCCTGACCTTCAACGGTTCGGCGGGCGGCGACGGGTCGTTCTCGCGCGTCGACGAGACCATCTGGGATCTCGACACGAACACGTACCTCGGCCAGATGGAGGTCTACGACATCGCCAACACGCCCAACATCACCAAGCTCGTCGACGCGATCGACTTCTGCGACGTGTACGGGACCGATGGCTACCGCGCCTTCGAGGTGAACAAGGACCTGAAGTTCTTCGCCGGCAGCGAGAACGGCTTCTCCACCGCGTCGTTCGTCCGCCAGGAGTTCAGTCAGATCCCGTCCCCCGGCGCGCTGGCGCTGGTCGGCCTCGGAGGCCTCATCGCTCGTCGCCGTCGCGGCGCCTGACACTCGCATCCACAAACACAAGGAGGAAAGATGCGCACCACACCATGCATCCGGGGAATCTTCGCGCCGCTCGCGGCGCTTGCCGTGACCGCTTCCAGCCAGGCCGTGATCGTGCTGGGAAACGGGGACCAGGTGAACATGTCCGCGATCTTCGCCACCGGCAGCGACCGCAAGGTCCTGATCGATGACAAGATCTTCACGTTCGAGTCGTACACCTCGTCGCAGTTCAGCATGTCGAACTTCACGGTCATCGGGTTCGTGTCGGCTTCCACCAACCAGTGGGGGCTGCACAACGTGGGCTTCGACATCACCGGGCCGTTCGGTGATGGAACGCCAGGCGACCTGCTTGGGCATGAACTCAACCTGCAGTACTCGGTCGAGGTCACGCCCGAGGCCTACGCGCGGGATGTGCGGCTCTGCGACACCCGCCTGACCTTCAACGGTTCGGCGGGTGGCAACGGGTCGTACGCCCGGGTCGACGAGACCGTCTGGGATCTCGACAACAACGTGTTCCTGGGCAACCTGTCGGCCTTCGACCATGTGGGTCCGCCCCGCATGACGCGGCTGACCGATGCCCGCGACTGGTGTCAGACCTACGACACCCTCGGGTACCGCGCGTTCGAGGTGAACAAGGACCTGAAGTTCTTCGCCCGCACGGCGCAGGACTTCTCGACCGCCTCGTTCGTGCGTCAGGAGTTCAGCCAGATCCTGGCGCCCACGCCGGGTGCGGCGGCATTGCTGGCGCTCGGCGGCGTGATGTGCCGCCGCCGTCGCGACTGAGTCCGCAACGATCCGCGGCTGCCCGGGCCGGCTTCGGCCGGCTCGGGCGGCGGGTCAGTGGCTGAACTCGACCAGCGTCTCCTTGCCCTGCTGCAGACGCAGCAGGCCTGCCTCGACGGAGAAGCTGTCCACCTTCGTCAGCGCTTCCAGGAATGATCGTTCCAGCGCCATGCGCGCGGGATCGCTCGCCATCTTGGTGCTCACCATCTGCCCGAACCGCACGGCGCCGCGCGCACTCGTGTAGTCGGTCGAGAACCGGTTCACGCCGCTGAAGCCCGTCACGCGGCCGTCATCGCCGAAGGTCAGCGTGGGCGCGCGCTCGCCACCGGCAGCCTTGCCGCCGATCGTCACGCAGACCCACTCGCCACCCAGCAGCTTCGAGGGCTCCAGGCCCGCAGCCTGCTCCTGCTTCATCTGCTCCTGCAGCTGCTTCTGGCGATCTTCCTTGCGCTGCTCATGCGCACGCTCGGCCTGCGCGTATTCGGCCTGCGGGCCGCAGGCTGGAAGGGAGATCGCGACCGCAGCCAGGACAGCAAGATCGATTCGCATGCGCGAAGGCTACCGGACGCGACGGAGACCGCGTGCGCCGGTCAGTTCCCGCCCGTTGTCGTGGCGATCGAGCCGAAGTCGAACATTTCGCTGCGCTTCCAGCGGGGCTTCCACTTCTCCACCAGCGCCTTGTGGCGTGGATGCTCGAGGTAGGCCTTGTAGTCCTCGACCGTGTCGAACTCGGTCACGATGCCCACCGTGTACCACGCCTGCACCTGCGGCCGGCCCGTGTCGACCTTCGGCCCCGCCTGCCAGGCCGCGAGAACCGGGATCGCCTCGAAGGCTTCGCGCATGTCCTGCATCATCTCGCTGGCCCGCGCCGGGTCATCAAGCTCCACCAGCACCACATGCTGGACGCGCTGCGCGGGACCGCCCGCGGGCTTCACGCGCATCGTCATGCCCGAGCAGGCGGTCAGCAGGATCGATGTGGTCATCAGGACAGCGTGTGCGAGCCTCATGCGCGGGAATCTACCCGCACGCTGCCGCTAGCATTCGCCCATGCGCGAGAAGGCAGAGATCGTGCGCGAGTGGCTCCCCCGCTACACCGGCCGCTCGGTCGGCGAGTTCGGTCACTACATCCTGCTGACCAACTTCACGAATTACGTGGAGGCCTTCGCGGCCAAGTTCGGCGTGCCCGTGGTCGGCCGCGATCACCCGATGCTGTCCGCGACCGCCGAGAACATCACCATCATCAGTTTCGGCATGGGCAGCGCGATGGCCGCCACGGTCATGGACCTGCTGGGCGCGATCGACCCCAAGGCCGTGCTGTTCCTCGGCAAGTGCGGCGGCCTGAAGAAGACCAAGCTGGGTGACTTCGTGCTGCCGATCGCGGCGATCCGCGGCGAGGGCACCAGCAACGAGTACATGCCCGCCGAGGTGCCGGCGCTGCCGAGCTTCCGCCTGCAGCGTGCCGTGAGCGAGAGCATCGTGAAGCACAAGTGCGACTACTTCACGGGCACCGTGTACACCACGAACCGCCGCGTCTGGGAGCACGACGAGCGCTTCAAGGACTACCTGCGGCAGATCCGCGCGATCGGCATCGACATGGAGACGGCCACCATCTTCCTGGTGGGCTTCGCGAACGGCATTCCCAAGGGGGCGCTGCTGCTCGTGAGCGACAACCCCATGAGCCCCGAGGGGGTGAAGACCACGCAGAGCGACCGCGAGGTCACCGAGCGGTTCGTGGCCAAGCACATCGAGATCGGCATCGACGCGCTGCGCGATCTGCGCGACAGCGGCGAGAGCGTGAAGCACCTGCGGTTCGAGTGATCAGGCGGTCGATCCGTCCGCCCGCGGATAGTCCGTCAGGCCCTTCTCGGCGCCACCGTAGTAGGTGCTCTCGTCGCCCTTGGCGAGCGGCTTGCCGTGCAGGAATCGCTCGGGCAGATCGGGGTTCGCGATGAACGCGCGCCCGAAGCAGCACGCGTCGCACAGGCCGTCCTGCAGCAGCCGTTCCGCATGCTCCTGGGTCAGCCCGGCCGAAGCGAAGAGCGCGCCGCGATACACCGTGCGATAGTCACGCAGGAACCCGTCGTCGAAGCCCGGACGCCCGTACGCCCAC
>JBIIOC010000125.1:0-5168 GCA_044337135.1 Phycisphaerales bacterium | reverse complement strand
GCCCACTTGGCGATCACCCAGGGCAGCGCGGTGGTCACGCGCTTGACGAAGGGCGCGTTCAGTTCGCGCGTCTCGGGCAGGCTCAGCTGCTCGCATGCGATGTCCGCGCCGCGCAGCCATGCCTCGCCGCCCTGCGCCTGCGGGTGCGGATCCTTCTCGCCGTAGATCACGCGCGCGATGCCGGCGGTGCGCAGCGCCTCCACGCACGGCGGGGTGCGGCCGTGGTGCGTGCAGGGCTCCAGGGTCACGATCGCGGTGCCGCCACGCGCGCGTGCACCCGCGCGCTTCAGCGCCTCCACCTCGGCGTGCGCGCCGCCGATCCTGCGGTGATAGCCCCAGCCCACCATGACGCCGTCGCGATCCAGCACCACGCAGCCGACCATGGGGTTCGGCTCCACGTGCCCGTGCCCACGCACGGCCAGCCGCGCGGCGAGGCGCATGAAGTGCGCAAGGTCGCTCATGCGCCCGCTCCGGAGGTCATGCGCGCGGTCGCCGGCTGTCGCGATGCGGGTTTCGCCGCGCCGTGCCAGCGAAGCGTCGCCACCAGAAGATCGTCATCCGCCATCCGATTTCGCCAGCCCTGCACCAGTTCGATCAGGTGCGCTGCCCAGTCCGATGGCGCCTCGGTTCGTAACAGGCTCGCCTGCAGGCGTTGCAGGCCAAATTGTTCGCCCCGACGATCGCGCGCCTCGAAAAGGCCGTCGGTCACCATGAACAGCGTGTCACCCGGCTGAAGGACCAGCGCCTCATCGTGTGATTCGAAACCGTCATCTCCCAACGCGCCCAGAAGGAGCGTGGTGCTTTCAAGCCGCCGCACCTGCGCATCCGTGCCACGAACGTAGATCGGGGGGTGTCCGGCGCTGGCGTAACGAGCCGCTCCGCTGGCCGGATCGACGAGCAGCGCCGCGGCCGTGGCGTGAATGCCCTGCTTGGTGAGGGTGAGCAGGCAGTACGCGTTCAACTGTCGCAGCAGCTCGCCAGGACCCACGTCCGGCTGCGCCGCCACGATGCGGTCGATCTCGCCCGAGAGTCGGGCCACCGTCATGGCGGCGGCCAGTCCGTGACCGGACACGTCCACCAGCACGACGCGCATTGACCCGTCCGGTGCCAAGCTCGCGTGCAGGTAGTCGCCTCCAACCTCGTCGGCGGGCACGTGGTGGAACGCGAACGAGATGCCTGGCGCGACGACTTCGGCCGGGAACAGGGCCGCCAGCACCGCGCGCGCCTGCGACAGTTCGCGCCGCATGCTGAAGAAGCCCCTGTGCACCATGCGCTTGCGGAAGCGGCTTCGGTGCATCCACAGCCGCAGCCGGCACACGACCAGCCCCGGCACGAGTCCGAGTGGCGCGAGTGCACTGGCGATGGTCGCCGCAACCCATCCAACGGATGCCTCCTGCACGCCGCCATCATCGGCGCGCACCTGCACGGCCGCATCCGTGCCGGCGCCGACAGCCACGTAGAGGAACTGGCTCGCCGCGTACACCACGAGCAGCGGCCACATCGGGCGCAGGCTCTCGCGCCCGGTCCACGGCAGGAAGACGCATGCGACCACGTAGAGCAGGATTAGCGCGCTGAAGCCGCTTGTCTCGAATCCCGGTATCCAGATCCGGCTGGCGACATCGGTGGCCAGAGTGAATAGGCCGCTCAGCAGCACGAACCGTCCCGCGGCACGAACGAGTTCCGTGTGGCTGTGCAGCGTGGGCCGCACGCGCCACTGGAACCACGCCGCCAGGCCAATCGTGAGCACCGTCGACGCCAGCGTGATGATGGGCCCGGCCCAACCCGCCTCGCGCAGCGCCTGCAAGTTGCTGTCGAGGTTCAGGCTGGCCGGGTCCGTGCGCAGCAGCCAGACCTGCACGGCCGCGATCGCGAGCCCCAGCAGTGACAGCACCATGGTCACGACGAGCAGCCAGCCCAGCCTCCGACGCAGCCAGGTCTCGAGCTCGCGCTCGTATTCCGCGGTGAAGATCGGCGCCTCCGAGGCCATCGCCGCGAGCGTAGCCGCCCCATGGACCCAAGAGAAAGGGCCCGTCCATGCGGACGGGCCCTGGGGTTCTCGATCGGTCCTGGCTGTCGAGGCCTCAGGCCTTCGCCAGCACCTCGTCCTTCAGGCGGTCCGGCATGATGCGGTAGGTGCACGGCTCCATCGAGCTGCTCGCGCGGCCCTGGGTCATGCTGCGCAGCGTGGTGGTGTAGCCGAACAGCTCGCTCAGCGGCACCTCGGCCGTGATGAGGCGGGTCACGCCGCGCTGCTCGCTGTCCACGATCTGGCCGCGACGGCTGGCGAGGTCGCCGGCCACGTTGCCGAAGAACTCGTCGGGGGTGGTCACCACGAGCTTCATGATGGGCTCGAGGAGCGACAGGCCCGCGCGGGTGCACGCCTCGCGCACGGCCAGCGCACCGGCCTGCTCGAAGGCGATCTGGCTCGAGTCGACGTCGTGGTAGCTGCCGTACACGAGGTCGACCTTCACGTTGATCACGGGGTAGCCGCCCAGGATGCCGCTCGCGCAGGCCTGGCGGACGCCGTACTCCACGCTCGGGATGAACTCGCGCGGAATCACGCCGCCCGAGATCTTGTCCTCGAACACCACGCCGTCCTTCATCTCCAGCTCCTGCGCCTCGGCCTCCTCCTTGGTGATCGGGCTCACGCTCACCACGGCGTCGCCGAACTGGCCGCGGCCACCGGTCTGCTTCTTGAACAGGCCGCGGATGTCCTTGGCGCTGCCGGTGATCGTCTCGCGGTAGGCCACGAGGGGCTTGCCCACGGTCACGTTCACCTTCATGTCGCGCACGAGCTTGTTCTTGATGATCTCGAGGTGCAGCTCGCCCATGCCGCTGATGATGGTCTGGCCTGTCTCGTCGTTGTAGTTCGAGCGGAACGACGGGTCCTCGCGGCGGATGGTGGTGAGCGCCTCGCCGAGCTTCTTCTTGTCATCGGCCGAGTTCGGCTCGATGCTCATGCTGATCACGGGCTCGGGGAAGGTCATGCGCTCCAGGATGATCGGGTTGTCCGGATCGCAGAGCGTGTCGCCCGTGTACGAGTCCTTCAGGCCCACGACCGCCACGATCTGGCCGCAGCCGGTCTCGTCGAGCGCCGTGCGGTTCTGCGCGTGCATCTCGTACAGGCGGCTGACGTTCTCCTTCTTGCCGTTGCCCGGGTTGAGCACGCGCATGCCCTTCTGCAGCTTGCCGCTGTAGACGCGCAGATAGGTCAGGTTGCCTGCCACGTCGCTGACCACCTTGAACACCAGCGCGCTGAACGGCGCCGTGTCGCTGTGCGGACGGGTCATCTTGACCTTGGCGTCCTTCGGATCCACGCCTTCCACGTCGTTGCGCTCGGTGGGGCAGGGCAGGTAGTCCACGGCCGCGTCGAGCACCTTCTGGATGCCGACGTACTTCAGCGCGCTGCCGCAGAGCACCGGGAAGCACTTCAGGGCGATCGTGCCCTTGCGCAGCGCCTTCTTCAGCTCGTCCACGGTGATGGTGTTCGGATCGGTCAGGAACTTCTCGGTCAGCGAGTCGTCGAGCTCGCAGATCTTCTCGACCATCATCGCGCGGTACATCTCGGCCTTTTCCTTGTGCTCGGCCGGGATCTCGCCCTCGGTGATGTTGTTGCCCTGCTCCTCGGTGACCCAGTACATCGCCTTCATGCGCATCAGGTCGATCACGCCCTTGAAGTCGTTGCCGTTGCCGACCGGGCACTGCACCGGAATGGCGTTGGCGCCCAGGCGGGCCTTGATGCTGTTGAAGCTGTAGTCGAAGTCGCCGCCCATCTTGTCCATCTTGTTGATGAGGCAGAGACGGGGCACGCCGTAGCGGTCGGCCTGGCGCCACACGGTCTCGCTCTGGGCCTCCACGCCTTCCTTGCCGTCGAACACGGCCACGGCACCGTCGAGCACGCGCAGCGAGCGCTCCACCTCGATGGTGAAGTCCACGTGGCCCGGGGTGTCGATCAGGTTCACCTTGTACTCGACGCCGTTGTAGTTCCAGGGGCAGGTCGTCGCGGCGCTCTGGATGGTGATGCCGCGCTTCTGCTCTTCCTCGAGGCTGTCCATGGTGGCGGTGCCTTCGTGCACCTCGCCCATCTTGTGGATCTTGCCCGTGTAGAACAGGATGCGCTCGGTGACCGTGGTCTTGCCGGCGTCGATGTGGGCGCAGATTCCGATGTTGCGGACCTTGGTGAGATCAATGGCCATGGCGTGCTCGCGGTGCCCCGAGACGGGGCCTTTTCCTTGCAGTTGCTGAGTTCAATCCCGGCCGGCGATGAAGCCATCGCGCCAAGAGCCGAGAATCGAGCAGGTTAGGGAAGAGTCGGGGGGGCGGTCAAGCGTTGGAAAGGCGTGGTGGGAGGCCTAAACCGCCCGAACCAGCGTCTCGCGAGCCACCCCGGCAGCGGTCAGGACCGGCTCGATTTCAGCCAGAAATCGCCGACCGTCCTGCACATAGCCCGCCGTGGGGGTCAGGCCGGGGCGGTGCTTGGCAAAGAAGGTGTTCAGGCGCGCCATGCGCAATTCGCGCAAGTACTTCGCGGTCATGCTCGACAGGGCCACCGGAAGATGCCGCGCGTCGGCCTCCACCTCGAAATGCACGCGCAGCGTGCCGCGGCCCTCGCGCAGCTCGTAGTGGCTCGCCTCGTCGGTTTCCTGCAGCACTCGGATGGCGGCGTCTGGGAAGGTGCGCGCCAGCTCCTCGCGATAGCGCGTTCGGCCGCCGTGGCGATCGCACGCAAGATCGATGTCGGCGTCGGGGTGCGCGGCGCGAAGCAGGCAGGCCAGACGCATGGCCGCCCAGCCGTTCACCGCGCCCTTGCTGCCCGCGGCACCGGCGATGCGGTTCAGGTCTTCAGGTTCGACCAGCACCGCGTGGGCGAGCATTGGTCGGATGCCCGCATGAGAAAGCGCCAGACGCAATCGGTTGGCCGTGAGCGCGAGCTCATCACGAGCGTGACACAGCGGAAGGTCGGCCGGGGTCGTGTTCGCGTACCACGGCAGCGGTGGCGGGGCATCCAGGCTCAGCGCCTTCAATAGCGTCTCTTCGCTCGCGTGAATGGGAACGCCGGTCTCGCCCGCCGCGAGCGCGCCCAGCGCGCACAGCACGCCACGCTCCAGGTGCCGCAGCGGATGGCCCGCGGCATCCTTGGCGCCCTTCAGCGTCTTCGAGTCGTCGAT
>JBIIOC010000124.1:0-5196 GCA_044337135.1 Phycisphaerales bacterium | reverse complement strand
ACAGGCTCCCGACCACGCTGGTGTTCTGGATGCTCCACACGTAGAGCGGGCTCAGCACGCTCCGAATGGGGTAGATGCGAACCCTCCAGGGCTCGAGATAGCGCGGTTCATCGGGCGCGACGGTGTCGCAGGCGGTCTGCTGGAACGCCTGGCCCTTCCATGCCTTCATGTGCGGGTCGCCCTGGGCCTTGGTCGGGTCGGTCTCGCCGAGACACTGGTACCAGCTTCCGATCCAGCAACCGGACATGTTCAGGGTGAAGCCGTTGTTGATCTCCAGATCGGCGTCCGCGGCGAGTTCCACGGTGGTGTTGGTCCAGTTGATGCCGCGCGGATACAGGTTGAACAGGGACCACTTGGGCCACACGACGATCTTGACAGCGCCCTGGATCCGGATGGTCGCGTTCGTGGCGTTCCAGCTGCCGAACACCTCGTAGGTGCCCGGTGTCAGCAGCAGCGTGCAGTTGTTCGTCGTCAGGTTGGTGTTCGTGGAGCCGCTCGGTGAACCGACCCGGAACGGCGTCATCGTGCGCGAGCCGCTCGTGATCGAGTTGCCGCCACTGATGCCTGGAGGCGCCGGCACGGTGGCGACGGGTTGCGGTGCCGCGACCATTCGGATCGACTCGTCGGCGCTCATCCGCACCGTGGCCACCTTGTCCCGTCCGGGGCCGTTGATCGGGAAGGTGCTGCTCCAGAGGTTGGTGCCGCCGTTGTAGGGGTAGTAGACCCAGGTGCTCTTGAGCGTCCGTGGGTCGTTCGGATCGACGGGATCGACCTCGCTCTCGAACTGCACATCGCTGTCGATCCACACGCCGCTGAAGTTGGCGAACGCGAAATCAGCCTGCGTCCCAAGGTTCACCCGCCGCTTCTCGGCGGACTTCGGGGCACGGTCCCAGCGTCCGATCTCGTTGTTGGTACCGTAGATCCAGAGGAGCTTGTTCGCGAAGATCGCGTACTGGCCCTTCACGACCTGCGGGATGCTCATGTGCGACAGCGAGGTCCACGTGCCACCGTCGGCGTTGGCGGTCACCGCGATTTCGATCTCCGTCGACGACGCGTCGGGCACGCTCATCACGGCCGAGGCACCGGCCTCCCGCTTGCGAATGTCGATCAGCGAGACGGTCACCGTCCCGCCGTCGAGTGGATACGAATCCAGCAGCCTGCCGGACACGTGCCTGGTCCGCCACGAGGTCTGGTCGCTTCGAAGGATCGCCTTCGCGACCTCCAGGCCGCTGCTCGCCAGCTGGCGAGCGCGCGTGGAGGAGGTGGCGTTGCGCGCAACCAGGAAGCTCGTGTGTCGACTGGCGGTGAAGGCCAGGGTGGCGGTGCCGACCACGAGCATCGCGAACACCGCCAGCAGCATCGCGGCGCCCCGCCGGGCGCTCGCGCGAGCATGCTGGCCTCGTGCGATGGTGATCATGGGCAGTCCGGATGCCTCTGTCCGTTCGCGAGTCGGCCACCCAGTCGGATCTCCAGACCGCCACGGAGCGCGTCGAACGTGCCCACGAACGTGAATCGTCGCACGCTGCACGCGTCGGCGTCCTCGACGGCGAAGGCGCCGCTGGACAGCCCCTCCAGCACGACGGTGGTGCTCAGCTGCGCCTGCGACTGCAGCGTGGTTCGAAGCGCGCCCCAGCCGGTCGAGAGGGGATACGCCGTGCGTGCCGCGCGGTTGGCGGCGCAGCGGACCGTCAGGGTCCCGTTCGCGGTGTCCATCACGTACCAGGCCAGTTCATTCAGATGGATCGTGTCGTAGTCGCTCGTGTTGGATGCGCTTGAATCGAAGGGTTCGCTGGGCAGCCACAGCAGCACCTCGTCGCCGTCCTGATGCAGGATCAGGCGGGCCCGCTCCAGATGATCCGCGAGGCGTGCGTCCGCGCGGGCCAGGCGGGCACTCGCGTCCGCCACGCGATCCTGCTCCTGCATCGCCTCGCTCACGGCGCGAAGCGTGCCAGCGACGGCACCGGCCGCGATCACCGTGATCACCGTGGCGATGCAGAGCTCGATCAGCGTGAAGCCGCGGCGGCTCATGAATCGCTCTCCTGGCAGCGGTGGCGCCGGAGCGACGCATAGACGGTTCCATCGGGACCGAACACCTCGATCTCGATGCGAGCACCATCCACGGTGACGCCGTTGTATTGACTGAAGGTGAGTGGCTCACTGGTCACGGAGGTCCGTCGGCCCAGCGACGACCACGGACCGCCCAGCGTCGTGTCGCGGGAGACGCCACCACCGGCCGGTGGCGCAAGCATGGCGCCAACCGCCTCCTCGCCCGCATGGGTGGACATCCCGTCGAAGGGCTGCTCCAGCAGGAAACCCATCTGCTGATCCGCGGCCTGCATGGCCAGTTGCGAGATGCGTGCATCGGCCTGCGCCGCGGAGCCCAGACCAATGCCGACGGCCGCACCACTGGCCACGATCGTCAGGATCACGACCGCCATCAGCGCCTCAAGAAGCGTGAAGCCACGGGGGCGTTGCGGGGGATGTGTGGAAATCCTTGGATGCATCTCAAGCCTCGCCATCGACCATCCGATACCGCTCCTGAAGCCGCAATCGAGCTGCTTCTGGAATGGGGCGGAATTTCCTGAAACTTTTCTTGTCACGGGCCTTGCCCCAGGGCCCGGAAAATCGAACGGTGACCCGGACTGACGTTCCGGCCCGTTGCTTGAGCGCCTGCATCACCTCATCGAAAGGACCCAACATGACGAACGCGCACAACAACAACACGAAGAATGGAAGTACGAACGGAACCCGTCGCGGCAAGCGCCGCGGATTCACCCTGATCGAGATCCTGATCGTCGTCGTCATCCTCGGCGTGCTGGCTGCGCTGGTGATTCCGGGCGTGACCAGCGCCCTGAGCGACGCGAACAGCAATGCCGCCACCGCGCGCGCATCGCAGATCACCACCATGGTCACCCGGCTGAACCAGTTCAAGCCCGGTGGCGCCACGATCACGCTGACCGATGGACAGGAATACTCGTCCACCGATCTGGCGGCGCTCGTGACCGCGAAGTACTGCTCGTCCGATGACCTGACCAACCAGGTGGACAACACCAAGGGCTGGGTCTGGAACGAGGCCAGCAACAAGTTCGTTCCGGCGCAGTGACGTCGGACGGTCCGACAGGACCGTGCATCGAAACGCACAGATCTGAGGGACTCCGGAGACGGGGTCCCTCAGTCTTTTCCCGGGCGCCCCGAGGCATGTGGGGACCCACGAACGGATTCAGGAGGCATGGACATGAAGGCTTGGAAGAGCATTCTGACGCAGCGAACGGGCGTGGTCGCCCTGGAACTCGACACCGTCGCTGGACGGGTCGCGCTTGTGGGGGGACGTGGCGGCGGCGCGGAGGACCCGTCAAGCCTGCCCGGCTGCGATCTTGAGGCCGCCGGTTCCGCCGCATGCCGTGAGGCGCTGGTGGAATGGGTCCGCGCTTCGGGTGCCGCCGGTCTGCGCTGCCGGATCGCGCTCGGAGCGTCGTTCTTCCGCTGCGACTCCACGACGCTGCCGAACATGTCGGACGAGGAACTCGCGTCGAGCGCCCGTTTCGAGGCGATCGATCGCTTCGGGCTGGACGAGAGTCAGTCCGTCCTCCAGCACATCGCGATGGGTTCCTCGGCGGGGCGCCGTCATGTCGCGCTGCTTGCGGCGCGATCGGACCAGGTTCGCCGAGCCGCCGAGATCACCCTGGATGCAGGGCTGCTGCCGGAGAGCATCGAGCACTCGGCGTTCACGGCCGCGCGCGGCGCGCTTCGCTGGGAGTCGGCGCTGGCCGGCGAATTCGTCTCGGCGCTGCACATCGAGTCCAGCGTCGCCACGCTGTCGGTGTGGCGTGCGGGCAGCCTTGTCGCGGTCCGCACGATGGCGGGCGACTGGAACGTGACGTCGAGCAAGATGCAGGTGCAGGAGCCGGAGGCACTCGATGCCATCCCGCTGGAGCCGGTCGCCGCGCCATGCTCGTGGCGCTGGAGTGCGCTTGCGGAGGAGACGCTTCGTGCGCTTCGCCAGTCCTGTGGCGAGTCGAGCTGGCCATCCTGTCTCGCGATCTCGGGCAGCGCCGCGGCGGAGCCGGAGCTGATCCGCGCGGTCGGCGGCGTCTGCGGCGTGCCGACGGTCGCGGTGGAGTGTGGCCAATGGAAGTTGCCCGGCCTGCGTTGCACGGGCCCGTCGTGGGCCGCGTTGGCGGGTTCGGTGGTGGTCGATTCGGCCATGACGCAGGAACGGAGGGCCGCATGAGCGTTCCCGAGATCAACTTTCTCCCCACGGCCGTGGTTCGCGAGGTTCGCACGCGCCGATCGAGGCGCCGCACGAGCCTTCTCGGACTGCTCCTGCTGGCGCTCAGCCTGGGCGTTGGCGCGCACAGCTGGAACAGCGCCCGGAAGGCGGAGGCCGCCCGCACCGTCACCACCCAGCTGGCTTCCCGGGCGGACACCCCGGCCCTGCAGGAAGTGATCGATCGTCTGGCTTCTGACCAGTCCGAACTTGAGCGGGCCCTCCGTGTGACCGATGGACTCGTGCCTGCCATCTCCACCGCGTCGGTGGTGGCCACGGTGACGCACATGCTGCCCGAGAAGACCATGCTTTCTGGATTCCGCATCGAGACCGAGGATTCGCCCCGTCAGCTTCAGGTCCTCCTGAAGGGCTGCGCGGCGTCCGGCACGTCCCTGGGTGAACTCGAGCGTCGTCTCGCGGCCTGTCCGGCCTTCACGGGCGTGACGATGTCCGAGCGGAAGGTGACCGAGTCGATGGGAGCGCGCGTCGAGGCGTTCACCGTCTCCTTCCAGGTGCCCCTGGATGTGCAGGTGCGGGCGCCCGGTGTCATGCGCATGGCGATGGGAGGGGTCCAGTGAGCGCCACGAAGGTGTCTCGATGGTTCCGTGTCGAGCTGGCGGCGACAGCGCTGCCTGTCAGTGTCGCGGTCGGCATGCTCGGTCTCTTCACCGTCCCGAACTACCTGCGCGCAATCGACTGGGAGCGCGAGGCTTCCGTCTATCGCGCACAGGCCTCCGAGGCGGCCTCGCGGCAGGACGGACTTCAGGCGCTCCAGTCCGAGGTCGATCGCCTTCGTCGCGAGCTGGCGGAGCGAGGCCGGATGCTGCCGGGCTCCCCGGATCAAGGCGCGCTGCTCTCGGCCCTGGGCCGGAGCGGCGAGCGCAAGGGCATCGTGAACAGCGAATCAAAGTCCGGCCGCCTGTCGGTGG
>JBIIOC010000044.1:0-16828 GCA_044337135.1 Phycisphaerales bacterium | reverse complement strand
GGCTGCGTCTCGCTGCCGGCCTTCACCTGCAGGTCGAAGAGGTCGCGCACCAGCGCGAACACGCGGCGCGCGGTGATGTCCCTGGTGTCGATCCAGTACCAGTCGCCGCGGTAGAAGACGCTCACCGCCGCATCGGATGGCGCCGAAGCCCCGCGCTGCACGCGGAACACGGCGTTCACGTAGGGCGCCAGATCGACCGCCTTGTCGCCCGCGTTCTGGAGCATGAGCTCCCACAGCTCACCCGGCGTGTCGACGTTCGTGGGCGGCGGCGGCGCGTTGCGCGCATGGTCCACACCGAAACTCAGAAGCCGCAGCAGCGCCGCCAGCGAGCGCGTGCGCACCGTGAGATAGTCACCTGGCAGCTGGGTCTCGAGACCCACCACGCGGAAGTTGCCCGGCTTGTCGCCCAGCTGAAGCAGCTGCAGCATCTCCGTGGCCTCCGGCAGGCGTGCCGCGCCCTCGTACACGGTGAGCACGGGCGCCGGCTCGATGGTGACGAAATCGAAGCTGCCATCCGGCCGCGGCATGAGCGCGGCGCGCTCGCGCTTGCCGTCGATCACGCGGCTAAGGGTGAACTCCGTCGCGGGGATCGGCTGCCGGTTCCAGGTGAATGGCATCGGCACCTGGCTGAACGAGATGCTCTGTCGGCGCTGCAGCTCGTCGAACAGCTGCATCAGTCGCGCGAAGCGCCGATCCGCGGCGCGCACGCCGAAGCCGCTCGTGACGTCGAAGGAATCGATCTCCTGCAGACGCTCGCAGGTGAGGAACACCACCCAGCTGATCGGCCAGCTGGCGCTCACCATGTGCTCGAGACTGCTGACCGGGATCGGCGACATCAGCTCGTTCGCCAGCTGCTCGCCCTGCCGGGGCACGAAGGTGATGTTGGGCGTGTAGTTGAAGTTGGCGGCACCACCGGCCTGGCCGCTCACGATGCCGCTCGAGGGGATCGTGGCCAGGCCGTTCGGCGCCACGCCCACGCTGGTGTTCACGTTGATCGCGCTCACGGTCATCCACTGCGTGGGCTCGTCCATCGACAGGCGCACGATGTTCAGCAGCATCTGCCGGTCCATGGCCTGCGCCACCGAGGTGTTGAAGGCGACATGGTTGTCGCGCAGCACGTCGGCGCCCCACTGGGCGCAGCCCACGGGAAGTCCCACCAGCAGCAAGGCCGCCGAGAGTCCGCGATTGGCAAATGCCCGCTGAAACCGTGCGCCGCGTGCGGAGTGGCTCGTCATGCACGGCACTCTATCGAAGGGTGCACGGACCTGCCTGCCGCTAGCCTGATCCGCGATGCAGCCCGACACCCAACCATCCAACGCTGGCTGGCGCCTGCTCGCCCAGGGCGTCGGGTTCGTGGTGGTGGAGAAATCCTGCGGCCTGCTGAGCGTTCCGGGCATCGGTCCGGAGAAGGCCGACTGCCTCGTGGCACGAGTCGCAACGCGGTTTCCCGGCACACGCATCGTGCACCGTCTCGACCGCGACACCAGCGGCGTGATGGTGCTCGGCACCGATGCCGACACGCATAGACGCCTCAGCATGGCATTCGAGGCACGAAAGGTCTCCAAGACCTATCACGCACTCGTGGCAGGCCATGTCCCGGGCGATGAGGGCCTGATCGACCTGCCCCTTCGCAAGGAGGCGCTCGGCAGCGCGAAGCAGGTGGTGTGCCACGAGCAGGGACGCCCGAGCCAGACGCGGTGGTTCGTGGAGGCGCGGCTGGCCGCGGTGCCTTTGCAGGTGCGCGGCACACCCGAACCCGCGCAACCCTGCACGCTGGTGCGTCTGGAGCCGCTCACGGGCCGCAGTCACCAGCTTCGCGTGCACATGCTCTCGCTGGGCCATCCAATCCTTGGCGACAACCTGTACGCACCACAGCCGCTGTTGGAAGCAGCCAACCGCCTCTGCCTGCATGCGGGTTCGCTCGGCTTCGAGGGGTCGACCTACGCGTCGCCTCACCCGTTCCACGACTGAAGCGCCCCGCCCTCAGGTCTCGGGATCAAGCGATCGCAGATCCTTGGGTCGAAGCGCGGCAAGCGTGGCCAGCGAGATCGAGACGGCCGCAAGCACGTACATCAGTGGCCCATCGCTCCAGCCCATGCTTCCGACCATCCACGTGGCGAACACCGGCACGGTCCCTGCGAACAGCGCGATGCCCGTGCCGTAGCTCACGCCGAACACCGTGCAACGGGCCTGGGGCGGGCACAGCTCGGCCACCATCGCGCCCTGCATCCCGAAAAGCAGCGCGATGGGGATTGAAAGCAGCACCTGCGCGACCACGAGCCCCTGAAGGGACCCAAGCCCGTACTGCCTCCACGCCGGCCACGTGACCAGCAGAAGCAGCAGCGTGGCAAGCAGACTCATGCGCCGTCGTCCCCATCGATCCGAAAGCCAGCCCCCGACCAGCATCAGCAGGGCCTGCACCGCAAGCATGATCGAGTTCACCCACTGCGCGTGGCCCGCCAGTTCCGGATGCGCCTCGCTGATCGCGTCGGTCATGTAGACGAAGCCCGCGTAGAACGCCGCGTTCGCCCCCACCACCACGGCGATCACCCGCACCATCACCAGCCAGTGCCGTCGCATCACGCGCAGGAATGGTTCATGCGCGGGGCACTGCCTCGACTCGAACGCCTCCGATTCCGGCATGCGCGTGCGAAGCAGGTAGCCCACCGCGCCCACCAGCACGCTGCACAGGAACGGAACGCGCCAGCCCCACGCCTGGACCTGCTCGGGGCTGAGCATGGTCTGCAGCAGCGCCACCGTGCCGGATCCTGCAAGCAGCCCGATCGACACGCCCACCGTGGCCATGCTGGTGATGAATCCGCGGCGGTGCGGAGGCGCGCACTCCGCGATGTAGGCCATGGCACCCGTGTATTCGCCTCCCACCGCGATGCCCTGCACGCAGCGCAGCAGCACCAGCAGGATCGGGGCAACGATGCCCGCCTGCGCGTGGGTGGGAAGCAGGCCGATCAGCACGCTCGCCACCGCCATGGCCACCACGCTGGTCACGAGCATGCTTCGCCGGCCCAGCCGATCGCCCAACCGTCCCAGCAGCATGCCGCCGACCGGACGCATGAAGTACCCCACGCAGAACACGGCGAAGCCGCTCAACATGGTGGCCACCGGGTCCTCGGACGGGAAGAACTGCGCCCCCAGCACCGGCGCCAGATAGCCGTAGATCCCGAAGTCGAACCACTCCACCGCGGAACCGATTCCGCCGGCAAGAATGACCCGTCGAACATGCGTAGTTCGGACCAACTCGGCAGATTGCATCGAGGTATCCAGCGACACGGGGCGCGGATCATGGCAGATCGGCCCGGGCTGCGCTTGCGGACTCCGTGGCGGCCGTTGTCCAATGCAGGCATGTCACGAATTG
Source organism: Phycisphaerales bacterium (assembly GCA_044337135.1). Lineage (GTDB taxonomy): Bacteria > Planctomycetota > Phycisphaerae > Phycisphaerales > SM1A02 > SYAC01. The sequence continues at coordinate 13,455 of JBIIOC010000044.1, read as the reverse complement.
GCGCCCTCGGTATCGTCGTGCTGTTCCTGGCTCTCGCGATCATCGCCGGGCCTCCGGTGGACCCGGTGCTTGCGCGCGCGATCGCGCATCAGCGAGCCCATCCGACCGGCGATGCCGCCGCGACCTTCGACGTGGCACAGTACGACGGGGACCTTCGATCCTTGCCGATCGGTGTGTTCGACTCGGGCGTGGGCGGTCTCACGGTGCTCGAGGCGCTGAAGACCTTCGATGCCTTCCATAACGGCAGCGGCAAGCCCGGCGCCGATGGCGTGCCGGACTTCGCCCGGGAGCGCTTCGTGTACTTCGGCGATCAGGCCAACATGCCCTACGGCAACTATGGCGCCGCGGGAAAGACCGATTTCCTTCGTGAACTCATCCTGAAGGATGCGGCGTTCCTGCTCGGTCGTCGCTGGCGCGCCGACGCCACCAGCGAGCCGCGCATGGACAAACCGCCGGTGAAGGCGATCGTGATCGCCTGCAACACGGCGACCGCCTACGGACTGCAGGATGTGCGCGACGCCGCCAGGGCCTGGGGCATTCCCGTGCAAACAGTGGGCGTGGTCGAGGCGGGCGCGCGAGGTCTGGCCGACACGCGCGGCGGTCGCACGGGTGCGGTCGCGGTGCTTGCCACCAAGGCGACCTGTGCCAGCAACGCCTATCCAAGGGCGATCGCGAAGGCCATGACCGTTCCGCCATCGATCACGCAGCGCGGCAGCGCCACGCTCGCGGCCTCGATCGAGGGGGATCCGGCCGTGCAGGAGACGCCACAGACGATCATCGATGCAGAGGTCGAAGCGCTGGTTGTGGAACACGCGAAGAGCGAGGACCGAGCGCCGATCGACACCGTGGTGCTCGGCTGCACCCACTATCCGCTCGTGCAGTCGGACATCGTGCAAGCCTTCGAGCGCATGCGCCAGCGGCAGTCGGCGGATGGCACACGGCCGTTCGAGAAGCTTGTGTCGGAGCGCGTCGCGGTGATCGACCCCGCCCGATGGACTGCCGAGGAACTCTGGCGGACGCTGCAGGCCGCAAACCTTCTTCTGTACTCGGACACGAAGCCGGTACCGGATGGCGACCTCTTCTTCATCTCAGTCGCGAACCCTGCGTGGCCCGGCGTGCAGCTCGACGCCGACGGCAGCCTGACGAAGGACTTCAAGTACGGCCGCGAACCCGGCAACCCCGGCCGCGAGGACACGGTCATCGTGCCCATGACGATCGACGGCCTGCCCGCGAGCGCGGCCAACCTCGTGAAGACACGCCTGCCAAGGACCGCCGAAAGCATGCGCAGTGCCGCGGCGCAGCCCGCGCCATCGACGTGACCGCTCACCCGTACGCGGGCCAGTTCACGCCCTTCAGGAACTTCTCATACCGCTGCCACCGGTTCACGCTGCTGGCGTACAGCGGCCGGTTCACCTGGTCGTAGCTCAACGTGCGCACCGTGCGCTTGCTCTCGTGGAAGCGCGTGCAGCCCTCGTCCCACGGCAGGCCCAGGAAGTCGATGAACCGTGGAAACTGCGTGCCGGCGTCGGTCACCACGTCCTCGTAGCGCACATCCAGGATCGGCAGGTCGGTCTCGCGCTTCCAGTGCTCCATCAGGCGCCGGCTCTGCTCCCAGGCCACCGCGATCCACTCGGGGCGCGCGGTCCACGGGTAGTAATCGTTGTTGAAGCCGCCCATGAAGCAGCTCACCGCCACGTCGCGCGGGTCGCGAATGGCATGAATGATGCGCGTCTTCGGGAAGAGCCGCGCCAGCAGCCCTACCACGCGGTTGTTGCCGAGGGCCTTGTTCACGATGCGCTTCGCACCCGATGCCTGCTGCTGGCACGTCGAGATGTAGCCCGCGGCCATGTTCTTGAAGGCGCGGTCGCGCATGGGGCCGAAACTCTCGGGGGCAGGCTGGCTGGCGTCCCACACGCTCTCCAGCTGCCGCGCGAAGTGCTCGATGCCCGCCATCTCGCCCACGCCCGCGGCCTGCGGGTGCGCGTCGATGATCTGGTCGAGCAGGCTGGTGCCGCTGCGTGGCATGCCCGCGATGAACACCGGCACCTCGCTGGTGCTGTGGCTCGATGGAAACTTCGCCATCTCCGCGCGATTCCAGTGCTGCATCAGCGCCCCCACCGCTTCCGTGTACAGCGCCGGGTCGAACTGCGGGTCGCCGATGGCGTTCGCCTGCGCGGCGCTCTCCCAGGCCTCGTCGTAGCGCTTCAGGCGATCGCAGGCCTTCGCCCGCAGGTACAGGCTCGTTCGCCGCGCCATATCGGCCAACCCCGGCTTCAGCACCTCGATATCGAGCAGTTCCACCGCCTCGCCATCGCGCTTCTGGTGCACCATCACTGCGGCGCGAAGGTGCTGCACCTGGGCCTCCACGCGGGCATCCTTGCCGCGCACCTCGGCAAGCAGCGGCTCGAGCACTTCGCTGGCCTCGTCGGCGCGCACGGCCGATTCCAGCACTCGCGCCATCAGCAGGCGCGCATCGATGTCGCCCGGATACATCTCAAGCAGTTTTCGGCAACGCGCGAGTGCCTCATCAGTCTCCCCGGCGTTCATCTTGGCCTGTGCCACGATCATGATCGTGTTCGGATGCGACTCGATCGCCTCCGCACGCTCCGCGAAGTGCGCAGCCGGGCTGCCGAGGCCTGCGCGATGCTGGATCATGGCGCACATGCGCAGGATCTCCGCGTCGCGCGCGTTCCGCTGCAACGGCTTGTCAAGAAGTGCCAAAGCCTCGGCGAATTGCCCGGATGCCATGTATGCGGCCACGCGATCGCGAAGGTTCTGACGCTCGAGAGCCAAGCCGCCCGGTGTCGAAGTGATTTTGGAAGCCCTGTTCATGGAGTTCTCCACAGGCTAACGGCACAGGCTCCGCGCCGATCGTTGGAATCAAAAGCCCCCCGGCGCATGCGCACCGAGGGGCTTGGGAGTGTGACCCGCCGCGCGTCCGCGGCAGGAAGATGCGACTTGGTGAAGTGAATCAGGCCTTGCGGCGACGTCCGCCGATCAGGCCAGCGAGGCCGACCAGCGCCGCGGCGCCCGGAGCCGGCACGGCCGACACCGAGAAGCTGGAGATATCCCAGTCGATGACCGTTCCATTGCCGCTGCCAGTCGTGAAGATGAACTGGATTGCCTGCACATTCGAGAAATCAAATGTGCCCGAGGCGCTGTTCAGCATGAAGTCCGACATGCTGAACTCGAGGTTGCCGAGCGACTGGGTGCCGAGGAAGCCCAGGTCCACCGTCGCGCGCTGCTGGTAGGTGCCGCCGTACTGATCGACGCCCAGACCCGAAAGCAACGCGACCTGCAGGTACATGGAGCTTGGCTGGGCGTTGAGGTAGTTGCTTGCCATGGTGTTCTCGTTGCCCGCGCCAGGCACCGTGTACCCGCTCGTCTCGTGAAGATTGATGATCTCCGACGACACGAGGGCGCCGTTGCCCTTGGCCTGCCACTGCTGGCCAACACGATCCGTCATGGTGCCCGAACCGGTGATGCTGACCTTGCCGCCAGTCAGATCCAAGGCCGAGTTGAAGGTGTACTGAGCACCCACGGTCACGTTGATGCCCAAGCCACCGTTCTGCGCGGTGTAGGTCGATGAAGTTGGTGCGGGGGCCGCCACCTTCACGCCGAACTTGCCACCAGAGACGCCGCTACCCGCCATTGAGCCAGTCTTCGTCTCGTAGTCGGTGAAGCCGTTGTAACCGGTGCCATCGTAGTAGGCGTTGATGTCGAAGCTGTTCGGGTTGATGAACGTGGCATTCAGGTTGCCCTGGTTGAACACCTCGCGGGTGCCCGCGCGACCGGCGCCGAAGTTGGACTCACGGAACGCAGTCGACCATGGATTGTTCCCGAGCCCGTACACGCTCTGCTGCCCGACCCACTGACCCGTGGTCGAGTCGTAGGTGCTGATGTTGTGGCTGGCCGCGTCTGCACTCGTGCTGAAGTTGTCCAGGTTGATGGTCTGCAGACCACCGCCCCCACTCGCGAGCGCCGGAGTGCTGGCCAGGCTTCCACCGAACAGCAACGCGCCCGCGGCGCACTTGGTCATGACATGAGTTCGCATCTTCGAATCCTCTGGGGCATTGCCCCGAACAAGGGCCCACATCCCGTGTGAGCGAGTGACGGCCGAGTCCGTCGGCAAGCGGCCTTCTTCCGTTGCCGCCTGAACATCAGGCGGCGAGTTGTTGGTGAGCTGGTCGGCTGCAGTTCCCGCTGCCCGACCGGATGGCTCTCCACAAGTAACAACGAGAAATCCCCCCCCCCCCACCCCTCACGATGCTTCCGACTTTGCGCCGCTTTCTGAAAGGCATGCGTAAATCTGAGTTTCCAGGCTTCCAGAAGGGGTTCTGCCCGAGACGGCCACCGATTCGGAAGCCTTCGTTGCCATCGCGGAAGTACGCACCCCGAGGCCCCGCGCCCCGCATCGGCGGTTGCCGCAGCGCTACCAGGAGATCGGCGGGGACGAGGCGCGCAGCCGCAACCGCGAGGAGCTGATCCGACGGATGCTTCGGACATAAAGGTTTCAATCGGCGTAACATAACATTGCAATTCGCGATAACAACCTTTACAATTCGCGGATGCCATCGAACGACCTGCTCCCGCGCCTCGCCACCGCCCCCCTCGCCGAGGCCATGCAGGACTCGCCTGTGGTGCTTATCCACGGCCCGCGACAATCTGGCAAGTCGACGCTTGCGATGGCGTACGGCGCCAGCCGCGGCTACCGGTCGCTCACGTTCGACGACGCAGGCATTCTGAGTCTTGCGCGGTCCGACCCCACAGGATTCGTCGCCGACCTTCCGGATCGCGTGATCCTTGACGAGGTGCAGCGCGTGCCCGAGCTGTTCCTGTCGCTGAAGATGGCGGTTGATCGCGATCGCACCCCCGGCCGGTTCCTGCTCACCGGTTCGTCGAATGTGCTGCTGTTGCCGACCCTGTCGGACTCGCTAGCCGGCCGCATGGCGATCGTGCGGCTGCATCCGCTGGCGCAATGCGAACTGGCACAGTCGCGCCCAACCTTCCTTGAGCGGCTGCTCACGGGCCGTTTCCCGATGGAACCGGCGAACCGCCAGGGCGCGAAGCTGGCCGAGCGCATCGTGCAGGGCGGCTTTCCTGCGCTGCTGTCGCTGCCGACGGCTGCGCGCCGAGCGCGGTGGCACCGCGACTACGTCGAGACGCTTGTGCAGCGGGACGTTCGGTCGATGGCGCGGATCGCCTCCCTTGACGCGCTGCCTCGGCTGCTGGAACTGGTCGCGGGGCAGACCGCCCGCACGCTCAACGTGAGCGACCTTGCCAGCCCCTTCGGCCTCAGTCGTCCGACCATTCGCGACTATGTCACGCTGCTCGAACGGCTGTTCCTTGTGGAGGAACTGCCGGCGTGGCACACCAACCGCATCAACCGGCTGGTAAAGGGGCCGAAGCTGCACATCGCCGACACCGGGATTGGATGCGCATTGCTCGGGCTGTCGGCTGATGCCCTGTGGGCCGATCGGGACGCGCTTGGGCAGATGCTGGAGACGTTCGTGTACCAGGAGCTTCGCAGGCAGGCGTCCGGTCTCGATGAGCGGTTCACCTTCAGCCACTTCCGCCATCGCGACGGCGCCGAGGTGGACATCGTGCTTGAGCACGGTGCAGGTCACGTGAGCGGCGTCGAGGTGAAGGCGTCTTCGACCGTGCGCGCCTCGGACTTCAAGGGCCTGAAGGTGCTGCGGGAGGCCTGCGGCAAGCGATTCGGCTGCGGCGTGGTGGCCTACGACGGCGAACTCACCGTGGGTTTCGGCGACGGCATGTTTGCGGTCCCGATCCAGCGGCTGTGGATCTAGGCAACCATCGCTTCGCAGGCGAAGGACCAAAGAAAGCATCGTTGCCTTGCCTCGCGTGGTGCACACATGAAAGCCCCCCGGCGTGCGTGCACCGAGGGGCTTGGGAGTGTGGCCCACCGCGCGTCCGCGGCAGGAAGATGCGACTGGTTGAAGTGGCTCAGTTGCGGCGACGGCGACCGCTGATCAGGCCTGCCGCGCCGATCAGCGCGACCGCGCCAGGGGCAGGAACAACGGCGATCTCGAAGAGCGTGGAGCTGCCGAACGAGCCGGTGGTGTAGACCGCGCCCGTGAGGACGTACAAACCGGCCTGCAGGGTGATGGGGCCGCTACTTTAGGCACCGGTCACTTCAATGGTGCTGTCCGGGCTGGTCGCGTTCGACCAGAGCATCACTTGCGGAGTCGTCATGCTGAGGAGCCGGAAGAAGCCCGCGCCCCCCGTGTTGCCGAACCCGATGCCTGAGATGGTGACGGTCGTCGCAGACGAGACAGTGAAATAGTTGTTGACGTTCGTCGCGTAGAGCTCGTCGCCACCCGCATTGCTCGCGGTGATCGACCACCCGTTTTCGGTCGCGGCGCTGAAACCGATGAAGTTGCTGCCGGCAGTGAAGACCGGGGTGCCGAAGTTCAAGTCCGTCTGGTCCGCAGTCTCAAACTGGGTGTAGTTGTAAGCCGACGCTCTCACACCCGTCCATGTCAGGCCAGCTTGCACCTCCTGCGCAACGCCCAGGGTTCCGCCGAACAGCATGGCGCCCATGGCGCACGATTTCATTGCATTGCTTCGCATCTTCGATTCCTCTGGGGCACTGCCCCGAACTACTGCCCACACTCCCGTGCGGGCACATCCCATCACCGAATCCGTCGGCGAGCGGCCTTCTTCCGTTGCCGCCTGAACATCAGGCGGCGAGTTGCGGGTGAGCTGGTCGGTGGCAGTTCTCACTGGCCGACCACATGGCTCTCCATCTGGGTAAACGAAAATGCCCCACCCCCCCTCACGCAGGGGGACAAATTTCCTCGACTTTCCGCGGCAATTTGAAGGGAAGAGAAGGATCTGCCTGCGTGGGGCCGAGGTGCGGGCCGCCGCTGCGCAGTCCCGGAGGGCCCTGATTCCTCGAAGCAAAACGGCCCCCGGCGTGCTGGCCGGGGGCCTGGAGAGTTCTCGGTCAGGCGGTGGCCCGCCGCGGAAACCGTCAGGCGCGTCGACGGCGGGCCATCAAGCCCGCCAGGGCGACCAGTACTGCGGCGCCCGGCGCAGGCACGATCGAGAAGGCGAGCACGCTGCCAGTCTCGGTGCCGCCATTGGCGAAGGTCAGCGGGCCATTCACGCCCACCAGGTAACTGCCGCCGGCCGCGAGCTGAATGAAACCCGAGTCCCACATGCCGGTTCCGCTGGCGCGCAGGAAGATCGTCGAGTTCGTGCTCATGTCGACCAGGAACACCGTGGCGGCTTCCGAGCTGATGTCACCCGTGAGCTGCACCGTCATGTTCGTGTCGGTGGTGAAGCCCATCGTCGCACCGAAGACGCTCCAGATCTCATTGCCGTCGGAGGCTGCACTGACCAGGAAGCCGTACTGACCCAGACCACTGAAGGCCAACGAGGAGTTTGCACCGATGGCCGCGAATGGCGACCCGATGGCGGACGCGTCGAAGTTGGTCGCGTACACCCCACCCGCATTCAGGTTGAAGTAGGCGCTGGTGACGGTGAGTCCCGCCTCGGCAGCCGTGGCAACCCCGAGGGTTCCACCGAACAGAAGGGCCGACTTGACGATGTTCTTGCTGATCTGCTGCATATAGAGAATCTCTCGGGGCTACCCCGAACAGGTCCGCGGGATGAACGCGGACAAACCGACCGCCGAAACTCGTCGGCGACGACCCATTGCCACTCTGGCCGCAAACAACCCGCAGCGGATGAATCGAGATGTGCAGGCGGGAACAAAGAGAGGGAACAGCCCGGCTGGGAGGCCGAGCGCCTCGAAGGTAACCCCAAAGCCCTCTCGGTCAAGAAATCTGGCGGATTAATGTTGGATAACTCTTCAACCATTCGCCTGGTGCCACCGCCCGCGCAACCCCAAAAAGTCGAAGAGCCCCCGGCTGGCCGACCGGATGGCTCTCCACACACGTAAACGAGATTTGCCCCCCCCGGCCGTCACGATGCTTCACATTTTTGTCACCAATCCAGATGACACGGCAAGCATCGCCCTTTCAAGGCTCTCAGGCAGGGTTTTGCCCGCCAAAGGTCGGTGCATGCGCCTTGGGGCTTAGGAGTGTGGCCCGCCGCGCGTCCGCGGCAGGAAGATGCGACTTGATGAAGTGAATCAGGCCTTGCGGCGGCGGCTCGCCATCAGCCCCGCCATGCCCACCAGCGCCGCCGCACCCGGCGCAGGAATGACGCCGCCCGTGACGGACATGGTCATCGAGCCCTCGCCAGCGCTGCGGAACTGCAGCACGATTCCCAGAACACTCGAGAAGTCGGGTGTTGCATCACTCGTAAACACCGCCGTGGCGCCGGGCAATGCGCTGAGCGCGAAGTACAGGTACCCCGCCGAACCCTCCGCCAAGGTGGCCTCCGCAAGCGAGTAGCTCTTGCCGCCATCGCTTCCGATCCACGCACTTACGCGTGCGGTTCCGGTGGTCACTGCGTAGCGCATCCAGATGCCCTGCCAGCCACCCAGGCTGAACGAGCTCTGGTCGGCGTTCGAGTAACTCAGCAACGCCGAACCATCACCCGAGGAGGTGATGGCCATGGTGCGCGTACTGACATCGAGCGAGGTGGTGGAGGTTCCGGTGCCCACCACCACGTCGTCCTCGGTGGGCCTTTGACCCTCATAGTGGTAGTCCACGGCGGCAACGGCCGTGCGCTGCTCCGCAACGCCCAGGTAGCCGGTGGCGGCCCTGAAGGTGGCACTGAAGTCCAGCGGCGGCACCGGCAGGTTCCAGGCCCCGCCGCCGAAGGTGTCGAGCGCAACCACGCTGCCCAAGGTCGATTCCGCCGCGACCATCACGGTCATGGCGCCGCATGTGACAAGCAATCCGCATCGCATCGTTGCATCCTCTCTGGAGCGAGCGCCCCAGCAAACCGCCCACTTCCCGGGTGGGCACAGAGCCGGCCGAGTCCGTCGGCCAACGGAACACACGCATCACCGCATCCACGCGAAGCGGCCCACCACATTCGAGGTCTCCGACACCGTCTTTCAAACGGTGCCAGCGATGCGCCTCACAAGTCAAAACGAGATCCGCCGCTCGATCCCCTCATGGTGATGCACGAATTGGATGAAACTGATTCGGTCGCGATGCGGCCGTGCTACGACCCACGGCGTTCGATCAAAGCAAAAGCCCCCCGGCGTGCGTGCGCCGAGGGGCTTGGGAGTTGGAACCCGCCGCGCGTCCGCGGCAGGAAGATGCGACTTGGTGAAGTGAATCAGGCCTTGCGGCGGCGGGCAGCCATCAGGCCGGCCATGCCGACCAGCGCAGCGGCGCCAGGGGCGGGGACCTGACCAGCCGTGATCGCGCCGCCTGCAGTGTTGTTGTACGCCCATTCCGAAAGGGCGCCCGTGCCGTCCGTTCCGCCGGTCCACTTCGCCCAACCGAAGAACCAGCTGGTTCCACCATCGGTGGAGAATCGGAAGCCGATGTAGCCGGTCGTGTTGTAGAACTGGCCCCGCAGTGCACCCGAGGCTGCGTTCGTGTTCAGGAAGAAGTTGTTGTAGAAGCCCGTGCTGCTCCCCTCAGCGAAGCCGGATCCGGAGGTGAGGGCGGAGTTGTAAGCGATGGTGCCGGTAAGGCCACTGATGGACGTGCCGAAGCTGTTGTTCACGACGCGGCGGTTCGAAGCGCCAGATCCCTCAAGGGTGCCGTAGAGCTGGAAGAGGAAGTTGCCTGACGCGCCGGTTTCACCCGCGCCTTGGATGACAGAGGCGGCCGTGTACCCGCCGCCGCTGCCGCCGCCGAAACTCCCGTACGCGACAAACAGCGGGTTGTCGTTGATGTCATACGCGGCGCTGGCGTCCGAGTAGAACGATCCGTTCGGAGTCAACACGAGGTTGTTCGGGTTGGCCGCCGCGGGCGACTGCACCCCGCTCCACACGATCGCCGCGTTCGCCGAACCCGCCACGGCCACGGCGGCCACGGCACTGCACATACCCAGACTGAAAAGATTGCTTGGCATCTTCGATTCCTTGGGGCATTGCCCCGAACAACAGCCCACATCCCATGTGGGCGAGTGACAGCCGAGTCCGTCGGCAACGGCCTTCCTCCGGAGCCGCCTGAACATCAGGCGGCGCTTCCAAGGTGAGCTGGCCGGGGGCAGTTCCCACTGGCCGACCGAATGGCTCTCCACACATGTAAACGAGAATTGCCCCCCCCGGCCGTCACGATGCTTCACATTTTTGTCACCCTTTCGGGCAGTCGACAAGAATCGCCCCTTTCAGGCTCTCAGGCAGGGGTTGCATGCCAACAGCCGGCGCATGGGCGCTCTGGGCGACATCCCCCGTCAGCAAAACGGATGTTCTCTGCGACCTACGCCCCCGCTACCCGCGCCTGCACAAACCTTCCCATCGCCATCAACGGGAAGTACAGCCGGTACATGTGGTAGCGCAGGTAGAACACCTTCGGGAATCCGGTGCCCGTGAATTCGGTCTCGCACCAGGAGCCGGCAGGGTCGCCATCCGGGTTCTTCAGCGGATCAGCGGCATCGGCCGGCGTGAGCTGCGTGCGCGCCAGCCATTCCACCGCGCGCTGCAGATCGGGATCGTTGGCGCCGTAGATCTCCTGCAGGATCATGGCCGCCCACGCGGTCTGGCTGGCGGTGCTTGGCCCCTGCCCCTTCAGGCTTGGGTTCTCGTAGCTGTTGGCGCTCTCGCCGAAGCTGCCGTCGGCCTTCTGCACGCTCTTTACCCACGCGCCGGCGCGCTTGATCCACGCGGCATCGCGCGACACGCCGCAGCGGATCGGCCCGATGACCGCCTGCCAGGTGCCGTAGATGTAGTTCACGCCCCAGCGACCAAAGAAGCAGCCTTCGCGTTCCTGCTTGGTCTCGATGTACTGCACCGCGCGACGGATGGCCGGATGATCCAGGCGCAGCCCGTGCCAGCTCAGGCACTCCAGCACGCGGCCGGTGATATCGGGGCAGCTTGGATCCTGGATCGCGTTGTGATCGGCGAACGGCACGAACTCGTAGATGGGCCTGTCCTTCGTCTTGTCGAAGGCCGCCCAACCGCCGTCGTCGTTCTGCATGGCAAGGATCCATCGCACACCACGCTCGGCGGCGGCGATGTTGGCCGGGCCGCCGATGCGACGCAGACTCATGGCCACCATCGCGGTGTCGTCCACGTCGGGGTACCACGCGTTGGCGTACTCGAACACCCAGCCGCCCGGCTCGGTACCCGGCGCCACGTTCACGGCCCAGTCGCCGCGATGTCGCACTTCCTTGCTGCGCAGCCACTCGCCAGCGGCCTCGGCCATGGGGTTCGTAACGTCCAGCCCGCAGTCGGCCAGCGCGTAGAGCGCAATGCCCGTGTCCCACACCGGGCTGAAGCACGGCTGCAGGCGGATGCGGTTGCCTTCCTCGATCATGAACTCGTCGAGCTCGCGCTCGGAGCGCTGCACCATGGCGTCAGAGCGCGCGAAACCCAGCGCGTGCATCACCACCTGGATGTAGACCATCGGCGGAAAGATGGCGCCCAGTCCGCTGGTGGGCGCAGGCATCTCCTGACCCATGCGCGTGGCGCTCCAGTTGAAGGCCTGCTCGATCGCGCGACGACGCCAGCGCGTGCCGAACACGTCGTGCACGCGCTTCATGATCCAGTCCACGCTGCCAAAGAAGGCGCGCCAGAACGCCGGCACGTCGGCGCGCATCTTCAGGCGGTGACGCGACTGCTGGTTCACGAACAGCTCGTCGATGCCCTGCTGCGCGTCCAGCTGACGCGTGGGTCGCAGCACCGTCACGATGGCCAGCGGCAGCAGCATGGTGCGGCTCCACGCGCTCATCTTGTTCAGGTGGAAGTAGAACCACTTCGGCATCCACACCATCTCGGGCGGAATGCTGGGCACCGCGTTCCACGAGATCTGCCCCAGGCACGCCAGATAGAAGTTGGTGAAGCTGTTGCAGCGCTCGGCGCCGCCCATGCGCAGGATCACCTCGCGCGCACGCCGCATGTGCGGCGCATCGGGGCTGTCGCCCGCCAGCTTCAGGCAGAAGTAGCCCTTCACGGTGGCGCTGATGTCGATGCCGCTGCCCGGGAACTGCCCCCACCCACCGTCGGGGCGCTGCTGGCTGCGCAGCTGCTCCACGATCTTGCGCAGCGTGTGGCCCGGGCGACCGTCCACCAGCGGCTGCTGCTCCTGGCCGAGGATCCACTTCATCAGCAGGTACTCGCTCTGCAGGATCGAGTCGCCCTCGAGCTCGGCGCACCAGTGGCCGTCCTTCTTCTGCAGACTCGCCAGCGCGCCCTGCGCGGCCTTCACGGCGTCACGGATGCGGGCGAGCGAGTCGACGGCTGGTTCGCTGGCAAGGGCACTCATGGGGATCGCGGAGTATACGAAATCCCCACGCCCAAGCGGCTTTTCAGGCGAATTCCGAGGGCTGCACCCAGCGGCGCTCGCGCGCGCTCACCGTGGCCGCATGCAGCACGCACTGCGTGCGGAAGGCGTCGCCAAAGTCGGGCAGCGGCAGCAGCGGCTTCTCGCCGGCGAGCGCACGCGCGATGTCGGCCGCCATGCTGGTGAAGGCGTGCTCGTAGCCGATCAGGTGCGCGGCCGGCCAGTAGGCACCCACCCAAGGATGCGAGGCGTCGGTGCACATGATGCGGCTCCATCCACGCTCGCGCGCGGGCAGCGCGTGATCCCACCACTCGAGCTCGTTCATGCGCTCGAAGTCGAAGCGCACGCTCCCCTTCGTGCCGTTGAGTTCCAGCTGGTTCGCGTTCTGGTTGCCCGTGGCAAGCCGCGTGGCCTCGAAGCTGGCGGTGGCACCGTTGGCCAGCCGCGCCAGGAACAGCATGGCGTCATCCACGGTGCTGGCGCTCGTTCGCGCGCCAGCGCGACGGCTCTTCACGAAGGTCGCCTCGATCGCCCCGCAGACCTCGGCGATCTCCATGCCGGTCGTGAAGCGCACCAGGTCGACGAGATGCGCGTTCAGGTCGCCGTGCGCCCCGCTGCCAGCGAGCTTCGCGTCGAAGCGCCAGGCCATCGGCGTGGCTGCGCCCCCCCAATCCTGCAGGTAGCGCGCGCGCACCTGCCGGATGGTTCCCAGGCGGCCTTCCTGCACCAGTTGCCGAGCCAGGCCGATCGCCGGACAGCGGCGGTAGTTGAACCACACGAAGGTGCGGCCCTGCGCTGCCGCGGCGGCAACGGCCATGGCGCGCGCGTCTTCCAGCGATCCCGCGAGCGGCTTCTCGCAGGCGACATGCTTGCCCGCCTTCAGCGCGGCGATCGCCACCGGTGCGTGCAGATGGTTGGGCGTGAGCACGTCGACCAGCTGCACCTTCGGGTCGCGCAGCAGGCTCTTCCAGTCGGTGCTCGCTCGCGCCACTTCCCATCGCTCGGCGAACGCGCGCGTCGGAGCGACCCTGGTGCCAGCCACCGCCTGCAGCACTGGCCGCGGCTTCAGGTCGAAGAAGCACGGCGCCTGCCGCCACGCGTTCGCGTGCGC
>JBIIOC010000123.1:0-5284 GCA_044337135.1 Phycisphaerales bacterium | reverse complement strand
CCCATGGCCACGTTCGCGTGAACGGCCAGAAGGTCGATCGTCCGAGCTACGTCATCGCCATCGGCGACGTGATCACGATCAAGGACAAGACCCAGAAGCTCATCCGTGACAACATGGAGAGCATGGCCGGCCACGTGGTGCCGGGCTGGCTCGAGGTGAACCCCGCTGAGCTCACCGCCAAGGTGACCAGCCTTCCCACCTCGGACCAGATTCCCTTCGACGTCAACACGAACCTGATCATCGAGTTCTACCGCTGAGTTTCACCGCCCGCCCGCGGGTTTCGCCCGGCGGTTGGGCTGGCGAAGGAACGCGGACGGCGGATCACACACGGATCCCCGCGCTTTCGCCATGCTCAAGTTTCTTCGCCAGTACAACAAGTACCTGCTCGCCATCTTCGGCTCGATCCTGCTGCTCACCTGGCTGGTTCCGAGCGCGGTGACCGAGTTCTCGCGCCGTTCCGGCGCCATGAACGCCACCTGGGCCACGCTCGGTGATGGCGAGGTGCTGACCGTGGCGCAACTGCAGCAGGCGCAGCGCCAGCTCAAGCTGCTCGAGGCGATGGGCGTGCCACTGCTGGCGAGCCTTGGCGCCGAGCGCGATCCCGCGACCTGGGTGCTGCTGGTGCGCGAGGCGCGCCAGGCCGGCTTCGTGGGCGGCGTGGGCGAGGGCCAGCGCGTGCTGACGACCATGCAGGCGCAGCAGGGATCGCCGAAGCCCGAGGAGATGCTGGGCCGTCTCTGCTCGGCATCGGGCATGCAACCGCAGGCGGTGCTCGAGACGCTCGCCGAACTGCAGGGTGTCGCGCGCATGATGTCGATGGCGATGAACGCCGCGCGCCTCTCGGATGTGCGACTCGAGGTGAAGGCCGCCGAGGCGATGAGCGGCGTGGCCGCCGACGTGGTGGTGCTCTCGGCCTCGCAGCCGCTGCCGCAGGACGATCCGGCCCCCACGCCCGAGCGCATGGAAGCCCTGCTGAAGGAATTCGGCGCGACGGAGCCGGGCAAGGGCCGCGGCGGCCTTGGCTACCGCCAGCCCGACCGCGCCTCGCTGGAATGGTTCTGCGTGCCCGCGGCGGCAGTGCGCGCCTCGCTCGAGAACGATCCCTCGCTCTCCGGCGTCGCGCTTCGCAAGGCGTTCCTGCGCGATCCGATGCGCTTTGGCGCCCCGGCCGGAGATGCCACCGCCACCTTCGACGCCTTCAAGGACAAGGTGCGAGACGCCGAGCTGAACCGACTCGTCAACGAGCGCATGGAGGAGATCTCCAAGTTCATCGCCGACCAGACCCAGCTGTCGCTGCGCCGGCTGGAGAAGGACGGCGTCTACGCCAAGCTGCCCGCCGATGGTGCGGGCGTGCTCGCGCTGCCCGAGCTGGCGACCACCGTCGCCTCGCAGTTCAAGCTGGGCGAGCTGAAGGTCGACCGCACCGAGCGGCTGGCCATGCCTGACCTTGCCAAGGTGCCCGGCATCGGCACCAGCAACACCACGCGCTTCGGCTCGCGCCCCATGCAGCTCTCCGAGATCGTGGTGCAGGCGCGCGAGTTCAAGCCCGAGCAGGTCACCGCGATCGTGCAGGCTGGCGTGGTCGGTCCGGCCATGCGCGCGCAGGGCGCAACCGGCGGGTTGCCCGCCGATCTCTACGCGTTCCGGATCCTGGAGACCGCACCCGCGCACGACGTGCGCGACATGGAGGAGGTCCGCACCGCCCTGCTCGAGGACGCGACACGAGTGATGCGCTACGAGGCGCTCGAGCGCGACCGCGGCGCGATCGAGGTGCGCGCCAAGGCAGACCTCGAGGCGCTCGCCGCGAACTACGGCAGCAAGGTGGACTTCGCCCCGGGCATCCGCGAGGCCGACGCGAACCTGCTGAAGTACGGCCTGAAGGTCCCCACCGCCCTGCCGAACCTCGGCACCGACGCCGAGGTGAGCAAGCAGATCGTTCAGCGCGCACTCGCGCTTCCGCAGGACCTGTCACAGGTTCCGGCCGCCGACCGAACCTTCGTGCTGCAGGCACCGGACAAGCTTTCGCTGGTCGCCGTGAAGGTCCGCGAGGTCTTCCCCGTCACGCGCGAGGACTACCAGGACGCCGCGGCGAACCCGCGCTTCCGAAACTCGCTGATCGGCGACGCGCAGGCTGGCGAAAGCCTGAAGAAGTCCTTCGGCGCCGACGCGATCAAGGCGCGAACTGGCTTCAAGCCCGCTCGCGAAGAGGGCGAAGGCGAAGAGACTCCCGCCAGCGCCGGCTGAATTCCCGGATCAGCTCACCTTCGAGCCGGGCTTCACCGGCTTGTCCAGCGTCAGCACGATCACGTTCCGCGCGTCGTCGGCGAACTTGCCGTCCGCGCCAGCCGTGGCGCCTTCCTTCAGGTCGCTCGCCGCCAGCACCATGCCCGCGCTCACCTCGCCGCGCAGCGTGCGCGGCTCGAGGTTTGCCACGATGATCACCTGCTTGCCGACGAGGGTCGCGGGGTCGTACCAGGCCTTGATCCCCGCGCAGACCTGACGTCCCTCCGGGGTGCCGTCGTCGAGCTTGAGCTTGAGCAGCTTGTCCGCGTTGGGGTGCGGCTCCGCGCTGCGCACGGTGGCCACACGCAGGTCGAGCTTGGCGAACAGGTCGTAGGCGATGTTGGGAAGCGGCTCGCTCATGGGTGACTCCGGTTTCTGGGAAAGGAAGTGATCGGTTCAGGCCGCCCCGACGGCCTCGGCGTCGCGGTCGCTCAACGGCACGCCATCGGCGCGTGGACGCACCGTCTCGTCGCGGCGGCGGCTGCGCTCGCAGCGCGGGGCCTCGCGAAGGTCGGCCACCGCCACCGCCTTCGCGGCCGGATCGAGCTTCACGCGCGAGACGCCGCACAGGTCGGCAAGGTCTGCGGCAAGGGGCTGCAGCGCGGCATCGGGGTCTGGCAGGGTCAGCCCCGCGTCCAGGGGATTCTCGACGCCGCTCGCCTTCGCCTCCTCAAGCGCCTTCAGCGCGGCGGCACGGGCGGACATCGCCGCGGGCCAGCTCGCGTGGGCCTTGAAGCTGAAGTTCAGATGGCTCGCAAGGTGCACGCACGCCTCGGGGCCGTGCATGCTGCGGAAGGCCTCGTCAGCCGTGTGCGGCAGGATCGGCGCCAGCAGGCGGCAGAGCGTCTCGGCGGCCAGGCGCATCACGCGCTGGGTCTGGCGGCGGCGCGGGGCGTCGGCACGATCGCAGTACAGCCGGTCCTTCGCGGCCGCGCACCAGACGCTGCTCAGCGTGTCGTTGCAGAAGTCGAAGATGGCCTGGTGCGCCTCGCGGAAGGCGTGGCGCGTGAACGCGTCGCGCACCTCGCCCTGCACGCGCGCCAGCTCGGCAAGCGCCCAGCCATCCAGCGAAGCGGGATCGGTGGCCATCGCCTCCTTCACCACGTCACCCTTGGGCAGATCGCCGATGTTGCCAAGCAGGAATCGCAGGGTGTTGCGGATCTTGCGATAGGCCTCGCCCGATGCGGTCAGGAAGGCCTTGTCCATGCGGATGTCGTTCTCGTACGCCAGGCCACTCACCCACCAGCGGCAGACCTCGGCGCCGAATTCCTTCAGCAGGTCCTCCACCTCGAGCGCGTTGCCCAGGCTCTTGCTCATCTTGCGGCCATCGCGATCGACCACGAAGCCGTGCGTGACAAGGCTCTTGAAGGGCGGCTCGCCGGTGGCGCCGAGCGCGGGCAGCAGGCTCAACTGGAACCAGCCGCGATGCTGATCGCTGCCTTCCAGATAGAGCTCCGCGGGCACGCCCTGGCCGCGCGCGCGCAGCACGCTGTTCCAGCTGCTGCCGGCCTCGAACCACACGTCGAAGATGTCGAAGAGTTTCTCGAGCGCGGCGACCTGCAGGCCCTTCGGCGCGGCCGGATCCTTGGCGGGGTCATAGCCAGCCAGCAGCGTGGCTGGCGTCTCGGTGAACCAGGCGTCGCTGCCCTTCTGCTTCACCACGTCGGCCACCGCGCGCACGCTGGCCGGCGTGAGGAAGGTGGAGCCATCCGGCAGGCGGAACGCCGGAATCGGAAGGCCCCACGCGCGCTGGCGGCTCAGGCACCAGTCGGGGCGGCTCTCGAGCATGCCGCGCAGCCGGTTGCGGCCCCACTCGGGCACGAAGCGCACCTTGTGCTCGACGGCCTCGAGCGCCAGCTGCCGCAGCGTGCGACCGCCCTGCTGCATGGGCCGATCCACGCCGATGAACCACTGCTCGGTCGCACGGAAGATGACCGGCGTCTTGCTGCGCCAGTCGTGCGGATAGCTGTGGTTGAACATCACGTGGTGCACCAGATGGCCGCTCTCGGTCAGGCGGCGGATGACCATCGCGTTGGCGTCCCAGATGTTCACGCCGCGCAGCCACTCGGGCACGGTGTCGTCATAGGTGCCGTCATCACGCACGGGGCAGTAGGCCTGCAGGCCCTCGCGCAGACCCACGCGCCAGTCCTCGTCACCGTGGCCGGGGGCCGTGTGCACCAGGCCGGTGCCATCCTCCAGCGTGACATGCTCGCCACCGATCAGGCGGCCCTCGCGCTCGCAGAACGGATGGCGGTAGGCGAGTCCGACCAGCTTCGCGCCATCGGTTTCGGCGAGCACTTCAACGTTCTCGGCACCGACCGCGGCCTTCACCTTGGCAAGCAGGTCGCTGGCCACGATGGTCTCGCTGCCATCCATGCGCACCAGCGCGTAGCGATAGGTCGGGCCCACCGCGATCGCCAGGTTCGCGGGAAGCGTCCAGGGCGTGGTGGTCCAGATCATGAAGCTCGGGCGCGCGTCGAGCGCTTCCAGACCGAACGCCTTCGCCACGGCTGCGGCGTCGCTCGCCTCGAAATCGACCCAGATGCTCGGATCCTCGCGATCCTCGTACTCCAGCTCGGCCTCGGCCAGCGCTGTGCGGTTTGCCACGCTCCAGTGGACTGGCTTGAGCTGGCGGAACACCAGCCCCGCCTCGATGAGGTCGGCGAACAGCTGCAGCGTGCCCGCCTCGTAGGCCGGGTCCATGGTCATGTAGGGGTGCGCGTAGTCGGCGTGCGTGAGCAGCCGCTGCATGCCCTTGGCCTGCACGCCGATGAACTTGGTGGCATCGGCCGCGCAGGCCTTGCGGATCGCCATGCGGCGAACATCCGCGGGAAGCGCGTCGAGCTCCTTCATCTTGCCCTTCTTCACCAGCTCACCCACCACGCGGTGCTCGATAGGCAGGCCGTGGCAGTCCCAGCCCGGCGTGTAGGGCACGCGCATGCCTTCCATCAGGCGGCTGCGCACCACCATGTCCTTCAGCACCTTGTTCACCATGTGGCCC
>JBIIOC010000043.1:0-17018 GCA_044337135.1 Phycisphaerales bacterium | reverse complement strand
GCCTGATCGGCGACAAGTTCCTGAACGCCCTGAAGCAGGGTGCGATCCTCGTGAACATCTCCAGTGGCCGCGTGATCGACGAGGGGGCGCTGGCCGCCGCGGTGCGGGATCGCGGCATTCGCGCGGGCCTTGACGTGTTCTCGAAGGAGCCTGAGTCGGATCGCGCGAACTTCGACAGCCCGCTGGCCAGGTTGCCGGGCGTGTATGGAACCTTCCACGTGGCGGCAAGCACCGATCAGGCCGCGCACGCGGTGTCGACCGAGACCGTTCGCGTGATCCGGGAGTGGCTCGACCGCGGCACGGCGCCGAACTGCGTGAATCGCGCGCGGCAGACACCCGCGACCACGCTGCTCTCGGTGCGGCACCTCAACCGGCCGGGCGTGCTTGCGCATGTCTTCTACACGCTCGGTCAGGGAGGCATCAACGTGGAGGAGATGGAGAACATCATCTACGAGGGTGGCGAGGCGGCCATGGCGCGGATCCACCTCGATCAGGCCCCGAGCGAGGACCAGCTCGCGGCGATCCGCAAGAATCCGGCCGTCCTGAGCGCGGGCCTGTTCACGATCGTGAGGCGGGCATGAGCGCCTTGCACGGCTTGGAGAAGCTCGCGGCGGTCCGCCCGATGCCCGGCGGGCGAGTGTTCAACTTCAGTGCGGGACCCGCGGCCATGCCCCTGGAGGTTCTCGAGGAGCTCAGGCGCGACCTGGTCGATCTGCGCGGCAGCGGCATCGGCATCCTGGAGCACAGCCACCGCGGTCCGGTCTTCGACGCGCTGCTGGCGGAAAGCCATGCGGCATTCATGCGTGTGGCGGGCGCGGGCGCGGATTGGGCCGGGCTGTTCATTCCGGGCGGTGCCACGCTGCAGTTCGGCATGCTGCCGATGAACTTCCTGCCGGATGGCGGGCATGCGGACTACGCGGACACCGGACTGTGGGCGACGAAGGCGATCGCCGATGCGAAGGTGGTCGGCAAGGTGAACCTGACCTTCGACGGCAAGACGTGCGCATTCAGCCGCACGCCGCGCGCGGGCGAGGCGGCGCCAAGCAAGGGTGCCGCGTACCACCACTGGTGCAGCAACAACACCGTGGACGGCACGAAGTGGAGCGTGGCGCCCGTGGCCGCCGAAGGGGCGTGGCTCGCTCGCGATGCGAGCAGCGACATCTTCGCGGAACCCCTCGATCTGGCGGCTCACGGCTTCGTGTATGCCGCGGCCCAGAAGAATCTCGGTCCCAGCGGCATGACGATGGTGCTGATCCGTCGTGACCTGCTCGAGCGCGGCTGCCGCAAGTTGCCGAGCATGCTCCGGTACGACGAATACGAGAAGGGCGAGAGCCGACCGAACACGCCCAACACCTTCGGCATTCACGTGGTGGGCTTGATGTGTCGATGGGTCGAGAAGCAGGGCGGCGTGAAGGCGATGCAGCGATTGGCGACCGAGCGCAGCGGCATCGTCCTGCAGGCGATCGATGCAAGCGGCGGATTCTGGAAGGCCCACGCGGAGCGCTGGTGCCAGAGTCCCATCAACGTGCTGTTCCGCGGACCGAGCGCCGCGCTGGATGCGGCATTCGTGGCCGAGGCTGCCGAGCATGGAATGGACGGGCTCGCCGGGCATCGCAGCACCGGGGGCATTCGCGCGAGCATGTACAACGCGATGCCGGTGGCAGGGGCGCAGGCGCTGGCGGACTTCATGCGCGACTTTGCGCGTCGTCACGGCTGAAGAACAGGGTCGGAGGTCGTTATCAGGCCTCGAACTTCGGTCGAGGCCTGATAACGACCTCCGACCCTCACCTCAAGGCCGCGGCGCCCCACGGCAGCGCGAATCGGTCGCGGGTGTGCGTGTACTCCATGCCGCCCATGCGTCCCACGGCCTGCAGCCGCTCAGGATCGATCCGCAGGCGCTCGTCGATGATCGCGGGATCCGCGTGGACCCACACGACCTCGCCGATCACGATGTTGCCCCCCGATGGCTTTCCTGGATTGGTGCGGATCACCTGAAGTGTGCGGCACTCGAACGCGATCGGACTCTCCGCGAAGCGGGGTGCACTCACCGTCGTTCCAGGCACCGGCGTCAGACCGCCGAGGTCGAACTCGCTCTGATCGGGCGGAAGTTCCTCGGCGCATGCCACGACCCGGCGAATGAGCGACTCGGTCGCAACACCCACCGTGAACTCGCCGCTGCCACCTTCGTCGCGCGGCTTGGCATGCCGCAGCGAATCCTTCTCGCTTCCGTCGGGCCGGTTCGCGGGGCAGAACAGCAGGCACATTGGGTCACTGCCCGCGCCGGCGTAGAACGAGAAGGGCGCGAGGTTCGGCTCGGAGCCATCGGGCGCGCAGGTTCCGACGACCGCGATCGGCCGAGGCACGATCGAACCGATCAGGAGCGCATAGCGTCGGTCCACGGGTAGCGAGGTGGGGTCGAATCCCTTGTGCATGTGCACATTGTGCATTGGCGCGGGGTCCTGCGCCTGCCGCCGATATGCTCGACCACATGGCTGAGCCCGAGTTCGACTTCGACCTGGTTGTGATCGGAAGCGGCCCGGCGGGTCAGCGTGCCGCCGTGCAGGCGAGCAAGCTGGGCAAGCGGGTCTGTGTGGTCGAGAAGGGGCGCCACATCGGCGGCAACTGCGTCGACCTGGGCACCATTCCAAGCAAGACCTTCCGTGAGGCCGTGCGCAGCCTGACGCGGCGCAGTCTCATGCTGAGCCTCTACTCGATCGGGGCGCGCCCGGTGCGCCCGACCATGCAGGCGCTCCTGAGCCGCGTGAACACCGTGGTGGAGCGTGAGAGCCTGGTGGTGCACGACCAGTTCGACCGCAACGAGATCGAGTTGCTCCATGGCACCGCGAGCATCGATGGCGCCAACCGGGTCGCCGTGACGGTCGCGGAGGGCGTGAAGCATCTCTCCGCGCGCTTCGTGATGATCGCCACCGGCAGCCGCGCGATCATGCCGGGGGACACCCAGCCCGACCCGGAGTGCGTGTTCACCGGTGACACGATCCTGCAGGCCCCACGCCTGCCCCGCACACTGCTGGTGATCGGCGCGGGTGTGATCGGCATCGAGTACGCGAGCATGTTCGCGCACGCCGGCGTGCAGGTGACGGTCATGGACAAGGCCGACCGGCCGCTGCCCTTCATCGACCACGAGATCATCGACGAGCTGGTGCACCAGATGCGCCTTGCGCAGGTCACCTTCCGGCTGGGGGAGGAAGTTGCCGGCGCGGTGAAGGAGCGGGGAGCCGACGGCCACACGCGCGTGACCGTCGCCACGCGCAGTGGCAAGAAGATGAACGCCGAGATGGTGCTGATCAGCGCGGGTCGAACCGGCAACATCGAGGCGCTGAACCTGGCGTCGGTCGGGCTGCAGGCCGACGATCGAGGCCGCCTGAAGGTGGATGACCGCTTCCGCACCGCCGTTCCGTGGATCTTCGCCGCGGGCGACGTGATCGGCGCACCGGGACTGGCCGCCACCAGCTATGAGCAGGGGCGCATCGCCGCCTGCGAGATGTTCGGCGAGCCGCATCCCGGCATGAGCCCGCACTGGCCCTACGGCATCTATGCCGTGCCAGAACTCAGCTGCGCCGGGCAGACCGAGGAGCAGCTCACCAAGGACTGCGTTCCCTACGAGATCGGCGTGGCGCGATACGCGGAGAGCGCCCGAGGACAGATCCGCGGCGACGATTCAGGTCTGATGAAGCTGATCTTCCATCGCGAGACGCGCAAGTTGCTCGGCGTGCACTGCATCGGCAGCCAGGCGACCGAACTGGTGCACATCGGACAGGCGGTGATGGCGCTCGGTGGTGGCCTGGACTACTTCCTGAGCACCGTGTTCAACTACCCGACCTTCGCGGAGTGCTACAAGGTCGCGGCGCTGAACTGCCTGAACCGCCTGCGCGCGGTGGAATGCGCCGCGAAGTGAAAGGGCCGTTTCGCGCTGGCAATGGTCGGGCCTACAATGAACGTGTTCTGTGACAATCGGGGCCGTACCGGCATCGACCGGGCGCAATCGGACGAAGGTCGCGCGTCGTGGAGCCTGCTGGCCACGTAAAAAGTAGGCACAAAAACGTCTGCCAACACGCAGTACGCTCTCGCGGCCTAATTTGGCTGCATGGACACCATGTGACGCCTGATGGCGTGAATGTCCATAAACATCAGGCTGGTGGGTGAACCCTGACAGGCGGTTCCCTGCGACATCTTGTCTGTCTGGAATCCCGCGAAGTGTCCAGCGACTGACACGGGATTCGAGATGGAATAGCTGGATACACGCGTAGAAGCCTTCGTTGCGAGCGTCTCGGCACAGGGGTTCGACTCCCCTCGGCTCCACTGGTTTCGTTCGCGGCCTCCGCCGCGAAGCATTTCGGCACGTGCGCTGATCGCGTTTCGTTCGCGGCCTCCGCCGCGAAGGACTTGGGCATGTGCATCGGTCGCGATTCTGTTCGCGGCCTCCGCCGCTCAGCTCTTGCCGTCGATCGACTTCAGCAGGACTTTCACCGCTTCCGCAACGCTGATGCGTGCGGTGTCGATGGTGAAGTCGGGCGCCGTCGGCGGTTCGTACGGGCTGCCGATGCCGCTCAGGTTCGGCAGCTGTCCCGCGCGCGCCTTGCGGTACAGGCCCTTGGGATCGCGCTTCTCGCAGTCCGCCAGAGGGGTGCTCACGAATACCTCGGTGAAGCGCTCGCGCCCCACGAGCTCGCGCGCCATCTCGCGCTCGGCGCGGAAGGGCGAGATGAAGCTTGTCATCACGATCAGTCCCGCGTCGCACATGAGCCTGGCCACCTCGGCCACCCGGCGGATGTTCTCCACGCGGTCCGCGTCGGTGAATCCGAGATCGCGGTTCAGTCCCTGGCGCACGTTGTCGCCATCCAGGATGTAGGTGCGTCGGCCCTGCGCGTGCAGCGCCACCTCGAGCGCGTTGGCGACCGTGCTCTTGCCGCTGCCCGAGAGTCCCGTGAACCAGATCACGCGGCCCGCATGGCCGTTCAGGCGCTCGCGATCGTCGCGGCGGATCGTGAGCGCCTGGCGATGCACGTTCTGCGCGCGGCGCAGGCTGTGGCGGATCAATCCTGCGGCCACCGTGGCGTTGGTGAGACGGTCCACCAGGATGAAGCTTCCGAGCGCCCGAGATTTCGAGTAGCCATCGAACGCGATCGGCTGTCCCGTGGCCAGCGTGCAGATGGCGATGTCGTTCAGCGCGAGCGCCGTGCGCGGCTCCTGCGCCATCGTGTTCACGTTGATGCCGTGCTTGATCGCCGTGATCGACGCGGGCACCGACTGCGTGGCGAGCTGCAGCTGGTAGCCGCGACCCGTGTGGCCGGCTTCCTGATTCATCCAGACGATCGTGGCCTCGAACTGGTCGGTGGTGTCGATCGCGTCGCTGCAGCTGATCACGTCGCCGCGGCTCGCGTCGATCTCGCGGTCCAGTGTCAGCGTGATGGCGCGGCCAGCCTCGGCGCGCGGCAGGTCGCCGTCCATCGTCACGATGCGCTGCACCCGCGCCGTTTCGCCGCTGGCAGTCACGCGCACCATGTCGCCGGCCTGCACCCAGCCCTCCGCGATCGTGCCGGCGAAGCCTCGAAACGAGGGATCGGGCCGGCTGACCATCTGCACGGGGAAGATGAAGCGGCCTTCGCGCATGCGCGGAAGTTCCACCGTCTCGAGCCAGCCCATGAGGGTCGGACCGGCGTGCCAGCGGGTCTCGTTCGAGCGCGCCACGACGTTGTCGCCGCGCAGCGCCGAGATCGGCAGGGGCGTGATCGAGGCGAAGCCCAGCGGCTTGGCGAAGACCTCGAAGTCGCGCACGATCGACTCGAACGTGCCTCGCTCGAATCCCACGAGATCCATCTTGTTCACGGCGAGCGCGACATGCCGGATGCCCATCAGCGACACCAGGAATGCATGGCGTCGCGTCTGCACGAGCAGTCCCTGGCGCGCGTCGACCAGCAGGACGGCGGCATCGGCGGTGCTGGCACCCGTGATCATGTTGCGCGTGTACTGCTCATGTCCCGGAGTGTCGGCCACGATGAAGCGCCGCCGCGCGGTCGAGAAGAAGCGGTACGCCACGTCGATCGTGATTCCCTGTTCGCGCTCCGCGGCCAGGCCGTCGACCAGCAGCGCAAAGTCGATGCCATCGCCCTGCGTTCCATGCCGCTTCGAGTCGCGCTCGAGCGCGGAAACCTGGTCCTCGAAGAGCATCTGGCTCTCCCACAGCAGGCGTCCGATCAGCGTGCTCTTTCCGTCGTCCACGCTGCCGCAGGTGATGAAGCGAAGCAGTTCCGCCTGGCGCTGACGATCCAGGAATTCCTGCAGCGACTCCGCGGGGGTCGCTGGGGTGGGCGCGGACTTCTTCCGGGGCCGCGGCATCAGAAGTAGCCCTCGTGCTTCTTCTTCTCCATGCTGGCAGCCTGATCATGGTCGATCATGCGTCCCTGGCGCTCGCTGGTCCGCGCCGCGATCAGCTCGGCCATGATCGCCTCGAGCGTGTCGGCCTCGCTCTCGAAGGCGCCGCTGAGCGGATAGCAGCCCAGCGTGCGGAAGCGCACCCTGCGCCGCTGGATGCGCTCGCCCGGGAGCAGCCGCATGCGATCGTCGTCGACCATGAGCAGCGTGCCGTCGCGCTCCACCACGGGGCGCTCCCTCGCGAAATAGAGCGGCACCACTGGGATTCCCTCGCGCAGGATGTACTCCCACACGTCGAGCTCGGTCCAGTTCGAGAGCGGAAACACGCGGATGCTCTCGCCGGGGGCCTTGCGCGCGTTGTAGAGGTTCCAGACCTCGGGCCGCTGGTTCTTCGGGTCCCACCGGTGCGCGGCGCTGCGGAAGCTGAAGACCCGCTCCTTCGCGCGGCTCTTCTCCTCGTCGCGGCGCGCGCCGCCGAAGGCCAGGTCGAATCGATGCTGGTCGAGCGCCTTCTTCAGGCCCTCGGTCTTCGTGATGTGCGTGTGCACCTGCGAGCCGTGGTCGAAGGGGTTGATGTCGCGCTCGACGGCCTCGGGATTCACGAAGCGGATCAGTTCCATGCCCGCGAGCTTCGCCATGGTCTCGCGGAAGAAGTACATCTCGCGGAACTTCCAGCGCGTGTCGATGTGCATGAGTGGAAAGGGCGGCGGTGCCGGATGGAAGGCCTTGCGCGCCAGGTGCACCATGACCGAGCTGTCCTTGCCGATCGAATAGAGCATGACCGGACGCTCGCTCTGCGCGACGGCCTCGCGCAGGATGTGGATGCTCTCGTCCTCGAGGCGATCGAGATGGCTGCGTGAGGATCCGTGCCGAGGCAGCGGCGCGGGTGTGGGGATCTCCGGCACCGGATGGTGGAAGAGGTGATGCAGCGTCACGCCATCGGGCGCCTGCATTCCTCGCAGCGCACCGACAAGGGCGCCATGGGGAAAGATCCCGATCGCCTTGCCGCTGTGGGCATGCAACTTCCCGATCGCGTCGGCGATGCCTTCGGGTCCTTCCTGTGAGAGTGGCACCCAGAAGTGCGCCCCGCGCGCGTCGTTGGCCTGCAGGCACTGGCGTCCGTTCGGCATGCGATGGAGTTGCGCGAACAGCACCAGATGGCGGCGCGAACGCTCCTCCTCGAGTTCCCAATCCAGCAGCAGTCGCGTGGGCGCGTCGCCGCGCTCGTTGCGCAGGTCACCGGATGCAAGCGGCGCCGCGATCACGCCGAGATCCCGAATGCGACGCTCGGCGGTGCGCTTGGAATCGCAGTCGCCGAGCGCCCTCAGGTGCTCGAAGGCCGTTTCCGTGTCCCAAGCCCTGGGGGCATCAAGGCCAAGCAGTTCATGCGGGGTTCCTGCAGGCATGTGGCGCAAAATGCATCATACTGATTTGAATTGCAATTCGAAGTTTCAACTTGGAGTATTGAAACGCTCGATTACATTTGAGAAGCATCATGCGACATAAGTTATTGGACACACATCTTGTTGGGCGTGTCAGTGACCTGTGTCGGCGAGCCGGCGCCTCGATTCTTGAGGTCTACGGACGATCAGGGACGGTCGCGGTCTCCTCGAAGGGCGACGACACGCCCCTGACCGAGGCGGATCTGGCGGCTCACCAGATCCTGGAGGCGGGGCTCTCCGGACTGCTGCCCGGAGTCCCGGTGGTCTCCGAGGAGGACGATGCATCGCAGGCACATCGCCGCCCATCCGGCTCGTTCTGGCTGATCGATCCGCTCGACGGCACGAAGGAGTTCATCGCGCGCAACGGCCAGTTCACCGTCAATGTCGCGCTGGTGCGCGACGGATTTCCCGTGCTCGGGTTCGTGTACGCGCCCGTGCTCGACGAGCTGTACGTGGGAGGCGAGGGTCTGGGTGCGCAACGCGAGAAGGCGGGTGTTCGCGCACCGATCAGCGTGGCCACCCGTCGCGAGGGTTCGACGCTTCGCGTGGTCGCGAGTCGAAGCCACATGAACGACGCGACGCGCACGTATCTGCAGCGGCTCGGCGCGCACGAGGTGGTGCAGGCCGGCAGCTCGCTGAAGTTCTGTCGCGTCGCCGAGGGCGCGGCCGACTGCTATCCGCGCATCGGCCCAACGGCGGAGTGGGACACCGCCGCCGCGCAAGCCGTTCTGGAAGCCGCTGGTGGCGTGGTCCATGACCTGCATGGCGAGCGCCTGCGGTGCGGCAAGCCCGTGAACCGCAACGAGGGATTCGTGGCCTCGGCATGGCCCATGCCTTCGGTGGAGGCGCCGTGATCGACGCGCCCTACGCCGCGGCAGGCGCGCTCACCGGCTTCGTGGTGGGGCTGACCGGCGTGGGCGGGGGCGCGCTGATGACGCCGGTCCTGCTGCTTTTCTTCGGTGTTCCGCCGCAGACGGCCGTGGCCACGGACCTCTGGTTCGCCGCGATCACGAAGACCGTGGCGCTTCCGTTGCACCGACGAGGGGATCGCGTGGACTGGCAGGTGGCGCGGCGTCTGTGGGCGGGAAGTCTGCCGGCGTCGATCGCGATGGTGTCGCTTGTCGCCGCGGGCGTTTCGCTGGGAAGGATCGAATGGCTCTCGAGCGCCGTGGGAGTCGCCGTGCTGATTGCGGCGATCGGCCTGCTGTTCGCTCCCGCGGTGCAGCGAACGGCCCGGGAGCGCCGCATCGCCGATCCGGAGCGATTCAAGTCGCGGCAGCCCGCGCTCACCGGCGTCGCGGGCGCGCTGCTTGGCGCGCTCGTGTCGCTCACCTCGGTGGGTGCGGGTGCGCTCGGCACCACGCTCATGCTTGCGCTCTATCCGTTGCGCATGACGCCGCAGCGTCTGATCGCGACCGACATCGCGCATGCGATCCCATTGGCGGTGGTTGGAGGCTCCGGCTACCTGGTCGCGGGGTTGGTGGACGGTCGCATGCTCATGAGCATGCTGGCTGGCAGCGTGCCTGCGGTGCTGCTGGGCAGCCTGCTTGCCGGGCAGCTCTCCGCACGCTGGCTGCGAGGCGTGCTTGCGCTCGTGCTGGCTCTGGCGGCCCTCAAGACCCTGATGGGCCGGTGAAAACGGCGAATTCCCCGTGGATTCCCGGCCCGTTTCACACCCACGCCGGAGCTCCGTATTCAGGGTGCCTGATGCTGGCGCCCCCTGACGCCGCGCCCACGCTCAGGCAGGCCCGTCGGCCAGCAGTTCCTCACTCCTCGGTGGATGCGGCGTCAGGTTCAGGAGACCTCCGATGTTCTTCCGCACCGCCACGCACGCTGGAGCGATTGTCGCTGGCCTGGTGGCTGCGACCGCGCACGGCGAGATGATTGGCGGCCTCCCCATCACCATCACGAGTTCAACGGGGTTCGTGACGGTGACGGGCGCGCAGCCGACCAGCGCCTTTGGATTCCTGGGCGACTGGACACGCGACGGTGCGGATGGGTCGGTCACCATTCCCTTCGTGGGTTGGGCGGACTTCGGTCTTCCCGGTGACCGTCTGATGGTGGATTGGAACTTCTCGGCGCAGGAGCCGGACCGCATGCTCTGGTGGCGACTCGCGTCGCGATCGGAACCGGGCCGCATCCTTGCAGGACTGGAGTGGAACGGGAGCACA
Source organism: Phycisphaerales bacterium (assembly GCA_044337135.1). GTDB lineage: Bacteria > Planctomycetota > Phycisphaerae > Phycisphaerales > SM1A02 > SYAC01. Next base: position 7,012 of record JBIIOC010000043.1, on the reverse strand, counting down.
TGGGCGGCCGTCGGAGCCGCCTCGCTGGATGCGGCGGAGGTCGGGCAGGTGCTTGTCACCCTGGCCTCCGCCGACGTGGGGAGGGCACTTCGCCTGACCTACGGGGGACTGTCGGTCGGTCCCGATGGCAGCGCGATGCCCGGCGTGTCGTTCGCTGTGCCGGCTCCCGGCACGGCGGCGCTGCTCGGGCTGGCTGCCGTGATCGCCCGTCGGCGCCGCTGAGTCTGCTCAGACCGCGGCGGTGGCGACGGGTTCGGCCGAACCCAGGAAGTTCACCTGGCCGGTCTTCACGTCGTACATCGCACCCGCGATGCCGATCTGGCCCTCGTCGATCATGGTGCGCAGCGTGGGGCTGCCCTCACGCAGCGCCTGGATCATGTTGCGCACGTTGATCGCCGCCACGCGGTCCACGAAAGCCTCGTTCGAAGCCGTGCGGTTCTCGCGCGTCTCGGTCTCGAGTCGCACCGCGTCCTTGAGCGGCTTGATCACCGACGGCAGGTTGGTGAGTCCGGTCGCCTGCTCCACGTCGAGCCCGTTGTGCGCGAAGTCGCACGCGGCCTTCACGGCGCCGCAGCGCGTGTGGCCAAGCACAAGGATCATCCTGGCTCCGGCGACCTTGCAGGCGAACTCCATGCTGCCAAGGGCCATCGGTGACACCACGTTGCCCGCCAGACGGCAGACGAACAGGTCGCCGATGCCGACGTCGAACAACAGCTCCACTGGCGCGCGCGAGTCGATGCAGCTGAGCACGACGGCCATCGGATGCTGTCCGGCGCTCGTGGCGTCGACCTGGCGCACCAGGTCGCGCTGCAGGCGGCGACCCGAGACGAAGCGCTCGTTGCCCTCGCGCAGCAGCTGCAGCACGCGGATGGGCGTGAGGCTCGCCTGCACGTCACGCGTGCTCACGTCGATGTACTGCACGCGATCACCCAGCGCGTAGCGGTTCTGGAAGCCAATCAGGCTGACCGAGATGCCCTGTGCCGGGCCAGCCTCGTCGCGGAAGCCGCGGATGAGGCCCAGGATGTCCGGATCGATGTAGTCGGTGCTCCGTGCGTCGATCACGACCTGATCGCCGCGGCGGAACCGTGCCAGCGTCTCCTGCAGGGCTGCACGGTTCAGGAAGCTCACCTGATCCGCCAGCTGGATGCGGTTCACGATGCCGCTGGCATGCTCCTCGCGCACGATCGTCATGCCGCGACGAAGGCTGCCGTTCAGCAGGAACAGCACGCTGACCGCCATGCCGATCGCCACACCCAGCAGGAGGTCGGTCAGCACGATCGCCACCAGCGTGACGACGAAGGGAACGAACTGGCCCACGCCTTCGCGCCACATGGAGCGGAAGACGACCGGACTGGCCAGCTTGAAGCCTGTCATCACCAGGATCGCGGCGAGCGCCGCCAGCGGGATGCGGTTCAGCAGGGTGGGGAGCGCGAACACGCAGAGCGCCAGCAGCACGCCGTGAACGATCGCGGCGAGGCGGGTGCGCGCGCCAGCGTTGGCGTTCACGGAGCTTCGGATGATGACGGAGGTCATCGGCATGCCGCCGACCATGCCGGCGGCCAGGTTGCCGATGCCCTGGGCAACGAGCTCGCGGTTCGGCGGGGAGTAGCGCCGCTGCGGATCGAGCTTGTCCGTGGCTTCCAGATTCAGCAGCGTCTCCAGGCTGGCCACGATCGCGAGCGTCACGGCCGCCACGTACACCTTCGGATTGCCGAGCTGCGAGAAGTCTGGCGTGCGGAAGATGGTGTTCCAGCCCACGCCTTCGGTGCCAAGCACGGGCACGGCCACGAGGTGGCTCGTCTCGATCACCCACGCCGAGCTGGAGGCGCGCAGCATCTCGCTGATCGCCACGCCCAGCAGCACCGCGGCGAGCGGTGCCGGGAAGAGGCTCTTCTTCAGGGGGCTGCGATCCCAGGCGATGAGCATCGCGATGCACGCCACGCCGACGAGCGCGGCACCGGGCAGGAACGCCTGGAGCATCTTGGTGATCTCGGAAAAGGTGTTCTCGCCGTCGGGCTGCGTGAAGGACATGTCGCCTTCGTAGTCCCTGTCGTGGCCGACCAGATGCGGCAACTGCTTCAGGATCAGGATCACGCCGATCGCCGCCAGCAGCCCCTTGATCACGTTGGTGGGGAAGTAGTTGGCGAGCACGCCTGCACGCAGCATGCCCAGCCCGATCTGCAGGATGCCGCTGATCGCCGTGGCGAGCAGGAAGGCCTCGAAGGAGTTGCCCAGTGCCGCCATCTGCGCAAGCACGATCGCGGTGAGACCGGCCGCGGGTCCGGACACGCTGATGTGCGATCCGCTCGCGATGCCGACCAGGATGCCGCCGATGATCCCGGCGATGATGCCCGCGATGGGAGGCACGCCGGAGCCGAACGCGATGCCGAGGCAGAGCGGCACTGCCACCAGGAACACCACGAGGCCTGCGAGGAGGTCGCGGCCGATGGACTGAAGCGAGATGGGAGCGGTGCGAGTGGTGTTCATTGCAGATTTGGTACCAGAAATGGGCTGGATCGCGGCGCAGGTATCAGGAGACTGCGGATTCTTCGATCCTGATGCAAAGTACACAGATTACAGAAATGACGTCCGGAGTATGAAGAAGCCGGAGTCTGGGGTCCGCGATGCGATGTGTCGAAGCCATCCGTGGCGGGAAATGGCTTCGATGCCTCGAAGTGCCGAAATTGGGGCACGCGCCTCAGGGCAGTCGCATGCCCTCGTACACCGCGTCCGACAGCGAGGCGCCTGCGGTGGTGGTGTCCTCGCTGGCTTCCCAGAACATCATGCCGCCGAGAGCCTGCTGATTGGCGTAGGCCGCCTTCACGCGCATCGACTCGGCGTCGTCATAGGTGATGAAGCGCTTCGCGGTGGGTGAGTACAGGAATGGCACCTGGGCCTGCGCGTTCCAGTGGCGCGTGTAGCCCGCGCCACCGGCGAACACGCCATTGCTGTAGGTGAGCACGCCGCTGCTGAACAGGGTGTTGTAGGGGAACTCGGCTTCGCCAAGCCCCGGTGAGGTGGCCGCGGTGCCGGCCTGACCCAGTCCGTTGCCAGACGTGCCTGGCTGCACGTTGTCCCAGCCGCGCCCGTAGAAGGGCACGCCCAGCACCAGCTTGGAGGCGGGCACGCCACCCTGGCCCGGGTTGCCCACGAGATAGCCCTCCACTGCCGCGCTCACCGACCACTTGGCTGATGCCGGGTTGGGATCCACGTTCACCATGGGCGCGTTGAAGCCGGTGGTGCTGTCCCAGCCACCGTGGAAGTCATAGGTCATGACATTGATCCAGTCGACCACATCGGAGATGGCCTTCGGATTCAGCTTGGCGATGTTGCCGTCGCCTGCCGGGGCCGCGATGCTGAGGTAGTAGGTGTGGCCATCGCTCGCGCTCTGACGGTTCATCTCGGCGCGCAGCGCCTGCAGCAGCAGCACGTAGTTGGCGCTGTCGGTTGCGGCATCGGCGATACCCGCCTGATCCAGGCCTCCGCCGCCCGGGTACTCCCAGTCGAGATCGATGCCATCGAAGCCATAGCGCACCATCACGTGGACGGCGCTCTTCGCGAAGTCCGCTCGCTTCGTTGCATCGCGTGCAATCGAGAAGAAGGGCGTGCTCAGCGTCCAGCCGCCGATCGAGATCATGGTGCGCAGCTTGTTGTGCGTGGCCTTCAGGTCGCGCAGTTGGGCGAAGTTGCTGCCTGCGTTGTAGGCCGGTGACATGGTGAGCGCGGAGGCGGCGGTGTCGGCGCGCGCGTCGGCCCACTCGTCGAACAGCGCCACGCCGGCGGAGCACTGCGTGCCTGCCGGCTGCTGCAGATAGGTGGCGTAGTTGGCGTACTTCCAGCCGCGATAGCTGGACACGATGTGATCCCACGACGCGGGCATGGTGCGGTCCACCGGCACCAGGAAGGCGTAGTTCACCACGTTGATGCGGTCGGCACGCAGGCTGCTGGCCGGGAAGTTCTTCTGGTAGATGCCCCAGTTGGGGTAGTAGCCCACGATCTTGCGCTGCTCCACGGTGGGCATTCGGGCGTAGCTGTCGGTGTCGCCGCTGGTGGGGCAGGCGCCAAAATTCAACAGCAGCAGAGCCGTGTCGCCGCTGTCGGTGATGCCACTGCCGTCCAGGTCGTAGGCGGAGGATTCGCCGAAGGAGAGCAGCAGCTCTGCCATGTCGCCGGAATCCACCGCACCATCGCCGTTGCCGTCGCCGGGGCAGTTGGACACGCTCAGCGTGAGTGTCGCGGTGGCCGAGCCCGCCGCATTGGTGGCCTTGATCACCACGCTGGTGGTGGCTGCCGAGATGGGCGTGCCGCTGATCAGCCCCGTGGTGGTGTTCACGCCAAGTCCGCCGGGCAGTCCCGCGGCATCGAACGAGGTGGGCGCGCCCGACGCCGTGATCTGGTACGTGAACGGACTGTCGACGAAGGCCGTGGCGGTGGTCGCGCTGGTGATCGCGGGGCGTGTGCCGCTTCCACCACCACCGGTTCCGCCGCCACCACCTCCGCCACTCGTGGACCCGTTGATGCTGAGGTTGGTGGGCTGCAGGCCGGCCGGCGTGAAACTGGCCGAGCATCCCACCGTGATCGAGGCGCCAGCGGCGATGGTGCCGTTCCAGCTGGCGTTGGTCACGACGAAGTGATTGCCGACATGGCTGGTGATGGTGCCGTTCCACAGGTCGCTGATGCTGGCGCCCCAGTCGAACTCCAGTGTCCAGCCGCTGAGCGGTTGCGCGGTGTTGTTGGTGATGGTGAAGGTGCCGTTGCCGCCGCCGTACCACTGACTGGCGAAGGCGAAGCTTGCGGTGGCCGCGGAGGACGGAGCTGCCGCGAGCAGCAGCGAGACGACGGCGAGCAGGGTGCGCTTCATGTGCAGGATCCCCATGAGAGAAGGAGGAGTGCCAGGTCACCGCCATCGGTGATGCCGCTGCCGTCGAGGTCGTACGCCGAAGCTTCCCCGTACGAGAGAAGGAGTTCGGCCAGATCGCCCGAGTCGACGGTGCCGTCGAGATTGCCGTCGCCCATGCATGCGCTCACCGTGAGCGTGAGCGTGGCGCTGGTGGTGCCGCTTGCGTTGCCGGCCTGCATGGTGATGATCGAGGTTCCGGCGCGCACGGGGGTGCCGCTGATGACACCCGTGGAGGCGTTCACGGCAAGTCCTTCGGGCAGGCCGGTGGCGTCAAACACGTTGGGATTGCCGGTTGCCGTGATCTGGTACGAGAAGGGCGCACCAACGCTGGTCGCCGCGGCGGGTGCGCTGGTGAACACCGGTGGAAGGGTGGCCACGGCGCCCGTTGCCACCAGGCCGGTGGGTTGCAGGTTGGGCGTGGTGAACGTGGCGGTGCACCCGATTTCAACGAACGCGCCCGGCTCGATGCGCGCGTTCCAGTCCGTGTTCTTCACCACGGTGCTTGTGCCAGACTGGCTCACGATGGTGCCGTTCCACAGGCTGGTGATCTGCGCGCCCCAGTCGATGCCGACGGTCCACGAAAGGATGGGCTGCGTGCTGGTGTTCGTGATGCGGATGGTGGCCTGGCCGCCGCCCGTCCACTGGCTGGTCAGCGTGAATCGCGCGTCGGCCTTCACCGTGCTCACGGTCGGATCGCCGTAGTCCACGCCTCCGAAGTCGAGATCGCTCGTCGAGAAGAACACCTCGCCCGCCGGATCGATGCGCTGCCAGATCACGTACAGCACATGGCGGCCCACGCGCGTGGGCAGTTGCAGCGTCATGTAGTAGTTGTTGCCGCTGGTCATGCACGCGCACTGGTCGCTGTTCTGGCCACAACTTCCCGAAAGCCTGGTGGTTTCTCCACCGGGCACCAGTTCCAGGTCGGACCACTTCAGCGGCAGGCGCGGGTCGTAGCCGTCGCGCGTGATGTAGGCGGTGAAGGTGCTGGGGTCATGCGGCGTGGCGGCATAGAAGCGGCACACGCGCGGTCCGGGCGCCACCTTGGTGGCGGGCCAGTCCACACGCGCCAGATTCAGACCCGCGTACTTGTCGCGCCCGGCGCCAGCCAGTTGCCCGTCTGGAACCAGGTTCTGGTAGTCGCGGTTCGGTGCAAGCCGGCTGACCTCATGCCAGTCGTAGAACGCCTGCGTTCCGGCCACCGCGACGGCCGCGCGCGCGGCCTCGGTCTGCGGCGTTTCGGGATTCTCCAGAAAGATCGAGTAGACGCGGCTCACTGGGTCGGCCATGGATCCGTGACCGAGGGCGCTGAGCGTGACGGCGAGCAGTGACAGGATGGATGTGATCGTGCTTTGCATGGAGCGCTTCCTTCTGGCCATGGTGGCGTTGGAGGCCGCGAGCATCGGGCAGGCAACGGCTGCGTGGAAATGCCTCATGGCAGGTTCGATCTGCTGAACGTGCACCGATTCGCATGAAGACATGGCCCACATACGGTGTGGGTCATGCCGCTGTGAGGTGGGGCGGGCGGAGAAGCCGACAGCCGCAGGCAGATGGCTGCCAAGCGCGATCGTGAACTGCTGTTTCGGGACTCAGTGTCGTGAAGAATCAGCCAGTGAGGTGGGGGCGCCTGGGTGGCGCGTGGCAGTGTTCATCCGACACGGAATTCTTCGGCGTGTTGCGACGGCGTGTTTCAGAACTCCCGAGAATTCACGAGATCGTGGCGTTGGCTGCAATCATGCGATCTGGCACGTCATGTGCTCGGACTCACGCCTCGTCGCTCTCGCGCAACTTCGCCAGCACGTTGAAATCTTCCAGCGTGGTGGTGTCCTGCGTGGTCTCCTTGCCGGCAGCGATGTCGCGAAGCAGACGTCGCATGATCTTGCCGCTGCGCGTCTTGGGCAGGGCGTTCGTGAAGCGGATCATGTCGGGGCGCGCGATGGCGCCGATGTCGCGCGCGACATGCTCCATGAGGCGCTTGCGCATGCCGTCGTCGGCGTGCGCGGCGTGATTGGGGTGCAGCACGCAGAACGCCGCGATACCGGTGCCCTTGATCTCGTGCGGCATGCCGACCACCGCGGCTTCCACCACCAGCTTGCTGCCGACCAGGCTGCTCTC
>JBIIOC010000122.1:0-5367 GCA_044337135.1 Phycisphaerales bacterium | reverse complement strand
TCGCCTTCGCGTCGCTCATGACGATCACGGCCGCGGCGCCGTCGCTGATCTGGCTCGCGTTGCCCGCGGTCACGCTGCCATCCTTGCCGAAGGCGGGCTTGAGCTTGCCGAGCCCGTCGGCCGTCGAGTCGGCGCGGATGCCCTCGTCGGCGTCGCAGCCGACCTTCTGGCCGATCTTCTCGGCGGCGAGCGCCACGATCTCCTTCTTGAACCAGCCTTCCTTGGTGGCGTGCGCGGCGCGCTGGTGGCTCTGGGCGCTGAAGCGATCCTGCTCGGCGCGGCTGATGCCAGCCTTCTGCGCGGTGTAGTCGGCGGCGCAGCCCATGGCCCACTTCTCGAAGGCGCAGCTGAGGCCATCGTGCGCCATGTGGTCCTGCATCTTCGCCTCGCCGTAGCGCACGCCGTTGCGAAGGTGCATGAAGTGCGGCGCAAGGTCCATGTTCTCGAGGCCGCCGGCGACCGCAGCGTGCAGCTCGCCCGCGCGGATCGCGGTGGCTGCCTGCATGACCGCCTGCAGGCCCGAGCCGCAGACCTTGTTCACGGTGACGGCGCTCAGCGTTTCGGGAAGGCCCGCGAGCAGTCCGGCCTGACGCGCCGGGTTCTGGCCCACGCCCGCCTGCAGCACGTTGCCCATGATGCACTCCTCGATCGCGGCCTTGGCGGCAGGCGCGTCGGCGAGCGCGGCCTCGATGGCGAACGCGCCGAGCTGCGGCGCGGCGACCTTGGCGAGGGAGCCGCCGAACTTTCCGACGGGGGTGCGACGGGCGGCGACGATGACGGGGTGGCTCATGGGGGCTCCTTGTCGGTGGAAGAGGGCATGGATGGTAGCCTCACGACGCACGCATGAGCTCCTCGAACGCAGCATCGGGCGGCGCGAACGGCCAGCCGCACCAGTCCAGGCGCGGCGTGGTCACCGACAACCTCACCAGCCTGCAGACCTTCATCCTGGAGGAGGAATCGCGCTTCCCGGAAGCGAGCGGCGAGTTCAGCTGGATCGTGAGCGCGATCTCGCTGGCCGCCAAGATGATCGCCTACAAGGTTCGCCACGTGCGCCTGCAGGGGGGTGTGGGCAAGGAAGGCGACGTGAACGTTCAGGGCGAGGACCAGATCAAGATGGACGTGGTCGCCAACGAGGTGATCATGCGGGTGCTCGGCAGCCGCAGCTCGATCGCGGTGCTCGGCAGCGAGGAGGACGAGCAGCCCACGATCCTTCGCAAGGGCAGCGATGGCGGCAAGTACTGCGTGCTGTTCGACCCGCTCGACGGCAGCAGCAACCTCGACACCGCCGTTGGGGTGGGGACCATCTTCACCATCCTGCGCAACGATCCGAACATCCCGGACGCCGTGCGAACGGTGTGCCAGCCCGGCACGCAGCAGGTCGCGGCGGGATACGTGCTGTACGGCAGCAGCACCGTGTTCGTGATCACGACCGGCCACGGCGTGCACATGTTCGAGCTCGACATGAGCGTGGGCAGCTTCCTGCTGGTGCAGCGCGACCTGAAGATGCCTCGGAAGAACAAGGTGTATTCGGTGAACGAGGCCTATGCCGAGGGCTTCCCCGAGGGCTACCAGCGCTACCTGAAGTGGGCGCACGAGCAGGGCTACAGCAGCCGGTACATCGGCAGCATGGTGGCGGACATCCACCGCACGCTGGTGAACGGCGGCGTGTTCCTGTACCCGCCCACGCGCAAGCACCCGGGCGGCAAGCTGCGGCTGCTGTACGAGGCGAATCCGATGAGCTTCCTGGTGGAGCAGGCCGGTGGCGTCAGCACGACCGGCTCGGGTCGCACGATGGAACTCCTGGCCAGTGAACTGCACGCGCGCACGCCGCTCGTGATGGGCAGCGCCGACGAGGTGGAGCACGTCATGCGTCACCTGCGCGGCTGATCGATGGATCTTTCCTCTGGAGCGATGCACAACATGCGATGCGCACTTGCGATCCTGGCTGGTCTCTGCACGCACGTCGTCATGGGCGCGGGTCCGACCGCTCCGCTGCCAGCCGCGCCTGGCCGCGGCTACGCGATGCACCCCGCGGTGGCGGGCGATCGGCTCGTGTTCGTGGCCGACGGCGACTTGTGGACGGCATCGCTCGCGGGTGATCCGTCGAAGCCGATCGACGCGGCGCGACTGACCAGTGGAACCGGCGTGGAGACGGCACCGGTGCTCTCGCCCGATGGCACGATGCTGGCGTTCCTGGCCGACTATGACGGCACGCCGGAGGTGTACGTGATGCCCGTGATGGGCGGGTCGCCGAAGCGGCTGACCTTCCATCCGAGCATGGAGCGTCCGCTCGCCTTCACGGCGGACGGCGGCGCGATCATCTACCGCAGCGATCGCGCGAATCCGCTTGGGCGTGACGAGCTCTGGAGCGTTCCCGTGGCGGGCGGGCCGTCGCGTGCGCTCGGATTCGGCGAGGGCTCGCTTGCCAGCGTGGACGCCGCGACCGGACGCGTGGCCTTCACCCCGTGGAGCAACGAGAGCTGGAGCTGGAAGCGCTATCGCGGCGGCACCGCGCCGGACCTGTGGATCACCGACGCCGAGGGCAAGTCGTTCACCCGGCTCACGAGGACGCGCGAGAACGAGCTCTTTCCAATGTGGCTGCAGGGACGCGTGTGGTTCCTGTCGGACACCGACGGGCGCATGAATCTGTGGAGCGTGGCGGCGGACGGAAGCGATCGTCGCCAGCACACCAAGCATGGCGTCGGCGACCTTGAGCCGCGCTGGGCGAAGGCCGATCCGGGCGCCACCGGCACGCGCATCGTCTGCACGCGTGGCGCGGATGTGGTGCTGTTCGACGCGAAGGATGGCACCGAGCGCGTGCTGGACCTGCGACTGGTGGGGGACCGTTTCGCGGATCGGCTGCGGAACCGTCCGCCCACCGAGGGCCTGACCTGGTTCTCGCTGGCGCCGGGTGGAGAGACGCTGCTGCTCGAGACGCGAGGCGAGTTCCTTGCATTGCCCCTCGGGCCGGAGGCGCTCACGGATGCGCCAGCGGGCATCCAGGTGCCGTCGCGCGCCTCGACGCGCGAGCGTGATGCCGCGTGGCTCGACGAGAGCACGATCGTCTACGTGACGGATCGCGGCGACGGCTTCGCTGTGGTGGCGAGGGATCTCGCCGAGCCCGACGGGCCGGAGGCCACGCTGGCGACGAGCGAGGTGTGGGTGTTCGAGCCGCAGGCGAGCGCCGATGGCCGCCATGTCGCCTTCGGGGACAAGTCAGGGGCGCTTCGCATGGTCGATGTCGCCACCGGCGCCGTGCGCGACATCGAGCGAAGCGCGAATCGGGCGATCCGCGACTACCGATTCAGTCCGGATGGGCGCTGGATCGCGTGGGTGCGCCCGCTGGCGAACGGGAATGGCCAGGTGGTCGTGTGTCCGGTGGCTGGCGGTGACACGGTCGCGATCGGCGACGGCATGACCAACGACTCGAGCCCGCGCTGGGATCCGGCGGGTGCGTATCTCTTCTTCCTCTCGGATCGCCACATCGATCCGGTGCTCGATGCGATCGATCTCAACTTCGCCACGCAGGACGTGACGATGGTCTGCGGGGTTCCGCTGAAGGCCTCCACGCCGCCGCCCTTCATGCGCGAGGCGCGCGAGGCGGGGATGGACTTGATGCGCTGGTCGACGGGCAAGCCCGGTGGCTGGATGGAATCCGACGAGGATGCGGACGAGGCCGACGACGACAAGGTCGACGAGGGCGAGGAAGGCACGAAGGACGAGGCGGGGGAGGGCGAGGCGTCCGACGAGATCGTTCCGATCGAGGTGGAGCTTGCGGGCATCGGTTCGCGCGCGTTCACGCTGCCCGTGAAGCCGGGGCAGTTCGATGGTTTCGAGGCCGCACCCGGCGCGCTGCTGCTCGGTCGGCACCCGCGCGAGAGCGTGGGCGAGGAAGTCTGGCCCGAGCCACCAATGGGCGTGCCGGGCACCCATCTGGAGCGATTCGATATTCGCGCCGGAAAGTCCATGCCGCTCATGGAGGCGCCGGTCACGGCATGGAACATGGATTCCGAGGCCACGAAGGTCGTGACCTGGGATGGCCAGTCGATGCTGCGTCTGCCTGTCGAGGGCGGTGAGCCGGAGTCGGTGGATGTCGCGAGCGTGCGCGTGTCGGTGGATCCCCGCGAGGAGTGGCGCCAGATCTTCGACGAGGCGTGGCGTCTGCAGCGCGACTTCTTCTGGCGAGCGGACATGGGAGGCGTGAACTGGGCGGCTGCGCGGCAGACGTACCTGCCGCTCGTGGACCGCGTTGGAACCCGGGAGGAACTCAACGACGCGATCGTGCAGATGTGCAGCGAGCTCGCGAACAGCCACGTGTACATCAGCGGTGGCGAGATGCTCCGGTGGACCGAGGGGGTCCAGGTGGGCGTGCTTGGAGCGCAGGTCTCGCCACGCGATGGCGGTTGGGTGATCGACCGCGTGCTGCCGGACTTCGGGTCCTCGGGTGGTCCGGAAAGCCCGCTCGCGGTTCCCTTCCGTGGCGTGAAGGCCGGGCAATTCATCGTCGCCGTGGATGGTCGCGAGGTCACCGCGGATCGCGAGATCGGCGAGTGGCTCGTGGGTCGCGCGGGTCGAGCCACCGTGCTGACCATCGCGGACACCGCGGATGGGGCGAACGCGCGTGACGTGGAGATCCGCCTGCCCGGCAGCGAGACGGAACTGCGCTACCACGACTGGGTCGAGCGGAATCGCCGCGCGGTGGCGGAGCGAAGCGGCGGCAGGCTTGGCTACATCCATGTTCCGGACATGGATGCGGCTGGCATCACGGCGTTCATGCGCGGCTTCTTCCCGCAGCTCGATCGCGAGGGCATGGTGGTGGACATCCGGAACAACGGCGGCGGGTATGTGAGCCCCGTGCTGATCGAGCGTCTCATGCGCAAGCCATGGGCCTGGAGCGTGCCGCGTGATGGGCGCCCGGAGACGAATCCCTCCAAGTCACTGGTGGGACCGATGGCGGTGCTGATCGATCAGGGTGCCGGCAGCGATGGAGACATCTTCCCCGAGACGGTGCGTCGACTGAACCTCGCGCCGCTGATCGGCACGCGCACATGGGGTGGCGTGATCGGCATCGAGGCGGACAAGGCGTTCGTGGACGGCGGCATGTCGACGCAGCCGGGCTGGGGCTACTGGACGCCGGTGCGTGGTTACGCCGTGGAGAACGAGGGTGTTGCGCCTGACATCGAGGTGGAACTCACGCCGGCGGATCGTGCGGCGGGTCGTGATCCTCAGCTCGAGCGGGCCATCGCGGAGCTCATGCCGAAGTTGCCGGCGAAACGGTTCGAGCCGCCGCGTCCGGAGACCACGCCGCCAACGGCGCCGTGACCGGAAGAGGGTCGGAGGTCGTTATCGGCGCCATCGGCGCCGATA
>JBIIOC010000002.1:0-70794 GCA_044337135.1 Phycisphaerales bacterium | reverse complement strand
GCCCTTGGAGAGGTACTCCTTCATGATCTCGCCCGTTCGGCCCCAGGCCTCGCAGTCGACGAAGGTCACTTCCTCGCGCTCCTCGCCGGACTGGGTCTTGAACTTGCGGTTGCACGCGATGCCGAAGTTGGCGACCGCCTGGTTTCCGTTGGGGGTGTAACGCAACTCCACGTCACGCGTGAGGTTGCCCATGAGCATCACCTTGTTGAAACTTGCCATCTGAAACGCACCTCCTTGTTGCGTGCCTGCATTCTACGTGGATCCGTGGACACACTTCGGACACGGGCCTTTTCTCCGGCGGAATTCCCCAAAAAGATCGCGGCCCCGCGCATGGCGGGGCCGCGTGGAGAACCTGTCGGTTCAGGCGTGGGCTCAGGCCGGCTCGGCCTCGGGGGCCGGCTCGTCGGCGCCACGCAGGCGCGCCTCATCGGCGGTGCGCTGCATCGCCTCGGCGTTGCGGAGCTGCTCCTCGGTCAGGTGATCCGCACGGGTCACCATGCTGCGCAGCAGCTTCTCGCTGAGGTTGCAGTCGCGCTCGATCGCGGCCAGCTTGGTGCTGAGCACGCGGAAGAACGCGAGCACGTACAGGCCGCGCTTGTTGCCCTTGATGTCGTAAGCGAGACGGCGCTCGTCCCACTTGGCGATCGAGAGGATCTCGGCGCCGCTGCGTCCGAGGATCTCCTTCACGTGGTCGACGGCGCCCTGCAGGTCGGCGGTGGCCGACTGCGGGAAGAGGAACATGCCCTCGTAGGGGCGGGTGCGCTCGGCAGTGATCGTTGCGTCCATGTCAGTGTCCTTTCTGGTGTTGATTCAAGAAACGGTTGTGTCGTGCGTGGAGGCGGGGGATTCGTGTCCCGCTCACGCCTCCTTGCCGGGGGCTCCGACCCCGCGGCGGTTGAAACGGTTCATGGCGACCTCCAGGCACTCGGTGGCCCAGCAGGCTGCGGCATCGGCGGCCTCGTCGAGTCCCGGATCCAGTCGCTCGCGCTGCTCGGGGGTGAAGACCCCGAGCACGTAGCGCTCGGTCGGGACGCGTCCCGGCGAGTCGACGCCCACACGCAGACGGGCCCACTTGTCGGAGCCGAGCCTGCGGGTGATGTCGGCCAGCCCGTTGTGACCGCCGTCGCCTCCCTGACCCCGAAGGCGCATGGCGCCGCAGGGCAGGGAGAAGTCGTCGGTCACAACCAGCAGGTCGGTCGCGGCCTCGAGCTTGTGGAAGCGCACGGCTTCCAGCACGCTCGCGCCGGACAGGTTCATGAAGGTGGTGGGCTTCAGCAGCAGCACGCGCTCGTCGCCGATGCGAGCCTCGACGAGGAGGCCCGCAAAGCGTGCCTTGGCCGCGCCGCCCGGGGGATCCCCGAAGCGGCGCGCCAGCCGATCGAGCACCTCGAAGCCCGCGTTGTGGCGCGTGCCCTGGTGCTCGATGCCGGGATTGCCGAGGCCGACGATGAGTCGCATGACGTGCTTCCGGGAAGGACCGATCGAGTCCGATCAGCCCTTCTTGGCCTCCTTCGCGGGGGCGGCGGCCTTCGCGCCGGCGGCCGGCGCGGCGCCTTCGCCTTCCTTGTCCTTCTTCGCCGTGAGCACTTCGGGCTCGGCGCCTGCGGTGGGCGCAGCGGCCTCGCCTTCGGCCTCCTCGGCGATCGTGACGACGCGGCTCAGGGCGGCGTGCGGATCGGTGACGGCCTTCAGGCCATCGGCCAGCTTGAACTCGCCCACGGTGTACACGTCGGCGGTGATGCCGCCGAGGTCCACGCGGATCTCCTCGGGAATGTCGCGCACCTTGCACTCGATCTCGAGCTCGGTGACGTCATGGGTCAGCACGGCGCCGGGCTTCTTGGCGCTCTCGGGCTGGCCGACGAACTGCAGGCGGACCTTCACGGTCACGACTTCATCGAGGTCGACGCGGGCAAGGTCGACATGGATCACGTTGTCGCCGAGCCAGCCGAACTGCAGGTCCTTGACCAGGCAGGTCTCGGTGGAGCCGCCTTCCATCGCCAGCTTGACCACGTGGGCGCCGGCCTTCAGGGAGGTGATGGTCTCCTTCTCGTCGAGCGTGATCGACATCGGCGCGGTGCCGTGGCCGTAGAGCACGGCGGGCAGCTTGCCGGAGGTGCGCAGGCGCTTTGCGTAGCGCGAGCCGAGGCGCTCACGTGGCGCGGCCTTCAGGGTGGGGGTGTTCTTGGACATGATGCGTTCTCCTTGTGTGAAACTGGGTGAGAGAGTCGGGTGTCAGCGGCGGGGCCCCATGCCCTCGCGGAAGAGCGCGCTGACGCTGAGATCGTGGTGAATCCGGTGCACGGCCTCGCCCAGCATGCGGGCCACGCTCAGCACGGTGAGCTTGCCCTTCAGCGGATCCAGGCGATTGTCGGCGGGAATCGTGTCGGTGATGACGAGGCCGGTGATCTCGGGGCTCGCCAGACGCTCGATCGCCAGGCCCGCGAACACGGCGTGGGTGCAGGCCGCGTAGACGGCGGTCGCGCCGCGGTCGCGCGCCACGCGGGCGGCCTCGAGCACGGTGCCGCCGGTCGTGATCATGTCGTCGAACATGATCACGGCCTTGCCGTTCACGTCGCCGATCACGTTGCGGGCCTTCACGTCGGTGGCGCCGGTGCGGCGCTTCTCGATGATGGCCAGGTCCAGACCCAGCTGGTCGGCGAACATGTTGGCGGTCTTCGCGTTGCCGACGTCGGGGCTCAGCACGGCCGCCGGTCCGATCGAGGGCAGCACGCGGCGGAAGTGCTCCATGAGCACGGGGCCGGCCGTCAGGTGGTC
Organism: Phycisphaerales bacterium; assembly: GCA_044337135.1. GTDB lineage: Bacteria > Planctomycetota > Phycisphaerae > Phycisphaerales > SM1A02 > SYAC01. The sequence goes on along the minus strand of JBIIOC010000002.1, from coordinate 68,019 downwards.
CACCGGCAGGTCGAAGAAGCCCTGGATCTGCGCGGCGTGCAGGTCCATGCAGAGCACGCGATGCGCGCCCGCCGCGGTGATCAGGTTCGCGACGAGCTTGGCGGTGATGGGGGTTCGGCCCTCGTCCTTGCGGTCCTGACGCGCGTAGCCGAAGTAGGGCATCACGGCGGTGATCCGCTTGGCGCTCGCGCGGCGAAGGCAGTCGATGAACACGAGCAGCTCGACCAGGCTGTCGTTCACGGGTGCGCAGGTGCTGAGCACCACGTAGCAGTCGCGGCCGCGCACGTCCTCGTCGAGCTTCACCAGCAGCTCGCCGTCCGGGAACACCTTCGTCTCGGCCTGGCCAAGCGTCAGGTCAAGGTGCTGGCACATCGCGGTGGCGAGGCTGCGTCCGGTGTTGCCGGCGAAGATCTTCAGGTGGTCCTGATCGGTGGCGCTCATGCGTGGCTCCGTGCAGGGGTGTGCGATCCAAGGCGGCGACGCAGGATCGCGTCGACCTCGGCGAGCTGCTCGGGCGTGTTCACGCTGAGCACGTCCTCGGGGGGCACCGCGTCGACCACTTCAACGTGCTTGCCGTCCTTCAGCAGCAGCTCGAAGACGTCCGTCAGGTAGTACTCGCCGCTGGCGTTCCGGTTGGTCACGCGGGTGAGCGCGCTGAACAGGTCCGTCGTGCGGAACAGGTAGTAGCTGGGGTTGATCTCGCGGATGGCGCGCTGCGGCTCGGTCGCGTCCTTCTGCTCGACGATGCGGCGGAAGTGGCCGTGCGCGTCACGCTCGATGCGGCCATAGCCGGTGGGGTCCGTCACCAAGCTGGTGGCCAGGCTCGCCGAGGCGCCGCTGGTCAGGTGTCGCTGCAGCAGCGTGCGCAGCGTCTCGGCGCGGATCAGCGGACCGTCTCCGCAGAGCACGAAGCAGTGCTCGCCAAGCAGGCCTTGTTCGAAGAGCGGGCGCGCCTGATCCACGGCGTGGCCCGTGCCGAGCTGGGGGCTCTGGGTCACGAAATGGCAGGCAGGATGATCGTCGCGGAATGCCGCGGTGACGAGTTCGGCCATGTGGCCCACGACAAGCACGACTTCCCTGGTGCCGGCCTCGCGGCTCGCCTTCACGACCCACTTCACCATGGGTTCGCCGGCCGCGGGGTGCATGACCTTGGGCAGGTCGCTCTTCATGCGCGTGCCCTTGCCTGCGGCAAGCACGATGGACGAGAGCGGAGGATGCTGGGCGATGTTGCTCATGGGGCGTTGAGGGCGCCCCGCGCGAGTGACTGAACTGGCCCGCCTTGATTCGAACAAGGACTAGATGGACCAAAACCACCTGTGCTACCGTTACACCACGGGCCAGACGGCGATGATCCTAGCCGCGGTTTCGCGGCAGGCTCTCGCGCGGGTTGTCGATCTTTGCTGCGGGGCGCGTCTCCGAAGGGGTTCGACCAGGACCTGTCTGCCGGCACGGGGCCGGTTTCGCGGTCGAGGGACCATCCCTTCGCCGCGGCTGTCTTCGAGGCCGGAGCACCCGTCAGCCGCGACGGCGTGCCCCGTGCGGAGCCGACCTCCCGTGGGAGGGCGTCACCGACGGCCCGAGGGGGAAGAGACTACCGGAACCCGGGGTCTGGTTCAACCGATGGCTGAAAAGCGGGCAGAATGGCCGGGGAAGTGGCACGAACCCCGCCAGCCGTGGACCTGTCCCCCGAAGCGCTGCTGTCGGCCTACGCCAACGGCGCCTTTCCGATGGCCGAGCCGGGCAGCGGTCGGATCCATCTCTACACCTGCGATCCGCGCTGCGTGTTCGACCTTGGGCGCTTCGCGCTGCCCAAGGCGACCGTGCGGGCGTTGCGTCGAAGCGACCTGGTGATCCGCTGTGACACCGCGTTCGAGCAGGTGATGCGGTCGTGCGCAGCGCCGCGCCGGCAGGAGGATCACACGTGGATCAGCGAGGAGATGGTGCGCGCCTACTGCGCGCTGCATGCGCTTGGGCATGCGCACAGCGTGGAGGCGTGGCTGGGAGGGGAGCTGGTCGGCGGCCTCTATGGCGTCTCGCTCGGCGGCGCCTTCTTCGGCGAGAGCATGTTCGTGCGTCCCGAGGCGGGTGGCACCAACGCCAGCAAGGCATGTCTGGCGTGGCTCGTCGGTCGCATGCGCGAGCGGGGATTCACGCTGCTCGACAGCCAGTACGCGAACGAGCACGTCCTGTCGCTGGGAGCCGAGGAGATCGCGGCCACGGAATACATGCGGCGGTTGCGCGTGGCGCTCGACCTGGACGTCTCGCTCGCCTGACTCAGCGCGGAATGCCGAGCGCAGCCAGGTCGAGCGTGCTGCCGGGCGCATCGACGGCCTGAAAGCCCCTCGCGCGCAGCGCCAGCACGAGTTCGCGCAGGTCGGCCGGCAGCGGGGCGGTGAAGGTCATCGGTCGCGGTGTGATCGGGTGCTCGAACGAGAGCAGCGACGCGTGGAGCGCCTGTCGCTCGATCACGGGTCGCGAGGGATCGCCCGGGAGGCCCAGTTCGGCTGCACGCAGGTGCTTGCCGTCGTACAGATCGTCGCCCGCGAGCGACCAGCCCAGGTGGCTCATGTGCACGCGGATCTGGTGGGTGCGGCCCGTGAGGAGTTCCAGCTCGACCAGCGCGAATCCCTCGTAGCGCTCGCGCACGCGGTAGATCGTCTGGCTGGGCTTGCCGGTGTCGTCCCATCGCACGGCGTACATCTCGCGGATCGTGGCGTGCTTGCCAAGGGGCAGATCGATCCGGTCGGTGTCGGGTTCGGGTCGGCCGTGCACGACAGCGAGGTAACGCTTGCCCGTGGTGCGCTTCTCGAACTGCTTCGCCAGCCGCCAGTGCGCCGTGTCGCCCTTGGCCGCGACCATCACGCCCGTGGTCCACTTGTCCAGCCGGTGCACCACGCCGGGGCGCGCGAACTCCTTGCCGACGGTGCTCAGGGATCCGCCCGTCACATGCCGGAAGCGCCACGCGAGGGCGTTGACGAGCGTGCCGCGCTTGTGGCTCCGAGCCGGATGCACGATGAGTCCCGCCTGCTTGTTCACGACGATCAGGTCCTCGTCCTCGAACAGCACGTCCAGGGGAATGTCGTCGGCGGGGATGTGCTCGCTCGGCGGCGGTGGCAGGAGCGCGACGACATGGTCGCCCTTGCGCAGGCGCGTGCTCGCCTTGGCCACGCGGCCATTCACGGTGACCGCGTTCTCCTCGATCAGCCGCTGGATCTGCGTGCGGCTCAGGGTGGGTGCGCGATCGACGAGGTAGCGGTCGAGTCGCTTGTCCAGGTCGTGCTGGAGCTCGAAAGCCAGTCGAAGCGGCGCCTCGTCGTCGCCCTCGGGCGCGTCGCTTTCGAGGAGCGGTTCCTCGGGAGAATCGGTCACTTGGGCTGCGCTGGAACGTCGGACGCGGGGGCCGCTGGAGCCTGCCCGGTGAGCGCGTCGAGCTCGCTGGCCGTCACCTCGCCCGTCGGCACCTGCATGGGATCGGTGGGCGTGGGAGCGATCGGCACGATGGCCTTGGGTCGTGATGGCAGCGCGGGGCGGTTCGCGAGCGACGCCAGGGTGGCGATCCGCTCGTCGGCCGCCGACGCGACCGCGGGGTAGAAGGTCTTTGCAGCCGCCTGCGCCGACTTCAGGTGCGACTCGGCGGTCTTCGCATCACCCTTGCTCTCGGCAACGGCAGCTCGACCGAACCAGGCGCTCGCGATCACCAGCGTCTCGGGGGCGGGGCGAGCATCCAGGCGGTCAGCCACCGCCGCGTAGAGCCTGTCGGCCTCTTCGAGGTACTGCGCGCGAAGTTCAGGGGTCACGTCGACATCGGGGGCGCCGGCCTCGCGGTCAAAGCGCTTGCCGCTGCGCACGGACTCCATGTAGCGGTCAGCGGCCTCGAGCATGGCGAGCGCCGAGATGGCATCCACCGCCTCATGGCGATCCGCGATGTCCAGGAGCGCCTGCGGCGATGCGGCCTCCGCGAGTTCGTTCCACGCCGCGTCACGGGCCGCCTTCTGGCGCTGGTCAAACCAGTTCCAGCCCAGCACGGCGCACAGCCCGAGCAGGATCGCCAGCAGCCAGTTCGGGCCCTTCTCCTTCAGCCAGAAGAGGAAGTCGCTGTTCAGGCGGCTCTCGGTGAGCGTGCCTTGCTGGATGTCCTTCAGGCGCTTGTCCATGGGGCGAACAGTGTAGCGGCTGCGGCGCCGGTTTCCGTATGCTCCGATTTCCATGGCAGGCCTCATCGCGGTCGACCTCGACGGAACCCTGCTGGACGGCCGCGGCCGCGTGAGCGGCGCGAACCTGCGGGCGGTGGATCGGCTTCGCGAGGCGGGGTGGATGGTCGTGCCGGCGACCGGGCGCAGCTGGCGCGAGAGCCGCCGCACGCTCGAGGCGATCGGTCACGATGGCGTGGCGGTGACGGCCGGTGGAAGCGTGATGAGCGACGCGCGCACGGGCGAGACGATCGAGCGCATCGCGCTGGAGCCGGCGCTGGTCGGCGACCTGGCGTCGGCGCTGGTCGATCACGGCCTTGTCGCGCACCTTCTGCGGGATCACCACGCCTGCGACCACGACTACTGCATGGTGGGGACGGGGCAGCTCGATCCGGCGACGACATGGTGGCTCGACCAGCATGCCGTGCCCGTTCGACATGTCGACTCCATCGAGGCCTCGCATGCCGTGGGCCACGAGCATGTGCTGCGGGTCGGCGCGATCGACCGGGCGGATCGTCTGGCGCCGGTGTGCGATCAGATGCGCGCGCGGTTCGGAGATCGTGCGAGCGTGCAGGCCTGGAGCGCGGTGACGGCCGAGCAGGCCACCGGCAGCGTGACGCACCTGCTCGAGATCTACGCGCTCGAGAGCGACAAGTGGACCATGCTCAAGCGCGTCTGTGCCGTGCGCGGTCTTGGTCACGATCGTGTCGTGGCGGTGGGCGACGGCCTGAACGACCTGCAGATGCTGCGAGAGGCCGCGCTCTCGATCGCGATGGGCAACGCGGATCCGCGCCTCCTGGAGCATGCGGATCACGTCGCGCCGCATCATGCGCAGGACGGCTTCGCGCACGCGGTGGAGTTGCTGCTCGCGGGCGCCTTTCCGTGGCCGCCGGAGGCGGTGCGTTGAACGCCGCCGAGGGTCTCGAGGCCGCGACCTGGCGTCCGCCCCTTGCCCGCGGCGAGGGACACGCGCTGTGCACGGCCTTTGACGCGCTGATGAAGGGCGTGCTGGAGTGCGAGCTTCCGGTGCATGAGGTGCTTTCGCCGCGCCGACCGCCGCTCGATGGGATCTTCCGCGTGCTGTCCGATGAGCGGAGCGCGGAGGCGCTCGAGCGCCACGGTGTGAGACTGGTGCCGGTGGTGGACGCGGCCCGCGGCGTATCGCTCGCGGTGCGTGCCGCGTCGATGGGCAAGCGCGCGCTCGTGTGCGTGCCGAACGACCAGCTGGAGATCGCGTGTGCGGCGGCCTGGCGTGATGGTGCGCGCGAGGTCGGCGGCGGTGGCTCCGCCGTGCTGCTGCTCGAGGACAATCCCTACCTTTCGCCGGGCGCGTGCCCCGTGCGTGCCGCCCGGGCGCTCGGGATTCCCTGTCTTGCGCCGCAGGATCTCGACGGCCTGCGTGAGGCGATCCAGCACGCGTATCGCATCAGTCATGCGGCGCGTGTCACGGTGGCGATCGCGGTCCACGTGAGCCTGCTCCGCTCGCTCGACACGCTGGAGATGCATCCGAACCGCGTGCTGGAACGCGTGGACCTGGCGCTCGAGAGCCGGCGCGTGCGTCGCACGGCGCTGCCCCCGGAAGTCGAGGATCCGCTGACCATCGGTCGGCGACTCGAACTGAACCAGCTTCGCAGCCTGCCGTCTCCGGGCGAGAGCGAGCCATGGGGCGTGGTGGCGGTCGGGCCATGCGCGCTGGCCGCGCGGCATCTTCTTGACGAATTGGGGCTCTCTGGACGGGTTCCGATGCTGTCGCTCGGGCTCGCCACGCCGGTCGACGAGGCCTCCGCGCTTCGCCTCTTCGCGCGCTGCGCCAATGTGGTGGTGCTGGAACCGCGGCCCGGAAGCGTCGCCTCCGAGCTGCTCGAGGTCGCCGAGGCCGGACGCAGATCCGGCGAGCGCGTTGCAAGCCTGTGGTGGGATGCGCTTCCCTCCGACGGCGAGTACGCACCGCGGCTCGAGATCAACGATGGCACGCGCCCCAGCATCCTGGCGCGCAAGATCGTGCACCTGCTGCAGCAGGTGCGCCCCGGCCAGACCATGGAGCGACGGCTCGCGCGGACCGACGAGCGATTGGAGCGCTGGCCGGTTCCCGATCGAGGTCTTGGGCTTGGCGCGAGCGGCGCGATCGAGGCGGTGCGCGGCATGATTTCCGAGGTGGCGCTCGAGCTCTCGGCGCGCTCCGTGGTCGCCGGTGGCGTCGTCACCGCGATGTGGAGTCCGGGCCTCGAAGCCCCGCCAGCCGAGGCGGAGCGCGTGGCCACGGTGGAGGTCTGGGATCGCAGGCGGTTTGCGGCCGAGGGCGTGGCCGCGGTGCGACAGGCCTCCCGCGAGATCCGTCCGCGCGTGCTCGTCGTGTGTGATCTCGGCGATGAGCCGGGTCCCGATCCCGAACGGCTCACGCGTGCGGCGGCGCCGGCGGACTCGGTCGCGCCCGTGTCGGTCACGCGAGGGGACCTGAACGATCGAGCCGCATTCCGCGAATTGCTGCGCGCCGCGGCCCTCCGCGACGGACTTTCGGTCGTGGTGGGGCAGGACGGCCCTCCGGCGCGTCGCGACGTGGCTGCGCTCGAGCGCGGACTGGCCGAGGCGGATCGGCTGGGGTTCGTGCCGATGCAGCGAGCGATCTGGCCAGCGGACGCGGCGTGTGACGTGCGGCCGGCGCCGGCCGAGGTGATGGTGGAGCGCGGGCTCGAGCGCGGCACCAACCCCGTCCGCACCGAACTCTCGGTGGAGGTCCTGGAGGATCGCGCGAACGCGCGCTTCGAGGCGCGGATCCGCCCCATGTTCGAGCAGGTCGAGGTGGTGCGCAGCAAGCCGCCGCGTCCCGAGCAGCTGGAGCCTGGCGCGCCGCGACCTGCACCGCCGCGCGTGATCCACGCCGAGGCCGGTCGATGGCGGGCGCATCTGGCTGGTTGGCGAGGGGATGCTCCGGGCGTTGCCGCATGGGTGCTCTGCGAGGCGGGTCGTGCGATGGGCTACCGCGTGCAGTCCGCGTTCCAGACCACCCCGATCGGGCCGGGCCGGCGCGCGTGGAGCCAGGTTCTGTTCACGCGGCTGGAGGCGAGCGATCGCGCGCTCGCGGCGCTCACGCCCTACGGCGAAGCGGACCTCCTCCTCGGCATGGACGCGGTGGAGACGCTCCGGGCGGTGGGGCCGGACCCGTTCCTGCGCGTGAGCGATCCGCTTCGAACCTATGTGGTTGCAAGCGATGGCGTGCTGGATGACCAGGTGGACGAGGCGCGCGTGCGTGCCGCGGGCGAGCTGGAGCAGGCGCTGGTGCTGGCCTGCCGGCCGGATCACGCGTTCGTCCGTGACGTGGCGGCGATCTGCAGACGCACCTTCCTGACGGATCGACTCACCGATCTGGTCATTCTGGGCATCGCGTTCCAGCGCGGACTCGTGCCCGTGTCGGTCCAGGCGCTCGAGGCGGCGCTGCAGCGCGCGGAGGCGCGCGGCTTCGGTCGGTGTCTCGAGGCGATGCGCTTTGGACGGATCCTGGGTGCCGAGGCCGTGCAGCCCGAGGAGGGCCGCAAGCGGGACCCCGACCATCCCGTCGCCCTGGTCCGGCGTTTCCTGCTCGAGATCTCGCGGAGCGGTCTGGGAGGTGCACGCGCCGCGAGGCGGCTGCGCCCGCTCTTCGGCCAGTTGCTTCGGCGCACGGGTTCCTGGCGACGCGATCCGCGCCTGTTTCAGGCGCAGCGCGACATGGTGAACGGTCTGCATCGATGCTGGCTCTGGGGCGGCGTCACGTACGCCGAGGCCTACGCGCGCCTGATCGATTCGCTGCTGGCCGTGGAGGGCCTGGCACCGCTCGCCGCGCTGCCGCTGGCGGAGGCGATGCTGCTTCGCGACGGCATCTACGTCGCGACCATGTGCACGAGTCCGGAGCAGCGCCGGCTCACGCGCCGACGCCTGGATGTGCGCCCCGGGCGCGGCGATCGCATGGAGCGACGGTTCCTCTATCGCGCCGAAGGCACGCTGCTCGGGCGCTTCATCCGCCTCGACTTCCGGTCCAGCGACTGGCCGGCTCGAGTGCTTCGCACGGTCGGACAGGTGCTGCCGCACGGTGTTCGAGGAAGGCCTGCCGCGCGCGACCTGCGCGATGCGATGGTGGAACTGTGCGCGCGTGCCGCGTCGGAGCCGTCGTGTGCGCCGGACTTCGCGCGCGCTCTCGCCCGGCTCCACGATCTCGCCTCGCGTGGCGAGTTGCTCGGGCTTGGCGCGTCAGATGTCCGAGAGCTGACGTCGCAGGCGATGCGGGGCGACTGAGGCCCGTCAGGACGCCCGCGACTCGTGCCGCAGCTGTCCGCAGGCGGCCTTGATGTCGCGGCCGCGGCTGGCCCGGATGTGCGTGTTCACGCCGCGCGTCCGCAGGATGTCCTGGAACGCGTGCACCTGCTCGGTGTCGGGACGCAGGTAGGGCAGTCCCTCGACCTCGTTCCAGCGGATCAGGTTCACGTTCGCGCGGATCGTGCGGGCCAGTCGTGCCAGTTCCATCGCGTGCTCCGGCGCATCGTTGAAGCCGCCCAGCAGGATGTATTCCAGCGTGATCTCGCGTCCCGTCTTCTGGAACCACTCGTGGCAGGCCTCGAGCAGTTCGGGGATCGTGCTGTACTCGGCCCACGGGATGATCTGCCGCCGCAGCTCGTCGGTCGGGGCGTGCAGGCTCAGCGCGAGCGTGACGGGAATCTCGAAGCCCTCCAGCTTGCGGATCGCGGCCGGCAGTCCCACCGTGCTCACCGTGATCCGGCGGGCACCGATGCCCAGGCCCCAGTCCGCGTTCAGCGTGCGGATCGCTCCGGTGACGGCATCGAAGTTCGCCAGCGGCTCGCCCATGCCCATGAACACCACGTGACTCACGCGGTCGACATGCTCCAGACGGCCGAGCCGCCAGACCTGCTCCACGATTCGGCCGCGCGTGAGGTTGCCCTCGAGCCCTCCCAGGCCGCTGGCGCAGAAGCGGCAGCCCACCGGGCAGCCCACCTGGCTCGACACGCACGCCGTCTTCCGTCCATCGGCGGGGATCATCACGCATTCGGTGCGGCGTTCGTCGGCGTCGTCGCCCGCGATCGGCAGCGAGGCGATCGCCCCCTCGTTCGGCGCCGTCTGGTGGGGCCATGCCATGAGCAGCTTCTGCGTGCCATCGGTGGCGAGCAGGTGCCGGCGGATCTCGCCCTGCTCGAATCGCATCTCGCGGGACAGCAGGTCGCGCGCCGCCTTCGAGAGGTCGGTCATCTGGGCCGGATCCGACACGCCTCGCCGATAGACCCAGTCCATCAGCTGTCGCGCCGAGAAGGCGGGAAGGCCATGCTCGGCCATCCAGGCCCTCAGGCCCTCCGGATCGAACTCGAAGAATGCTGCGGGAACGCTCACGGCGTCAGTTCGTCGCGCCGATCGTCAGGTCGACGGTGCGGTGCGGGATGCCGCGGGTCTCGAGCCAGTCATGCAGCATCGGTCCGCTGTCCTCGCGCACCACGCGGCGGCCGGCGGGGTCCACGCCGCGCTTTCGCATGAGATCCTTCAGCGTGCCGGGAAGGCCGAACTCGACCTCCTCGTTGTAGATGTCGCGCTGCTCCACCTCGCCGCCGTAGCGCTCGATGAGTTCCACGATGAGGTCGTGCACGAGGTCCTCGGGCGCGCTGGCGCCCGCGGTGATCAGCACGCTCTTGACCCCCTCGAACCACTCGGGCCGGAGCTCGCTCTTGTCGTCGATCAGGCGCGCCTTGGTCCCGACGTTCTGGCTGATCTCGGTCAGGCGCACGGAGTTGCTGGAGTTGCGGCTTCCCACCACCAGCACCAGGTCCGCATCGGGCGCGATCGCGCGCACCGCGCGCTGGCGGTTCGTGGTCGCGTAGCAGATGTCGCTGGAGGGTGGCTCCTTCAGGTTGGGGAAGGAGGCCTTGAGCGCCTTGATGATCACGTCGGCATCGTCGGTGCTCAGCGTGGTCTGCGTGAGGTAGACGAGCTTGTTCGGATCCGTGATCGTCAGGTGCGGAATGTCCGCGGGGGACTCCACCACCTGAATCGCCTCGGGCGCCTCGCCGCGGGTGCCGACGACCTCCTGATGGTTCAGGTGACCGACCAGCAGGATCTGGTAGCCCGCCTTCGCGTAGCGGATCGCCTCGTTGTGAACCTTGGTCACCAGCGGGCAGGTCGCATCGATCGCGGTGAGACGCCGCTCCTCGGCCTGCCCTCGGACCGCGGGGCTCACGCCGTGGGCGCTGAAGACCACCATGCTGCCCTCCGGCACTTCGGCCAGGTCCTCGATGAACTTCACGCCGCGGCCGCGGAATCGCTCCACCACGTGTCGGTTGTGCACGATCTCGTGGTAGACGTAGATCGGCTCGCCCGGGCAGAGCTGGAGCATCTGGTCGACGACGTCGATCGCCATGTAGACGCCGGCGCAGAAACCGCGGGGGTTGGCAAGGATCAGCTTCATGGGGTTTCGGATGATAGCCCCGGGCTGCTACCCTCCCCGGCCCATGACGCTCACCGCAACCGGCCCCGTGGTCTGGATCGATGGTCGCCTCGTCGCCCCCGACGAGGCCATGGTCAGCGTGTATGACCACGGGCTGCTCTACGGCGACGGCATCTTCGAGGGCATCCGCGTCTACGGCGGCCGCATCTTCAAGATGAAGTCGCACCTCGACCGCCTGTGGGGGGGCTGCGAGGCGATCCGGCTGAAGCCGGCGCTGTCGCGGGCCGAGCTCGAGGCGGCGCTGCGCGAGGCGGTGGCGGCGAGCGGCCTGAAGGATTCCTACATCCGACTGGTGCTCACGCGCGGCAAGGGCTCGCTGGGCCTGAACCCCAATCATTGCCCGAAGAGCGGCACGATCATCATCGTGGACCGGATCCATCTCTACCCACCCGAGATGTACGAGAAGGGCATGCCGATCATCGTGGCCAAGCGTCCGCGCATTCCCGCGGAATGCCTGGACCCCGCGATCAAGAGCCTGAACTACCTGAACAACATCCTGGCGAAGGTTGAGGCCATCGACGCGGGCGTGCACGAGGCGATCATGCTCAACACGCAGGGATTCGTCTCGGAGTGCACGGGCGACAACATCTTCGTGATCAAGGGCGGCGCGATCGCCACGCCGCCGGTGAGCGCGGGCATCCTGCGCGGCGTCACGCGCCGTTTCGTCATCGACACGCTGGCGCCGGCGCTGGGCATGAAGGTGTCCGAGCGACCGATGAAGATGGACGAGGTCCTCGCCGCGGATGAGGTCTTCCTGACCGGCACGGCGGCCGAGGTGATCGGCGTGGGCAGCATCGATGGCCGCAAGATCGGTTCGGGCGTGGTGGGTCCGCTCACCAAGCGTCTCGAGGCCGAATTCAAGCGCATCGTCGCCAAGGACGCTCCCGAGGATTGATCCGACACCGGCGGGGGCTTCAGCGATCCTTCGCGCCGACCGTGAGCGTCACGGGCTTCGTCTCGCGCGGCGCCTCGACGTGCAGGCGCCTTGGGCGATGCTGGCTCCAGTCGGTCACGCGCAGGTCGGGGCTGCCGGCGCCGTCATGCACCTTCAGGAGGTCGTAGCGGTTGTCGCGCTGCGCCGGCACGAAGCCCGCGTCGCGGATCAGCCGGCAGATTTCCGCCTCGTTCAGGCAGTGCGTGGTGCCGGCGCTCGAGACCACGTTCTCCTCCATCATCACGCTACCCATGTCGTTGGCGCCATGACGCAGACCGGCCTGGCCCACGAGGGGACCCATGGTGACCCAGCTGGAGCCGATGCTCCAGACGTTGTCGAGGTGCAGCCGGCTCAGCGCCTGCGTGCGCAGGTAGTCGGTGCTGCCGCTCATGCGCACGCGGCGGCCGAACTCGGGATGTGAATCCCTGGTCCCCAGTCCGTCGAGGGTGGCCACCACGTCGCCGGGGAAGGGCTGCGACAGGTCGTCGCCGGGGCCATCGCCCCAGGCCTTCGCGCGACCCAGCGGCGTGTTCTCGCGCTGGAAGGGCCAGCTGATGAAGGCCATGCAGCGGCCACCGCCGTCCTTGGCGAAGTCGGCGATCGCGCGATCCTGCCAGGCGCGAACCTGCTCCATGTGGTGCACGCGGTCGGCGAGCCCCTCGATGTGTCCGAACATCATCGTGGCGCTCGTGTTCATGCCGAGCTGGTGCGCCACGTGCATGACGGTGAGCCATTCCTCTCCGGTGCACTTGCCCAGGCCGATCTTGCGGCGCACGGCCGGGGCGAAGATCTCCCCGCCGCCGCCCGGAACGCTGTGCAGGCCCGCGTCGCGCAGCCGCGTCATCACGTGCAGCAGCTTGTCGCGCAGCGTTGCGCCGGGCGGGTCGAAGAAGCGCACGAACTCGATGAATTCCGGCGGGCTGAAGGCGTGGATGTGCACCTGCGGAAAGCGCGCGCGGATCGCGCCGAGCAGTTCCTGGTACCACGAGAGTGGCAGCCCCGGGTGCATGCCGCCCTGCATCAGGATCTGCGTGCCGCCGATGTCGACGAGCTCCTGGATCTTCTGCAGGATGCGATCGACCGGCAGCACGTAGGCGTCGCCGTCGCCCTCGTCGCGGCGGAAGGCGCAGAAGGTGCACTTGGCCGTGCACACGTTCGTGTAGTTGATGTTGCGGTCGATCACGTAGGTTCGGATCGCCTCGCCGTGCACCGCGCGACATCGCTCGTCGGCCCAGTACCCCAGATCCGCCAGCGGCATCTCTCGAAGCAGCTGCAGCGACTGCTCGGGGCTCAGGCGCGCGTCGCCCCGCACCACCGCCTGCAGTAGGCCGGTGTCGAACGGTGAGAGCTCCGGACGGGTGACAGGCATCTCCGCAGTGTAGAAGGGCTCGCGGCGCGGGTCGACGCCGTCACACCCGGATGCGTTCCCACGCCGGGTTCTGGAAGCGCCAGAGGAACAGCAGTCCGCGGACCACCAGCTCCACGCTGAGAGCCCACCAGATTCCGGCCAGCCCGTAGCCCAGCCAGACTCCCAGCGCCCAGGCCAGCGGCAGGCGCACCACGTAGATGCTGCCGACCGTGATGGCGAAGATCCACTTCGTGTCGCCCACGCCGCGCAGGCCGTTCCGCAGCGCCATCGCGAGCGCGAAGAACACCTGCACGGCGCCGCAGGCGAAGAGCGTCTTGGGCACCTCCTCCAGATGCACGGGCTCGCTGCTGATCACGCTGGTCAGCAGCCGGCCTTGCGTCATGTAGACGATGCCCATCACGCCCATGATCGCCATGCCCACGATCGCGCAGGTCCAGATGGCCTTTCGAGCCATGCGCGGATTTCCCGCGCCGAGGTACTGTCCGGCCAGGGCGCCCGCGGCGATTCCCATCGCGAAGCCCGGCAGGAAGCTGAAGGCCTCCCATTGGACGGTGATCATGTGCGCGCCGACGAGTCCGCTCCTGGGTTCGGCGCCCGTCTCGCCACGCGCGACCATGCCGATGAAGCCCATGAGGAACAGGCTCGAGCTCCACATGGCCATGCCCTCGAGGAAGTTCGGCACGCCCACCCGCGCGATGCGGCCGCTCATGCCGCGCGTCAGCCTGAGCGCGGGCCACTCGAGGCGAAGGTCCTTCACGCCCCGACGCAGCACGACCAGCGTGGCCACGCCGCCCACCACGTAGCTCAGCGCGGTTCCGGCCGCGATGCCCCAGACACCCCATTCGAGCGGATCCAGCGGAACCGGATTCCGCAGGGTCATGCCACCCATCCGAAGATCCACGCCGCTCAGCAGCCAGCTGGCGATCAGGTTCACCACGTTCACGGCGATCGAGATCCAGCTCGGTCGAGCGGTCTCTCCCGCGCCGTGCATGCACATGCTGCCGATGTTCATCAGGCCGCAGAAAGGCATGCTCCAGGCGATCGTGGAGACGTAGGTGGTGCAGTGCCGCTCCGCCTCGGGCGAGAGGCCCGCGATCCACGCCAGGGGATGCGCGAGCGCCGCCATCGAGAGTCCGACCAGGGCACCCCACACCACGCCAAGCACCACGCTCTGTGCCAGCGCGCCACTCGCATCGCGCCGATCCCCCGAGCCGATCGCGCGTGCGATGATCGCCTGCCCGCCCGCGCCAAGACCCGCGAAGGCGATGCCGGTGAACCAGCCCACGTACGTGCCGATGCCGATCCCGTCGAGCGCTGGCACCACGATCTCGCCGGGAAGATTGCCGGCGATCATCTTGTCCACCAATCCCACGCACGCGATCATCAGCTGCTGCAGCAGCACGGGCATCGCGAGAATCCAGATCGCCGCGCGAAGGCTCTTGCCGGCGAGACGCCCCGAGCGGATCTGTCCCTCCTCGACCTGCGCCGCGTCGGCCTCGATCGTCGCGATCAGCGGATCGGCCGGATCATCCGGCCCTGCGTCCGAATGTGACAGCGCTCGAGCCTCGGGCGTCGTCGCTTCGCGCGTCACTTCACCACCGCCAAGGCGCTCACGAGGCGCCCTTGGCCTCGGGAGCCTTGCCGTCGCCCACGTTTCCAAATGGCTGCTGGGGCGCGGGCGCGCCGACCGGCTTCATGCCGACCGGGACGCCGGGTTTCTCGAAGACGAGCGGTGACCAGAAGATCACGTAGTCCCAGAAACCCTTCGAACGCTGGTAGGTCGGATACAGGTACTGCAGTTCGCGACGGAACGGTGTCTTGGTGCTGCGATACCAGCTCAGCCACAGGGGTCGATCGAGCCCGAAGTCCTGGCGCGTGAGGAGCTGCAGGCTGTCGAGCGCCGCGAGGTTCACCGCCAGCTCTCGCGCATCCAGCGACGCGGCGAGCGCCTGGAAAACGTCATCCTGCGGATACTGCCCCAGTGCGATCGCGAGCTCCACGCGCACCGAGGCCTCCTCGGTCTCGTCGATGATGCGGGAGCACATCGGCGAGGTGAAAGCCGGATTGTGGAGTCGCTGCAGTGCCTTGGCGGCGGCCACGCGAACCTGCACGGACTTGTCGCGCAGGGCGCTGGCGGCAAGTTCCGCGTCGGACGCCTCGCCATGGCGGGCCAGCGCCTCCAGCGCCGCAACCTTCACCAGGGGATCTCGATTCTCGCGCAGGTACTCGCGGTACATGGCCAGATAGGCCGGCGTTCCACCCCACGGGGCGTTGGCGAGCAGCACGACGCCGCGACGCTGGTTCTCCGCGTCGTAGGGATCCACGGCCCACCGCGCCGCTTCGCCGGGCGTCGGAGGCGAGAACGACTGGGTGAAACTCGCCCAGTCGCTGCTGGCCGTGTCACAGCCGAAGCAGAACATGCCCGCATGGGTTGCCAGGAGCAGCGTTGCGATCCGTCGCGCGCGCATGCGGGCCGGAGTATATGGTTTCAAGGCGATGGCCATCCGCTTGCATGCATTTGAACTCGGTCGTTGCGCGACCAATGCCTACGTGGTCGCGCCAGCCGCTGGCGAGGGAGACACCTGCTGGATCGTGGATCCCGGAGAGGCGCCCGAGCCGCTGCTGCGGTTCCTGCGTGGCTCGTCGCTCCGGCCCGAGGCGATCGTCTGCACGCACGCCCACGCGGACCACATCGCGGGCATCGATCGGGTCCGCGCGGCGGTTGGAGAACTGCCGATTCTCGCGCATCCACTCGAGGCGACCTGGTTCGGCGATCCCATGCTCAACCTGTCGCAGTTCATCGGCGAGCCGGTGTCGGTCTCGGGCCCGACCGGCACCCTTGTGGATGGGCAGGCGCTGCAGCTGGGGCCGCTGGCGTGGCGCGTGCTTCACACCCCGGGCCACTCGCCAGGCAGCGTCGTGCTGTGGTGTCCGCAGCAGGAGATCGCGCTGGTGGGGGACACGCTGTTCCTGGACTCGATCGGCCGGATCGACTTCCCCACGAGCGATCCCGAGGCCATGCGCGACTCCCTGCATCGCGTCCTGATGGGTCTGCCTGACGACACGCGCGTGTTCCCGGGCCATGGACCGGACACGACCATCGGCCGCGAGCGACGCTCCAATCCTTTCATCGTGCACGGCTTCTGAGGCGGCGACCGCTTACCCTGCGACCCATGCAGGGCGCACCGTCGAACCATTGGCGCATTCTCGCCGGACTCGCGCTGGGGGCCGCCGCGGGGCTGCTTGCCAACGCCTGGAGTCAGGGCGACGCGTCGCGCGAGCGCGTGATCGCATGGGTCGGGGACTGGGTCGCCTATCCGCTGGGGCAGGTCTTCCTGCGCCTGCTGTTCCTGGTGGTCGTGCCGCTGGTGTTCGCCGCGCTCGCCGCCTCGGTCGCGCGGCTCGGTACCACCGGCGTGATGGGCCGCATGGGGCTGCGCACGGCGGCGTTCTTCCTGCTCACCACCGCCTTCTCCGTGGTGCTGGGTCTGGCCGCGATGCACGTGGTCGCGCCGGGTCGGGGATTCGATCCCGCCACGAGCGACGCCCTGTTGAAGGCCTTCTCGGGCGAGGTGCAGGCGCTTGCGGGCAAGGCGCCCGCTACCACCATCGATGGCGCCAAGGGGGTCGTGAACCTCGTGCTCGACATGTTCCTGCCGCGCAACATGCTCGCGGCGATCACGCAGATGCAGATGCTGCCGCTGATCCTCTTCAGCCTGCTGTTCGGCGCCGCGATCGGCGCGCAGGCTTCGCGCCGGCGCGAAGCGGTCGTGGCCGCACTGGATTCCGTCTCCGACGCGATGGTCTGGATCGTCGATCGCGCGATGCGTCTTGCGCCGATCGCCGTGGCGTGCCTGATCTTCGTGTCGACCAGCCGCTTCGGACTTCCGCTCCTCGGCAAGCTCTCCGCGTTCGTGGGTCTGGTGCTCGGTCTCTACCTGGTGCAGCTGTTCGTGCTGTATCCCTTCCTGCTCGCCACGCTCGCCGGTCGAGCGCCCGCTCCGTTCCTCCGGAAGTGCCTTCCGATTCTCGCCACGGCCTTCTCGACCAGCTCGAGCAACGCCACGCTGCCGACCTCGATCGAGGTCTGCGAGCGGGACCTCGGCATCCGCCCGGCCGTGGCCAGTTTCGTGCTGCCGCTTGGCGCGACGGTGAACATGAACGGGACCGCGCTCTTCGAGGGTTGCGTGGTGCTGTTCGTGGCACAGGTGTTCGGCGTGGAGCTTTCGCTCGCGCAGCAGGCCGTGGTCGTGGTGCTCTGCGTCATCAGCGCGATCGGCGTGGCGGGGGTGCCGGGCGGCTCCCTGCCGCTGCTGATGGGCGTGATGGCCCAGGTCGGCGTGCCAGTCGAGGGCATTGCGCTCGTGCTCGGCGTGGATCGCCTGCTCGACATGGGCCGCACCGTGGTCAACGTGATGGGCGACGTGGTGACCGCCGCGCACGTCGAGTCCAGGCTTCCGCCCGGCGTCACTTGAGCGCGTTGGCCCGTGCCTCGATCCAGCGGTCCATTCGCGCCTCGAGCACGGCCAGCGGCAGCGAGCCCTCGCCAAGAACCGCGTCGTGGAAGGCTCGCAGGTCGAAGGCCGCGCCCAGCCGCTTCTCGGCCCGCTCGCGCAGCCGACGGATGCAGAGCTCGCCCAGCTTGTAGCCGCACGCCTGTCCCGGCCAGCCGATGTAGCGGTCCACTTCGCGCTCGATGTTCAGCTCGCTCAGCGCCGTGTTGGCCTTCATGAAGTCGATCGCGCGCTGCCGACTCCACCCCAGCGCGTGCATGCCGGTGTCGACCACGAGCCTGCAGCTGCGCCACATCTCGTAGAGCAGGCGCCCGAAGTCGTCGTAGGGGTCCTGATAGAGGCCCATCTCGATGCCGAGTCGCTCGGCGTAGAGCGCCCAGCCCTCCACGAAGGCGTTGAAGCCCTGGTCGCGCCGCAGCGGATGCCGGTCGGGCAGTTCCTGGCTCAGCGCGATCTGCAGGTGGTGCCCGGGCACCGCCTCGTGCAGCGTGAGCGGCACCATCTCGTATCGGGGTCGCTGATCCAGGGCGAAGGTGTTCGCGTAGAACCACCCGGGATTGCCCGCCTTCAGGCTGCCGGACTGGTAGTAGGCGGTGGTCTGCGTGGGCGCCATGAAGCGGGGGATCTCTCGCACGCCGTAGGGCAGCCGCGGCAGGGTCTCGAACAGTCCGGGCAGGAAGGCGTCGATCCGCTTGGAGAGTTCCCGGTACCCGGCCAGCAGGTCCTCGGCGCTGCGGTGGTAGAAGCGCGGATCCGTCCGCAGGTACTTCACGAACGCCGAGAACAGCGCGTTCTCCTCCATGCCCTTGCGCGCCGGATCGGCGGCGAACCAGTCCGTGCTCCGGATCACCGTGAGCATCTCGGCGCGGATGCGTCGCACCTCGCCAAGGCCGATCTCGTGGATCGCCTCGGGGGTGAGGTCGGTGGTGGTCTGTTCACGCAGTCGGAACGCGTACCACGCGCGGCCTTGCGGCAGCTCCAGGCACGCGATCGAAGCTCGCGCTCCCGGCACGTACGTGTCGCGCACGAAATCCCGCAGTGCGGCGAGCTCCGCGACGATCGCGTCCGCGGCCGCCGCGCCCTCGGCCCGGAGCGCGGTCGCCTCGTCGGGAGCCAGGTCCGGATAGGTGCGGTCGAAGGGTTCGCGCAGCGTGGGCAGCCCAGCCGCGATCACCGCGTCGAACTGCGGCGGGATGCCGGCCAGGATCGCCTTGGGAGGCGTGATCCCGCGGCGCAGTCCCTCCGCGAGCAATGCCTTCTGGTCGCGCAGCGACTGCGGCACGGCGCGCATGCGCGAGAGGTGCGCACGCAGGTCATCCGCGCGCGCGAAGGGCATCTGCTCGTTCATCTGCGGCACCGACTGCTGGGGGCCTCCCAGCGGCCCCAGCACCAGCAGATGTCCGCCGAATCCATGTCCCTCGATCTCCATCGCCAGGTCGCGCTCGATCAGCTCCGCGTCCAGTCGGTCGCGCTCCGAAAGGCCGGCCCTGTCGACGGATCGAAGCATCGCGAGCAGCGCCTTCGTCTCCGCAAGCCGTCGCTCGATCGCCGCGAGCGAGCGGTCCATGATCCGTCCCGCCTCCGCCGGTCGCCCCTTCGACACCGCTTCCATGGGATCCTCTCGGTCGCGGAAGGCCTGAATCGCGTCGAAGGCCTGCTGCAGCGAGGGGGGCGTGACGGACTGGAGCGGTGCAAGGGCGAGAAGCGCGAGCGTGGCAAGGCAGGCGAGGATTCGCATGTCGGGACAGTAGCGGATCGGGTGGCTAGGCTCACCGACCGGCCATGATCGACATCTCCCTTGGACACAGCCCGGATCCGGACGACGCCTTCATGTGGTGGCCGCTGTTCGGCATCGATGGCGGTGCGCCCGAGGTCTTCGAGCCGGGCATCCGCTTCCTGCAGGTCTGCGATGACATCGAGACGCTGAACCGCCGCTCCGCGGGTCCGGAGCCGGAACTTCTCGATGTCACCGCGATGAGCTGCGCCAACCTGCCGCTCGTGGGTGATCGATACGCGTTGACTGCATGCGGCAGCAGCGTGGGCGACGGGTACGGCCCCAAGCTGGTCGCGCGGCGCCCCATGACGTTCGACGAGTTGCGCTCGCCCGACTGCGTGATCGCCGTGCCCGGCCGGCGCACCACCAGCTTCCTGGCCCTCAGCCTGATGCTGGGGCCGGGTCGCTTCCGGTTCGAGGAGGTTCCCTTCGATCAGCTCATGGAGCGCGTCGAGGACGGCTCGTTTGCGGCAGGTGTGGTCATTCACGAGGGGCAGCTGCTCTTCGCCTCGCGCGGACTTCAGCTGGTGCAGGATCTTGGTGCGTGGTGGCAGGGGCACTCGGGGTTGCCGCTGCCGCTCGGCGTGAACGCGGTGCGGCGCGATCTGGATGCCCGTCACGGCCCCGGAACGCTTGCCCGCGTGGATCGGCTGCTGCGCGACAGCGTGGCGCACGCCATGGCCCATCGCGAAACCGGCGTTCGCTACGCGATGCGCTTCGCGCGGGGCATGGCCGCGGACCTGGCGGGCACGTTTGTGGACCTCTACGTGAATCGCTGGACGCTGGATTGCGGACCGCGCGGGCGCGAGGCGGTCGACCGGCTGCTGGCCGAGGCCGCGGCCGCCGGGCTCTCGCCGGCGCCGCCCCGTCAGGTCTTCGTGGGCGCGTAGGCCGGCCGCCGAGGTCCGTATACTCTCGCCCCTTCCATGAGCATGATGCCGCCCGAAACCGAGCAGGCCGGAGGCCACGCGCCACCGAGTGTGCGTCAGTTCGGCGTGTTCCTCGACAACAAGGTCGGCAAGCTCCTTGAACTGCTGCAGCTCTTCGACGAGCAGGGGTCGCTTCAGCTCGCCGCGTTCAGCGTGGTCGACTCGAGCGACCACGCCGTGGTGCGCCTGATCTTCAACAACGCCGACGCGGCGCGCGTGGTGCTCCGGAGCCACCAGTACACCTTCAGCGAGGTCGACCTGCTGGTGGTGGAGCTGAACGAGGGGCGGAGCCTCACCAACATCTGTCTGCACCTGATCGGCGCCGAACTGAACATCCGCTTCGCCTACCCGGTCATGCTGCAGCGCGAGGGCAGCCCGACCGTCGCGATCGCCGTCGACGACCTGACCCTCGCCGGACAAATCCTGCTGCGCAAGCGCTTCCGCCTGCTCGGTGAGGAAGACCTCGCCTGAAAGGACTCACCCATGGCACGACTCGTCAAGCTCACCGCCACCGGTCCCGTCAAGATCGAACCCTCCGACAAGCCGGTCTTCGTCTGCGCGTGCGGACTGAGCAAGAAGTTCCCATTCTGCGACGGCACGCACAAGACCTGCCGTGACGAGGCCGAAGGCCAGACCTTCGTCTACGACGAGAGCGGGCAGCGTCGCGAGGCGCCGAAGGCCTGAGCGCTCAGCCCGGGTAGATCGCCGAGGTCTTCTCGGTCTCCCAGACGCGCACGCGGGCCAGGTCGCCGCCGGCCGCGCGGATCGGCCCCGACAACCAGTCAAAGCAGGTCGCGGCGATCGTCTCCACGCTTGGGTTGCGGTCGCGGAACGCCTCCACATCCGAGTTCAGGTGCTTGTGGTCCAGCCGGTCGACCGCGTGCTCGCGAGCGATTCGGTCGATGTCCGAGGCGCGCAATCCCGGGCTGTCGGACAGCGGAATGCGCACCTCCACCTCCAGGCGGTAGTTGTGGCCGTGTCCAGCCGGGTTGTTGCACTTGCCGAAGACCCGGCGGTTCTCTGCATCCGACAGGGTGGGGCAGTGCAGGCGGTGGCTCGAAGAGAAATCGAACCGTTGTGCCACGATCACGTGTTGGGGCATGCTTTCCTCACTTCGAAGGTCGCACAGGGCGTTCGTCCGGATGGTCACGCTGGTCAATGGAACCGAGAGATTCGAAATGAGCGTCGTTCGCAGCGCGATGAGCGCCCGCTCCAGCGGCTCGCCTGACATGAATGAGTCTGGAATGATGCGTGATGCACATTCCTTCACCACACGATCTATTTCCTGAATGCCGACGATGTAGCCCGTGTTCGCATCGGGCGTTCCTGTCACGGTCACGTCGATCTCGACTGCGGCGCTCCATCCGTCCGCCTCGTTCCATGCGTGGATCGTCGGCGCGCATCCTCGGCGGGGCACGAGTGCAAGCCTGACGACGCGGCTCAGGAGCATGTCGCAAGCATAGGACAGATTCTCGGGCCCACCGTAGATGGTGCG
Organism: Phycisphaerales bacterium; assembly: GCA_044337135.1. GTDB lineage: Bacteria > Planctomycetota > Phycisphaerae > Phycisphaerales > SM1A02 > SYAC01. The sequence continues at coordinate 46,336 of JBIIOC010000002.1, read as the reverse complement.
ATGCAGGCGACGATTGAAAAATCGCGAATGTGCGCGCGGCGGTCTTGCCGAAGCCTGAAAAGTGTCTACGATGCCTGCATCACCAAGCCCCCGGAAGGGCTCGGCGTGAGACTTGTCTCCGCCGGGCCTCTTTTCTTTTTCCTCCTTGCCGCCATCGCGCAGGCCGGCTGCGCGACTTCGGAAGGGCCGGTCGCTTTGCATCCGTCCGTGTCGTTGCGAAGGAACGAGGCCGAAGTGCAGGTCCAGGCGGTGGTCGCCTGCACGCGCGGGGACCTGGAGCAGGTCTGCTGTGGGCGCGGCACGCGCGAACATGAATCGCTGCTGGTCACGGACGCCTCCGCGAGCTCGATCCAGGCGGGCCTGCTGGCGTTGGGGCTGCAGCCGGGTGCCCCCGGCCACTGGCGTCAGGGAGCCGGCGGCCAGCTCGAGGAGCAGCCACCGCTGGGAAGTCCGGTCGACGTGAGCGTTCGCTGGGTGGAGGGGGGCGTCGCCCGCGAGGTGCCGATCGCGCAATGGCTCGAGGATCGTCGTTCCGGCGCTGGCGAAACACGCTTCGTCTTCGCCGGCAGCCGCTTCGTGAACACGCGGCAAGGCCAGCGCTTCGCCGCGGATCTCTCGGGCAGCGTGGTCGGATTGGTCACCTTCGGAGACGAGGTCGTCGCCTGCACGCAGGTGGTTCCGGATCGGGTCGACGTGTCGCCGCCCCGCTGGCGAGCTCGCACCTCCGCGATGCCGCCCGAGGGCACCTCGGTCACGATGGTGCTGCGACGCGCCCCGTCTCCGTAGGATCCGGTCATGCGTCTGGTCGGCATCGATCCTGGTCTGCAGCGCACTGGCTACGCCTGCGTCGAGTTGCCGTCACGCGGGCTGGAGCCCAGGCTCGTCGAGGCCGGCGTGATCCGGCTGCGTGCATCGTCATCGATTCCAGCACGACTGCTGCAGCTGCATCGGGAACTCGCGGAGGTGCTCGAGGAGTTTCGGCCCGCGCGGGTGGCGGTCGAGAGCGTCTTCAGCCAGGCCCGGTTCGCGCGCGCCGCCATCGTCATGGGCCATGCACGAGGGGTCGTCGTCCTGGCCGCCGCACAGCAGGGGATCGAGGTTTCCGAACTGGCTCCCGCCGAGGTGAAGCGCGCCGTGGCGGGTCGGGGAAACGCGACCAAGGAGCAGGTTCGCCGCTCGGTGATGGCGCAGTGCGGGCTGCGCTCCATGCGCGGACCGAGCGACGTGTCCGACGCCATCGCCATCGCCCTCTGCGCCGCGCGACGCGCGGGATCGATACGCTGAACCGCCATGGCTGTGGGCAACCTGATCGTGCACGGCCGGAGGATTCCGGCGGACCAGCTCACGCCGGTGCTGGCGTATCGCCGTCTGGTCGCTCCCGACGAACGCCATGCGCCGAGCTTCCTGCTGGAGAGCGTGGAGCAGGGAGGCGCCGTCGGGCGGCACTCCATGCTCGGTGCGCGGCCCGCGATGGAGGTGGTCGCCCATGCCCACATGGTCGAGATCCATCGCGAAGGGACGGTGGAGCGGATCGAACTCGCGGATCCGCTGGAGGTTCCGCGACGCCTCACGGGTGCGTGGGTGCCCATCAAGAGCGGCAACGTCCCCGACGCCTTCCACGGCGGATGGGTCGGCTTCGTCGGTTTCGACGCGATCCGGTGGCTGGAGCCGGGCGCGCTTCCGTTCGCTCGGGCGCCGCGTGATGACCGCGGCCTGCCCGACATGCATCTGGGCCTCTATCGCAACGCCGTCGTCTTCGATCACGCCTCACGCGTCGTCGACTGCGTCGCCTCCGAACCGCTCGAACTGCACGCGAGCGAGGCCGCCGCGCGTTCGGCCGCCAACCTTTCCATCGATCGCGCGATCGCCTCCATGCTGCATGAGCGCCCTGCGCTGCCCACCGGAGAGATCTCGCTCGATCCCGCCGCCGCGCCCCGACCGCCCATGGCAGGTTCCATGTCGCAGGTGGAGTTCGAGGCCGCGGTGCGGAAGGCGAAGGCGGCGATCGCGGCGGGGGATGCCTTCCAGATCGTGCTTTCGCAGCGATTCGAGCGCACGACCCGCGTCGATCCGTTCGAGATCTACCGCGCCCTTCGCATCGTGAATCCGAGCCCGTATCAGGTCTATCTGCAGGCGCGCGACTGCATCCTTGTCGCCAGCAGTCCCGAGATCGCCTGTCGCGTCCGCGGCCGGACCGTCACGAATCGGCCGCTGGCGGGCACCCGCCCTCGGGGCACCTCGACCGAACGCGATGGCGCGCTCGAGCGCGAGCTGCTGGCCGATCCCAAGGAGCGCGCCGAGCACGCGATGCTCGTGGACCTGGGTCGCAACGATCTTGGGCGCGTGTGCGATCCCGGCTCCGTTCGTGTGGAGCGTTGCATGGAGGTGGAGCGCTACAGCCATGTGATGCATCTCTCGAGCACGGTCACGGGTTCTCTCCGGCCGGGTTTGGACGCCTGGGATGCGCTCCGCGCCACGCTGCCGGTCGGCACGGTGTCCGGGGCCCCGAAGATCCGGGCGATCCAGATCATCGACGAACTCGAGCCCGTTCGGCGCGGTCCCTACGCGGGCGCGATCGGCGTGGCAGGCTTCGACGGCGACATGGACATGGCGATCGCGTTGCGCACGATGGTGATTCCCACACGGCATGCGGGCCAGGCGCCGTGGACCGTGCATCTGCAGGCAGGTGCAGGCGTGGTGCTCGACAGCGACCCCGTCGCGGAACACCAGGAGACACTGCACAAGTCCGCGGCGCTCGGCCGCGCCATCGACCTGGCCGAGCAGGCCTTCGGCGATTCAGCGGCTCGAAAGGCGTCTGCCTGAGCCGCGGGCCTGCTCCGACTCCTCGTCCAGCTGCTCCGACGCCATGCTCTGGAGCAGCCGTGCGCTCGCGTCGGCGATCAGCAGCGGGCCCGCCAGGCCGCTGACCAGTCCGACGCCACCCAGCAGAACGCTGATCACGCTCTTGCCCGGGAACTGAAGGCCAAGCACTTGCACGGCGATCGCGACCATCGACGCCGCGAGGCCCACACCCACCAAGCCCGCGGCCCAACCGCTTTCCCGGGCCACACAGCCTCGGGCGATCCATGCCGTCGCGAGGAGCCACTCGACCACGGCGCTCAGGCACCAGGCCATCCATGCGTACCCGGCCACCTCGGCCCAAGGCTCCGGCAACCCCGCGACAGCCCCGACGAAGCGGATGCCCGTCAGCATCAGGCCCGTGATGCACCAGAAGCCCAGGACCCGCCTCCAGAGTTCCAGCATGCCGTCGTGCACACCCGCGGAACGCAGATGCCGAAGGCAGATGTACCTCCAGCACCCGCCCATGGCCACGATGGCTGACATCGGCACGGACAGGAAGGGCAGGGCGATCAGGCCAGTGGTCAGGGGAATCCAGAACCAGCACGCCCGTGGCAACTCGGCGGAGCTGAGCGCGATACGCTCGAACGGGCGCTCCTGCGGCAGGGGCGTGGGCGTCGAGGGCTCCATGTGGTCCATGCGGTCCATGCTGGCGGCGCATTCCCGGGGTTCACCAGTGAATCTTCCGAACCATATGCGAGTATAAGAGGAACCGGAATCCAACCATGGCGCGACTCCTGAACCATCGTCGACGTGCTCCCGCCCTGATCCTGCTGGCGTGGATGCTGTCTGCTTCCGCGCTGCGTGCCGACGTGGCTGGCTGGAGCGACGCGGTCTGGAACGCCGCTCGCAAGGGTGACGCGGCAGCCTTCGACCTCGAGATGGGCAAGGTGCCGCCGGGTGAAGGTCCCGCGATCGAGGCCGTGCGCGCGGCGATCGCGCAGCGCGACGCGCATCGGCAGGAGGCCGCCAAGGCGCGCGACGAGGCGATCGCCAAGCACCGCGCCGACCTGCGGAAGGATCTCGATGCGGGCGACCTTTCGCGCGCGCTCATCGCGGCCGCGAACCTCAAGTTCCTGCTCGAGCCCGCGGAATGGACTGCGGAGATGGCGACTCCGAACTTCCAGGAACTCGAGCGCCGCACCGAGGCGCGGCGCGTCGAGGCCGAGGCCGCGAAGGACTGGCTGCTCGTGCAGGAGATGATCTTCCGCCTGCGCGCGCTCTACGAGGACACCCAGGCCACCGACCGATTCCGAGCGCTGGATGATCGGCTCGACGAGATCGGACGCAAGGTCTCGCTCATGGCGGCGTACGCCCCGCGCACGCTGCACGAGCTCCGGCGCGCCCAGAGCGAGCGCTTCCGAGCCTCGCAGACCCCCGAGGAACGCGAGAAGGCCAGGGCCAGGTCGCGTGATCCCGAGGCCGACACCGACGATCCCGACGAGCCATTCCCCGAGTTCAACGCGGCCGCGGCCGAGGACTGGAAGGAGCAGTTCAACGGGATCACGCCGCTCATGCTGCGCGAGGGCCTGCGAAAGGCCGCCGGTGATCACATCGAGAACATGGGCTGGAAGCCGCTGATCGAGGGTGGCCTTGCCTCGCTCACGCTGCTGGCCAACACGCCGGAGTGCCGCGAGGCTTTCCCCGGGCTCGGCGACGACGCCAAGCGCGCAGCCTGGCTCGAGGCGCTTACCGCCGCGCACACGCGCGTGGAGCAGGTGCCCGACGACATGGCCAGTGGCACGCTGTACCGCGAGATGATGAACGGCCTGTTGCGGGCCAACGAGTCCACGGTCGCGATTCCCGAGAACGCGCTGCTGCATGAATTCGGCGAGGGCGCGACCGGCATCATCAGCCGACGCTTCGAGGATCCCTACTCGGAGATCATCTGGCCCGAGCGCCTGCGACGCTTCCGCCAGCAGGTCGAGGGGAACTTCGTTGGCGTGGGCATCCTGATCCGCCACGACGAGAAGCGCGAGATCATGATCATCAACCCGCTCGAGGGTTCGCCTGCGGCGCGGGCGGGGGTCAAGCCAGGCGATCGCGTGCTGGCCGTCGATGGCCAGAGCACCACCGGCTGGTCGCTGAACCGCGCCGTCGACCTGATCACGGGTCCCGAGGGCGAGACCGTGAACCTGACCGTCCGTCGCGAGGGCGAGGAGAAGCCGCTGGAGGTTCCACTGGTTCGCGAGAGCATCAAGATGCGATCCGTGACGGGCTGGCGCAAGACCGGCCTGACCGATCGTGGCGAGCCCACGTGGGACTGGTTCGTCGATCCCAAGCTCGGCATCGGGTACGTGCGCCTGACAAGCTTCAACGAGGACAGCTTCGCCGACTTCATGAAGGCCGTCGACGCGATGCGCGCCAAGCACCCGCTGGAGGGCCTGGTTCTGGACCTGCGCGGCAATCCCGGCGGCCTGCTCACCAGCGCCACGGACTTCTGCAATCTCTGGATCCCCAGTGGACTGCTGGTCAGCACCGAGAACCGCTTCGGCGAGACCACGAGCGCGCGCATGGCCGAGCCGAACCGCGCGGCACTGAAGGACCTTCCCGTCGTGGTGCTGGTGAACCAGAGTTCCGCCAGCGCCAGCGAGATCCTGAGCGGCTGCCTGCAGGCCTACGACAAGGCCGTCGTCGTGGGCGAGCGCAGCTTCGGCAAGGGAAGCGTCCAGGAAGTCACGCCACTGCGCGACCGTTCTCGCGAGGCGGCGGTGAAGGTGACCACGCAGCACTACGTGCTGCCACCGGAAGAGGGCAAGCCCAAGGGCCGCAAGGTCCACAAGAGTCCGGGCACCGACGACTGGGGTGTGTTGCCAGACCTGCGCGTGAAGATGACGCCGGACCAGCTCGAGAAGCTCGCCGAGCTTCGAAGCACCGTGGACACGCTTCCCGAGCCGGGCAAGGAGGCGAAGGCCCCGCGCAAGGATCCGGACGAGATCCTGGCGACCGGAACCGACCCGCAGCTCGAGACGGCGCTTCTGGCGCTCCGGGCGCGGCTGCTCGGAACGGCCAGCGCGACCAAGGTCGCCGAGGCGGTCCAGCATGGCGAACCAGCAAAGCCAGCCACGCAGACCCCCTGAAAGGCCATTTCTGGCCCGTCAGAGGGGGCTGGCGTTGCCCTGAAGGCTTTTTGCCTCTATAACCGGGGGCTTGGCCGTTCGCCGATGTGAGGCATCCGGCCGACACCACCATGTCCACCCCATCCACCGACACACGCAGGCTCTTCGACGTCCACCGAGGTCAGGGCGCTCCGCTCCTGTCCTCTGACCGCACCCCGCCTCCGCCGGCCACCCTGAAGAAGTGGCTGCGCGACATGATGCTGATCCGCGAGTTCGAGGTGCGCTGCATGCAGGCGTACCAGGACAAGAAGATCGGCGGCTTCTGCCACGTCTACATCGGGCAGGAAGCCGTGGCAGTCGGCTGCGTCGCCGCGACCAAGCCCGAGGATCCGCTGGTCACCGCCTACCGCGACCATGGCCACGCGCTCGCCCGCGGCATGACCGCGCGCGCCTGCATGGCCGAGATGTTCGGCCGCATCGACGGCTGCGCCAAGGGCAAGGGTGGCTCGATGCACATGTTCGACAAGCCGAACAACATGTTCGGCGGCCACGGCATCGTCGGCGCGCAGACGCCGCTCGGACTCGGCCTCGCCTTCGCCACGAAGTACGAGGACGAGGTCATGCAGAACGGCCGCAACAAGCGCGTCACGCTCTGCTTCCTGGGTGACGGCGCGCTGAACCAGGGTGCGCTGCACGAGGCCATGAATCTCGCCGGCCTGATGGACATTCCCGTGGTGTTCGTGGTCGAGAACAACGGCTACAGCATGGGCACCAGCATCCATCGCGGCACCACGATGGCGCACGACCTCAAGTCCAAGGCGATCGGCTACGGCATCGACGCCGCCGTGGTCGAGGGCATGGACGTGCTCGAGTGCTACTGGGGCATGAAGCAGGTGGTCGACGATGCGCGCGAGCGCAGTCGTCCGTGGTTCATCGACCTGCGCTGCTACCGATACAAGGGCCACTCCATGAGCGATCCGCGCAAGTACCGCACGCGCGACGAGGAGGAGGCCTGGGAGAGCGACGACCCGATCGGCAAGCTCGAGAAGTTCATGCTCGAGAAGGGCGTGGTGACCGAGGCCGACGTGAAGGAGATGTGGAAGGAAGTGAAGGCCGAGGTGCGCGATTGCGTGGCCTTCGCCGACGCCAGCCCGGTGCCCGAGGCCGGCGAGCTTTACACCGACGTCTACATGGAGCCATGGGGTCCGTATCCGGGTTCCAGCCAGCCCGCCTTCATGGGCGGCGCCCCGAACACGCCGAGCTTCAAGGCGATCGACCCGAAGGGAGAGGTGCTGTGAGCGCGCTGCGAGAGATCGAGTTCCGTGACGCCCTGCGCGAGGCCATGACCGAGGAGATGCGCCGCGACCAGCGCGTGTTCCTGCTTGGCGAGGAAGTGGCGCAGTACAACGGCGCGTACAAGGTCAGCAAGGGCATGCTCGACGAGTTCGGCCCGCGCCGCATCATCGACACGCCGATCAGCGAGAGCGGCTTCGCCGGCCTCGCGATCGGCGCCGCGATGCAGGGGCTGCGCCCGATCGTCGAGTTCATGAGCTGGTCGTTCAGCCTGGTTGCGGCCGACCCGATCCTGAACAACGCCCCCAAAATGCTCTACATGAGCGGCGGCCAGTTCGGCTGCCCGGTGGTGTTCCGCGGCAACGACGGCGCGGGTGGACAGCTCGGCAGCACCCACAGCTGGTGCGTCGAGGGCATGTACAGCAACGTGCCCGGCCTGAAGATGGCGATTCCCGCGACCCCCGACGACGCGAAGGCGCTGCTCAAGACGGCGATCCGCGACGACGATCCCGTGTTCTTCCTGGAGAGCGAGCGCATGCTCGGCATGAAGGGCCATGTGCCCGAGGGCGAGGAGATCCTGGTTCCGTTCGGCCAGGCCCGCGTCCGCCGTGCCGGCGCCGACTGCACCATCGCCACGTGGGGCCGACCGGTGCACTTCGCGATCGAGGCCGCCGAGGCCCTCGCCAAGGAGGGCATCGACTGCGAGGTGATCGACCTTCGCACGATCCGACCGCTCGACATCGGCAGCGTCGTGCGCAGCGTGAAGAAGACCAGCACCTGCGTGGTGGTCGACCAGAGCTGGAGCTTCGGCAGCCCGGGCAGCGAGCTCGCCGCCCAGGTGCACAAGCACTGCTTCGACGACCTCGACAACTTCGTGCATCGCGTGCACACCGCCGACGTGCCCGCGCCCTACGCGTACAACCTGGAGCAGGAGTACCTGCCCAACGCCCGCAAGATCTGCGAGGCGGTGCGCGCCGCCACCTACAACGCCTGAGGCGCAAGGAAGCACCCCATGCCCATCTCCGTCACCATGCCGCGGCTGTCCGACACCATGGAGGCCGGCACCATCGTGCGCTGGAACGTCAAGGAAGGCGACGAGGTCACCAGTGGCCAGGTCGTCGCGGACATCGAGACCGACAAGGCCACCATGGAGATGCCCGTCTTCGACGACGGCCGCATCGCCAAGCTGCTCGTGCCGGCGGGCCAGAGCGTGAAGGTCGGCACCCAGATCGCCGTGATCGCGGAGGAGGGCGAGGACCTCGCCGCCGCGGCCAGCGGAGGGGGTGCCGCCGCTCCGAAGGTCGCGCCCGCCGCCAAGCCCGCGCCGACCGCGGCCTCCGCCCCGTCGGCTCCTGCAGCGAAGCCGGTGGACGAGGACGAAACCGTGACCGTGGGCGGCGCGCGCGTGCGCGTGAGCCCTGTGGCCCGTCGCATGGCCGAGGAGGCGGGCATTCCGCTGTCCTCGCTGAAGGGCAGTGGTCCGGGCGGACGCATCATCAAGCGTGACGTTCAGACCGCGATGGAGAACGCGTCTTCTCGGCCGCAGGCTCCGGTGGCGCAGGCCACTGCGCCCGCAGCACAGGCGCTTGCCGTGCCGGTGGCGCCCGCCGCCGCGCGCGTGTCGGGTGGCCTGGTCGTGGCCGGCCTCGAGAGCGAGCGCGTGGCCGTGAGCGGCATGCGCCAGACGATCGCGCGCCGCCTGGTCGAGAGCAAGACCACCATCCCGCACTACCAGGTCAGCATGCGCTTCGAGCTCGATCGGCTCGTGGCCATGCGCGAGCAGCTGAACGGCGAGCTGGCCGAGACCGGCATCAAGCTCAGCGTGAACGACTTCATCGTGCGCGGTTGCGCGCTGGCGATGGCTCGTCACCCGTACGTGAACAGCAGCTGGGCCGGCGACGCGATCGCCATGCACAAGCAGGTGAACGTGGGTGTGGCCGTGGCGCTCGATGAATCGAAGGGCGGCGGCCTGGTCGTGGCCGTCATCCGCGACGCCGACCGCAAGAGCCTGCGCGCGATCAGCGCCGAGGCGAAGGCGCTCGGCGAGAAGGCGCGCACACGCGGCCTTTCCGCCGACGACATGGCCGACAGCACCTTCACGGTGAGCAATCTTGGCATGTTCGGCGTGGAGCACTTCACGGCGATCATCAACCCGCCCAACAGCGCGATCCTTGCGTGTGGCGCGGCGATCAAGCAGCCCGTCGTGCGCAACGACGAGCTCACGATCGGCTACGAGATGACCGCCACGCTGTCGAGTGATCATCGCGTGATCGATGGCGCCATGGCGGCCCGCTGGCTCAAGGAACTGAAGGGCCTGCTCGAGAACCCGGCGACGCTGCTGGTCTGATTGATTCGGAGAGCTGAAAAGTGAACGAGGCCCACGGCGACGCCGTGGGCCTCGATTGTTTCACGCGCGTGAGGCTCAGGCTGGGCTCGGCACCGCGCCACCCATCGGCTCCTCGCCGACCGGGGGCGGGGTGGGGGCGGCCGCGGGCTTGGTGGCAAGCATCTGGGCCACGGTCGGGCGCTCCACCTGCTCGCCACGCATCAGCCTCTCGACTTCCTCGCGCTGGAGCGTCTCGAGCCGCAGCAGGGCCTCGGCCACGGCGGTGATCTTGTCCCAGTTGCTCTCGACCATCGACTTGGCCTCGGCGTAGGCCTCGTCGGCCATGCGGCGGATCTCCTCGTCGATCATGCGCGCCGTGTCGTCGCTGTAGTCCTTGTCCGGCAGCAGGCTCTCGCGGCTGTCGTCCCCGGCATAGCGCACGAATCCGAGCTTCTCGCTCATGCCCCATTCGAGCACCATGGCGCGCGCGTAGGTGGTCACCATCTTGATGTCCATCGACGCGCCGCTCGAGACGTCGCCGGTCTTTCGCGCCTCGGCCAGCCGTCCACCGCACAGCACGCGCATGGTGGCCTGCAGATATCGCTTGGCGTAGCCGTAGCGATCCTTCTCGGGCAGGCTGAACGTCACGCCCATCGCCTGCCCGCGCGGGATGATCGTGACCTTGTGCAGCGGGTCGGCGTCGGGCAGGAGCATCTGAAGCACGGCGTGGCCCGCCTCGTGGTACGCGGTGGCGATGCGCTCCTGCTGCTCGATCTTGCGACTCTTCTTGGCGCGGCCCCAGCGGATCTTGTCGCGGGCCTCGTCGAGATCGGTCATCTCGATGGCTTCCTTGTTCGCCATGGTGGCCAGGATCGCCGCCTCGTTGATGATCGCGGCCAGGTCGGCGCCGCTGAACATGGGCGTGCTGCGCGCGAGCTTGTCCAGGTCCACGTCGGCACCCATCTTCACCTTGCGCGCGTGCACGCCCAGGATCTGGCGACGGCCGGCCACGTCGGGCAGCTGCACCGCCACGGCGCGGTCGAAGCGGCCGGGCCGGGTGAGCGCCGGATCCAGCACATCCACGCGGTTCGTTGCCGCGATCACGATCACCTGATCGCTCGCCTCGAAGCCGTCCATCTCGACCAGGATCGCGTTCAGGGTCTGCTCGCGCTCGTCATGGCCGCCGCTGGAGAATCCACCGCCACGGCGCCGGCCCACGGCGTCGATCTCGTCCAGGAAGATGATGCACGGCGCCTTGTCCTTGGCCTGCTTGAAGAGATCGCGCACGCGGCTGGCGCCAACGCCCACGAACATCTCCACGAAGTCGCTGCCGCTGATCGAGAAGAAGGGCACGTCGGCCTCGCCGGCGATCGCCTTGGCCAGCAGCGTCTTGCCGCAGCCTGGAGGGCCCTCGAGCAGCACGCCGCGCGGGATCCGGCCGCCGAGCTTCTGGAAGCGCTTGGGGTTCTTGAGGAACTCCACGATCTCGGCGACCTCCTCCTTCGCCTCGTCGATGCCCGCGACGTCGGCGAAGGTGGCCTGGGCACCTTCCTTGTTGGTCTCGCGGTGACGGCTTCGACCGAAGCCACCGAGCATGCCGCCCGGCCCGCCACCCGCACCCCGCATGCTGCGTGAGATGAGCAGCCACAGAAGGCCCAGCACGATCACCGTGGGCAGGATCGTAAGAAGGACCTGCGACAGTGCCCCCGTGGCCATGTCCACGCGATAGGGCACGTTGGCCGCATCAAGGTCCTCCATGTACTTGGCGTGCGCGGTGGGCGCGATGGTGACCGACACGGGAGCTGGCTCGTCGCCGAAGCGCTCGCTGAAGCCCTTCGTGCCGGGCTTCACCTTGGCGATCAGCCGATCGCTCTGCATGACCACCGAGCCGGGCTCGATGAAGCCGTCCTTCGCGTAGGTCATGAACTGCCGCCAGCTGTCGAGCTGGACGCCGCGCGTGGTGCTTCCACTCACGACCACGTAGACCAGCGAAAGCAGCAGCGCCACCGTGAGCCACGTCATGAACTGGCGTGGCGGCCGCGCCGGCGAGGAACCCGGGCGTTGGGGCCCACCGGGACCGCGGGAGCCGGGCTCCTGTCGGGCGAAGTGCATGGGAGGCGTGTGGGGCTTTTCGTGGGGGGTGGTTCGCATCGGGTTCACCAATCGGCCTGCAAGTTGGCCACAATGTCGTCGGCAAGGCTCTGCACGGCCTGATAGCGGGCGAGATCGAGCGGCTCGGCCTGCGGGCGGCTGGCGACGACCGTGCCGCTGCTGGCAAAGCCGTTTCGGGCGATGATCGGCTTGCCCGTCCGCATGTCGATCCATTCCCAGTCCACCGTGACCGTGCATCCGAGTTCCTCGGTCAGGCCGGTGCCCAGGCTCTGGCTGATCTGTCGCAGGTTCACGGCCGTCACCTTGCCTCGCAGCACGGTGTCGGCGGTTCCCTCGCCAACGATGGCGTAGGGGCTCGACTGTTGCAGGCGCTTCTGCAGCGCCTCGGTCAGCTGGTAGCCCACTTGGCGATCGTAGGTCGCGTTCTGGAAGATCGGCACGGCGATCGAGCGGTATTTCGTCGGATGCAGCGTGCCGGCCTTGAAACCCTTCGCGCCCGAGCAGGCTGCGAGCAGCGTGAGCAGTGCGCAGGAGAGCGTGCGGACGATCATGGCGCGGCTCCGGCGGGCGGAGCGGGGTTCGTGTCGGCGGGCGCGATGGCGCCTGGCACCGGTTGCGCGGGCGTTTCCGGGGCGGTCGCGGGCAACGGCGTCTCCGGCGCAGGCGGAATGCCGGGCGGATCCGCCGGGCCATCGGTGCCCACGATCGCCTTCCGCAGCGCAGCGTAGTCCGGGCAATCCTTCAGGATGCTCTGCGGCAGCTGGTCAAGGATCGTCTGGATCTCGCGGAGCGCCTGGATCGCCGCGATCGAGTTGGGGTACTTGCGCACGAGCGCGCGGATCATCAGCTCGGCCGCGATCCAGTCGTTCACGTTCACGTACCAGTCCGACTGCGCCTTCAGGCGCGCCGCCTCGCTCTCGTAGATGCGCACGAGCAGCGCGTCGGCGCCGATCTTCTGCGCCACCGCCGGCTCGTCGTTCTGCAGCTGCTTCAACTTCGCGGTCGCCTCCTGCAGGCCCTGGCCCTCGAACTCGGGGCCCTTGAACTGCGCGTAGTACGCGTAGATGAGTCGAAGGCGCGCCTTCACGACCTGTCGCGAGCGCGGGTAGTTCTGCGTGAACAGGTCGTAGGCGTCCGCGGCGAGCGGCATGTCGCGGATGCGGAAGTAGTAGTCGGCCAGTTCCATGCCGGCCCGCTCCGCCAGTTCGCTGCCCGGCAGGCGCTCCTGAATGCGGATCAGGATCTCCTGACCGTCGTCGCCGGCGTCGAGCAGGCGGAACGTTCCCAGGAACCGCTTGCGCAGTCCATGCACGTAGGCCCGCGCGATCTCGAACTCGCGCTCGAGGGCCGGCACGAAGACGGCCGTGGTGGCATATCTCCGGGCGATCTCCTCGTACGAGAAGAGTGCCTGCCACTCGTTGTCCATCGCCAGGTCGGCGTCGCCCTTGATCAGGAGGGCATCGGGGCGGGCCTTGCTGAGGGGATTCTGGTCCAGGAAGGTTGTTGCCAGCGTGTAGGCCCGCTGCGGCTCGTCGTTGGCGAGGGCCAGCCGCGCCTGCTGGAGCATGGGATCCAGCGCGACCGGGCCAGGCGCCGGCTTCCACTGGTCGAAGTCGTCGAGGGTGTACTCCGTCTGGGCCCGGGCCTGGCTGGTCGCCACCGCCAGGGTCAGAAGCAGGGGAAGGAGCGGGATCCGCACGGGGGGATGGTACCGATCGCCGTCATCCCCGAGGGTCTGGAGGCCCCGAAACGATTGGCGTGGATTCCCTCCGAATGCCGATGACAGTCAGGTCGGCATGGATGCCGTCCGAGCCAGCGGTGTGCTGGCCGTTTCGCTTGAGGGCCCAGCCATGGATCGGCGCCTGCCCGCCAGACCGAGGATTCTCGTGTTGCGTTGCATCTGCGTTGCAGGCGCGATGTCACTTTGTGCCATGGCCGCGGCGAAGGATCCTGAAGCGCGAGTGGTTCCGTTTGAGCCGAACGCGCCTGCAGCCGTGACCGGCGACGCCTGGATCCCGCTGATGGTGTGCATGGTCGCGGCCGTCGTCGCGGTGGCGGCGCTGGTCAAGCGCGCGCGACGACTGAACAACCGGCCGTCTTCGGGCATCCAGGTCATGGACCGCGCCCAGATGGGGCGAGGTCGATCGCTTTCGCTGGTCCGGGTTGGGGATCGTGTGGTTCTGGTGGGAGAGAGCGCGCAGGGGTTCCAGCGTCTGGCGGAGTTCGGCGCCGATTCGCCCGAAGCCCCGGCTGCGCTCCGGAGGATCGCCTCATGATCGCTTCGGTGCCGGCTGGCATCGAGACGGGCGCGCAGTGGGCCGCCACCGCACTTGCGGTCACGCTGCTGCCCGCAGGCCTGGCGCTGTGCACCTGCTTTCCGCGCATGCTGGTCACGCTCGGCATCCTGCGGCAGGGGCTTGGTCTGGGCTCGGTGCCGGGCGGGCTCGTGATGACCGGGCTTGCCGCTGCGCTCACGTTCGCTTCCATGGGGCCCACGCTTGACGCGGCATGGCGCGGCGGTCTGGCGAACCTTGCGGCCGGCAACTCGAAGGATCCGGCGGCCTCGCTGCGCGGTGCCGAGGCGCCCTTGCGGGCGTTCATGTTCGACCAGATGGAGCGCTCCGGAGGTGGTGGCACCCTCGCCAGCGTGATGCGTTCGAAGGGGCAGGCGATCGATCCGGCCGCGCCACCGGCCCGGCGCGACATCGACACCATGACGTTGCTGCCCGCGTACGCGTTGAACGAACTGCGCGTGGCATGCATGCTGGGTTTCAAGCTGCTGCTGCCGTTCCTGGCGATCGATCTGGCCGTCGCGGCCACGCTGGCGAGCCTTGGCATGTTCATGACGCCGCCGACGCTCGTGAGCCTTCCGCTGAAGCTCATGCTCTTCGTGGCGGTCGACGGATGGGCCCTCGTCTCGTCGGGACTCGTCACGGGCGTGACAGGGGGTGCGGCAACATGAGCGATCCAGGCATGCTCGGACTTCTCCAGGCCGCATTTGGGGTGGCGCTTGTGGTTGCGTTGCCGCTCCTGCTCCTTGCGCTCGGCACGGGCATCGTGTCGGGTCTGCTGCAGTCCTTGGCCAATGTGCACGACGCGGCGGCCGGATTCGCGCCGCGACTTCTGGTGACTGCGGTGGGCGCGCTGGCCCTGGCGGGCTGGATGACCGCCAAGATGATCGACTTCGCCATGCGCTGCTGGGGGAGTGCGTGAGCGATCAGGCGTGGATCGCCATGCTGCTGCCAGGCCTCCCCGCCATGCTGCGGGCGGCGGGTGCCGCCCTTCTGTTGCCTGCGTTCACGGGGATGCCAGGCTCGATCCGCGCTGGACTGGTCTTGATCGCGGCGGTGGTCGCATGGCCGATGGGCTCCCGCGGAGCGAGTCCGGAGGGATCGTTCTGGCTCTGGGCCCCGCAGGAACTCGCCGCCGGTGCGATCGTGGGTGCGACCGCAGCCGCCGCGGCAGGAGGGCTTCGCCTCGCCGGTCGGCTCGTTGGCGAGCAGATGGGGCTCGGTCTGGGTGAGGCTGCGCAGCCGGAGAGCGCCGAGCCTGAAGGCAACGCCGCGGAGGCCACGCTGGGATGGTGTTCGGCGGCCTGTTTCGTGGCGGTGGGCGGGATCGAGACGGTGGTGATCACCGCCGCGCGCGGGCGCGATGGCCAGTCGGCTTGGGGAATGGGCGCAGAGGGCATCGCGTCGGCGCTCGATGCCGCCTCGCAACTTGCGCTTCGCGTGAGCCTGCCGGTGCTGGCACTCACGATGGCTGGAGCCGCGATCGGTGGCGTGATCGTGCGGTCGGCTCCCGGCGTGATGACCTTGGCCGGAGGCTTTGGCGTGCGTGCGGCGACCGGGCTCGGCATGCTCGCGGCGACGGCCGTGGGCGTGTGGGCCGCGCAGACCGAAGTGCTTCGCGGTGTCCTGGCGCGCCTTGCAGGGGGCGCGTCATGAAGTTCCTCGGTGATGGCGAGGAACGACCAGTCGAGGCCTCGCCGGCTCGTCGGGCTCGCGCGATCGAGGCAGGCAACGGGCCGCGCGCGCCATGGCTCGCGTCGGCGGTGAGTGGCCTGATCGCGCTGGGGCTTCTCTCGCTGGCCGCAGGACCGATCGCGATGGGCGCCAAGGGGTGGCTGCGTGCCTCGTTGGCCGTCGATGGAACGCCTGTGTCCGCCAGCGGCTGGCGAGCGACCGTGCTGCCGGCGCTTGGCGTCACCGCGCTGATCCTGGTGGCCGTCGCGCTGTCGCACGCGCTGGTGCATGGAGGCTGGACACGCCTGCGCGCATGGCGCCCGGCGCCCCGAACACCCTTCGCGCTTCGCGTGCGAGCGGTCTCCGCCAGCTGGATTCTGGCGCTCTCCGGGTTGGTCGGTGGGATCGTGGCGATCATTCCCTGGATCGGATCGCTGCCCTCGCTGGTGCAGCGGCCATTCGGTGACGCCATCTGGGGCGCGACGCTGTTCGTCGGTGCTGCGGCGCTGGGGGCCTTGGTGGCGGCGCTTGTGCTTGGCCTGCTGCAGTTGCGCCTGGCGATGCGCGCCTTCGACCAAACCCTGCGCATGACCCGATCCGAGGCGCAGCGAGACGATCGGGCCAGCGCTCCGCGCATGCGCCGAGGGCCTGCGGGCCGATGGAGGTTGGCGTGAGCATGCAACGAGGCCGATTCGAGTGGCTCGTGCCCGCCCTGTTCGTGGGGCTGGTGGCCACGCTGGTGCTTCCGTTGCCTGCCTGGGCCATGGACGCGCTGATCGCGGTGAACTTCGCCCTCAGCGGCGTGGTGCTCGCGACGGCGGCAAGCATGCGGCGTCCGCTCGACTTCAGCGTGTTCCCGGCGCTGGTGCTCGGCACCACGCTGCTGCGGCTTGGGCTCAACGTGGCAAGCACGCGCCTGATCCTGGGAACCGAGGCCCCCGATGCGGCCTCGGCGGCGGCCAGCGCAGGCAGCATCATCGAGGCCTTCGGCCTGCTGGGCGCCGGACGCAATCCGGTGGTGGGCTTGAGTGTCTTCGCGATGCTGGTGGTGGTGCAGTTCGTGGTGGTCACGCGGGGCTCCGTGCGAATGGGAGAGGTGTCCGCGCGATTTGCGCTCGACGCGCTTCCGGGACGGCAGATGGCGATCGACGCGGATCTCGCTGGCGGCGCGATCGACGCGGCGGAAGCGCGCCGTCGCCGCGAGGAACTGCTGCGCGAGGCGGACTTCCATGGCGCGATGGACGGCGCGGGGCGGTTCGTGCGCGGTGACGCGGTCGCTGGCCTGGTGATCGTGCTGGTGAACATCGTCGGTGGCGTGCTGGTGGGCGTGCTGCAGAAGGGCTGGGGGGCCGCCGAGAGCGCTCGGGTGTTCGCGCTGCTGGCCGTGGGCGACGGATTGGTCACGCAGATTCCCGCGTTCCTGGTGGCCACGGCGAGTGGCCTGGTCAGCGCCAAGGCCGCGAGCGGTGACACCCTTGGCCGCGAGATTCCCCGGCAACTCACCTCGAGACCCGCGGCACTCTGGCTGGTGGCCGCGCTGCTGGTCGCGCTGGCGTGCACCTCGTTGCCCGCGGCGCCGTTGCTTGGCGCCGCGGCGCTGCTGGCCGGCGCCGCCATATGGACGGCGCGCGTGCGGGCGGCGGCGTCGACGGCCGAATCGCCCGTTCGAGCCGAGTCGGATCGCATCGAGGACGCGCTGGTGGTGGAGCCGCTTTCGATCGACCTTGGCATCGGACTGCTCTCGCTCGCCTCCGAGGCGCCGGGCGGCCTGCTCGATCAGGTCGCGTCGGTCCGTCGGCGTCTTGCGCAGGAAGTGGGCGTGCTTGTCCCATCGGTTCGGGTGCGGGACGACGCGGGACTGGACCCTTCCGCATACTGCATCCGGCTTCGCGACGCGGTGGTGGCTGCGGGCACCCTGCGGGTGAACGCGCTGCTGGTCATGGACCCCAAGGGCGGCGTCCCCGACGTGGCAGGCGAGTCAACAACGGAGCCTGCGCACGGACTTCCGGCGGTGTGGGTGCCGCCGCAGGCGCGCGAGGCCCTGGAGGCGCGCGGGCTGGCGGTTGCCGACCCCGCCGGTGCGCTGGCGGGCCATCTGATCGAGGTGCTGCGCCGTCGGGCCTGGGAATTGCTCAGTGTCGAGGAAGTCGGCCGCATGCTGGATCGGCTTCGCCACACGGCGCCTCGGGCGGCGGCGCTGATCTCGGGGCCTGCGTGGCCGATCGATCGATTGCGCGACCTCCTGCAGGGCCTCCTGCGCGAGGGACTGCCGGTGCGCGATCTTGAGCGCATCGCCGAGACCGTGCATGCCGCCAATCCCCACGATCCGGATGACGCGATTCGCCGCGCGCGGTCCGTCGGTGCGAGCGCGCTTTGCGAGCGGTTGCTCCAGCGCGCGGGTGGAGCTTCAAGGCAGCTCTCGGCGGTGTGGGTCGGCGCCGAGGCGCTCGAGGGTGAGGCGGCGCTGCGCGCGGCGGAGCGCAGCGTGGTGCCTGACGCGGCGATCGCGGAGCGTCTGGTGCGCAATGCCGCGCCCGGCCTCCGACGCCTGCTTGAGCGTGGCCAGCCCGCCGTCGTCGTGACGCCCGACCGCATGCGCGGCGTGGTGAGTCGGGCGCTGCGGGGCCGGCTCGGCGAGGTCACCGTGCTCGCGCGCGGCGAGATCCCGCAGGACTGCGAACTACAAATCGAGTCGGCGGGCGAACCCGCCGCGGCATGAAGACACGAGGAGACATCGTGACGGAACCAACGCGTTGCCTGGGTCGTTCGGAGCGGGATGCACTGCAGCGGGCACACGCCCGTCATCCGGGTGGATTCGAGATCCTCGAGTGGCGACGCTCGCAGGAGCGGAGAAACACGCCCGTGGAGCTCCTCGTTCGACCGATCGGAACGCGTGCCACCACCGCCCGCGCTCGGTTGCGCCTGCTGGCAAGCGTGACGGCGCTGCGGGCGCAGGCGGCCGAGGGCCGATTCGATCCGGCGTCGCTTCACACCGCGGTGGTGGAGCCTTCCTCGGGCTCGCGCGAGGTCTGGGCCTTCCTTGGAGCGCCGGGCAGCGGCGTGACGCGTGTGGTCTGCAGCATCGCCGCCCGCATGAACGGTCGCGATCGTTGCAACGTGGGCCTGCTTTCGGCGGGCGATGAAACGCATGCGGGTGATCTGCGAGGCTTCGCCGATGCGCTTGGCCTGCCGCTTCACGCCTCGGCGCAGTCCACCGAGATCGCCGATGCCGCCGCCAGCCTTGGTCACCGTTCACTTGTGCTCGTTGACTTTCCCGGTGCGGGCCCCCGTGACGGGGAGCGGCTTGGATCGCATGCTCGTGCGCTGCAGGCACTTGTGCCACAGGCTGTCTGCGCAGTGCTCGCGGCGGATGCGGACGAGGCGGCGCTGCGACGGCAGCTCGAAGTCTTCGCTCGCGTGGGTGCCAACTGCGTCGCGCTGACCCGGGTGGATCTTGCCGCGCGGCTGGAACCCGCGCTTCGCGTGATCGCCGCGTCGGGACTTCCGCTCGCCTGGGTCGGGCATGGCAGTGGAACATCGAGCGATCTCGCGCCGGCGACGCGCGACTGGATCTCTCGCGCATGCGAACGCAGCCACGTCCTCGTGGAGCGCTGAATCTTCAGGATCGAGTGGTTCGCCACTTGCGCTTGGCAGGGCATCCGTTAGACTCCGCCGGTCGAGGTGTCGCCATGGATTCGGCGCTTCCTCGCGGCGGGCAAGATGCCCGCCTCACTCCGAAAGGCGACGCCGTCGCCTTCGTTCGCAGGACGTTGGTCAAGGAGCGACCGCATGTCCAAGGCAAGTGCACAGCCACGTTCTGGAGCCAGGAAGGCTTCCACGCAGGCTGAAACCATTTCGCAAACTAAACCGCAGCCTCGCCGTGGCGCGAGTCGTGGCCGATCGGCTTCCAAGCCGGCGGCGCCGGCCCCCGAGACCATGCCGCTGGACACGCCCGAGGCGATCGATGCAGCCTGGCGCTGCTACGTTGGCCTTCCCGCGGAGACCGTGTCGCGTCAGGCGCTGCGGAACCGGCTGATCGAGCGCTATCTCGACGTGGTCCGGTTCACCGCTGAGCGCCTTCACAAGCGCCTTCCCAGCGAAGTGGACGTCGAGGACCTGATGAGCGCCGGACTGTTCGGCCTCATGGACGCGATCGACGCCTTCGATCCCGACCGTGGCGTGAAGTTCGAGACCTACTGCGCCCAGCGCATCCGTGGCGCGATCTTCGACGAGCTGCGCGCCATGGACTGGGTGCCTCGCCTGGTCCGCAGCCGCACCGCCAAGGTGGAGCGCGTGCGCAAGACCATCGAGATGGAGGAAGGGCACAAGCCCACCGACGCCGAAGTCGCCAAGCGCCTGAACGTGGCGCCCGACGAGTTCGAGAAGCTCTGCCGCGACAGCCGCCCCGTGAGCGTGGTGAGCATGCACCGCAAGTGGAACGACGCCGACGCGGGCAAGGAAGGTCGCGAGGTCGACGTGATCGAGGACGCGCGGCAGGACCGCCCGCTCGACCGTCTCCACCGCAACGACGTGCAGGCGCTGCTCACCAAGGGCCTGAGCCGCGCGGAACGTCTCATCCTGATCCTCTACTACTACGAGGAGATGACGATGAAGGAGATCGGGCTCACGCTGGACCTCTCCGAGAGCCGCGTGAGCCAGATGCACAGCAGCATCATCATGCGTCTGAAGGCCCAGATGAAGCACCGCGTCAAGGAACTCTGAGCTCAGAGCGAGACAGGCTTCACGTCGCGGTCGACCAGGATCTCTGCCGGCGTCCTGGCCTTCACTTCGTCGACGGTCACGCCTGGCGCGACCTCCATCAGGCGGAAGCGCGACTTGGCGCGGTCGAACTCCATCACGCACAGGTCGGTGATGAGCATGTCCACGCAGGCCATGCCCGTCAGGGGCAGGGTGCACCTGGGAAGGACCTTGCTCTCGCCCTTCTTGTTGCAGTGCTCCATCACGATCACGCGGCGCTTCACGCCGGCGACCAGGTCCATGGCGCCGCCCATGCCCTTCACGAGCTTGCCGGGAATCATCCAGTTGGCCAGATCGCCCGTCTGGCTCACCTCCATCGCCCCCAGGATCGCCAGGTCGATGTGGCCGCCGCGGATCATCGCGAAGCTGTCGGCGCTGCTGAAGAAGCTGTGTCCGGGCACGCCGGTCACCGTCTGCTTGCCGGCGTTGATCAGGTCCGCGTCCACCGCATCCTCGGTCGGGAAGGGACCCATGCCGAGCAGGCCGTTCTCGCTCTGCAGCCACACGGTCATGCCGCTCGGCACGTGGTTGGCCACCAGCGTGGGAATGCCGATGCCCAGGTTCACGTAGAAGCCGTCTCGGAGTTCCTTCGAGGCGCGGATGGCGAGTTGGTCGCGGGTGAGAGCCATGCCGAGTTTGTACGGCACGCGCGCGTGGGGGGCAAGCCGGGGTCTGCGCGGTACCCTTCGCGCTCCATGAGCCAGATCCGACCTCTCCTTGAACGACTCCGCATCGCCGACGATCGCCGCCTGGTCGATCCCTCGAAGGCCGGCACCGAGTGCGTGATCACCGACAACCCCAGCACGGGCGAGCCGCTCATGGGCGTTCGCCTGGACGGCGCCGAGGATCTCGAGCGCGTGGTGCAGCGCTGCGTCGCCGTGCAGCGCGAGTGGCGGATGGTGCCTGCGCCCCAGCGTGGCGAGATCGTGCGCCGCATCGGCGAGGCGTTCCGGGCGGCCAAGGCCGACCTGGGGGAGCTTGTCTCGATGGAGGCCGGCAAGATCCGTGCCGAGGGCCTGGGCGAGATCCAGGAGTGCATCGACATCGCCGACTTCGCCGTGGGCCTCTCGCGACAGCTCTACGGCCTCACCATGCACAGTGAACGCAAGACGCACCGCATGTACGAGCAGTGGCATCCGCTCGGGACCGTCGGCTGCATCACGGCCTTCAACTTTCCAGCGGCTGTCTGGGCCTGGAACGCGATGATCGCGGGCATCTGCGGCAACGCCACCCTCTGGAAGCCCAGCCTGCTCACGCCGCTCGTCGCGATCGCCTGCAACCGCGTGGCCACCGAGGTCATGCGGACACAGGACATCTTCCGCCCCACCAGCGGCGATGCCGCGGACGTGTTCAGCCTGATCATCGGGTCCGATGGCGACGTGGCGGAGCGCCTGGTGGCCGACCGCCGCCTGCCGCTCATCAGCGCCACGGGCAGCTGCCGCATGGGCCGCCGCGTGGGCCAGGTGGTCGCGGGGCGCCTGGGACGCAGCCTGCTTGAGCTCGGCGGCAACAACGCCGTCATCGTGATGCCCGATGCGGACATGAAGTTGGTGGAGCGCGCGGTGCTCTTCGGCGCGGTCGGCACGGCCGGCCAGCGTTGCACCACCACGCGGCGTCTCATCGTGCATGAATCGGTGGCCGACAAGCTGGTGGAGCGTCTCGTGAAGCTCTACGCCGGCGTGAAGATCGGCGATCCGCTGCAGGATGGCACGCTGATGGGCCCGCTCATCACCTCGCGCAGCGTGCAGGACATGCGCGCTGCGGTCGAGCGCGCCGAGCAGGAGGGGTGCAAGGTGCTGTGCGGAGGCCTGGCCGGCATCGAGCGCCAGAAGAAGCGTGCGGGCCACTTCGTGGAGCCCACCCTCATCCGCGTGCCCATGGGCAAGGTGCCCGGCATCTGTCGCGAGGAGACCTTCGCGCCGATCCTCTATGTCTTCACCGTGAAGGATCTCGACGAGGCGCTCGCGCTTCAGAACGGCGTGGATCAGGGGCTTTCCAGCGCGATCTTTACCGACAGCGTGCGCAGTGCGGAACGCTTCCTGAGCCATGGGGGCAGCGACTGCGGCATCGCGAACGTGAACCTGGGCACCAGTGGCGCCGAGATCGGCGGCGCGTTCGGTGGCGAGAAGGACACCGGCGGCGGCCGCGAGTCGGGCAGCGACAGCTGGAAGCAGTACATGCGCCGTCAGACCAACACCATCAACTGGGGCACCGACCTGCCGCTGGCGCAGGGCATCAAGTTCGGCGACGACTGATCCGGCGTCAGTTCGGGAGCGGCAGCATCCGGTCGGTCGGCGCACCTGGAAGCGGCGTGCGGTGGGGCGGGGTGTCGCCACGCTCGAAGGTCACCAGCTCCCAGGCCTTGCCACTCGGCCCCTCCGAGGCGACGGCGATGCGCAGGCCGCTTTCATCGGCCACCGGGCCGACGAGGTCGCGCCACTGGCCGGCCTCGGCCACGGGATGCACCCGCCAGGGTTCTTCGCCACGTCGGCTGACCAGCAGCCAGCGCACGCGGTCGGGCTGGCGACCGTTCCCGACCACCTGAACCGCCCACTCGCGACCATCCCAGTCGACGGCGGGAAAGTTCACGCGGTGGCTGCCGAACAGCGTGCCGCCCACGGCCCACGCCAGCAGCGCAGCCAGCATCACGAAGATCGCGACGCGGATCAGGAAGTTTCGAAGCGCCAGCGTGGCCTGTCCCATGGGGACACCGATGCTATCCGGCTCGGTTCAGCGGGCGATCCAGCCCATCGCGATCGCCCAGGCGAAAGCTCCGGCGACCACGATGCGCCACCAGCCGAACAGCTCCAGGGTGTGCCGTCCCAGATAGCCCACGAGCCATTTCACGCTCACGGCCGCGCTGGCCATCGCTGCAAGCGAGCCTGCGATCACCGGCATCGGACCGCCCAGCGCGGCAAGGAACTCCATGGCGCCCATCTCGCGCACGCCGTCGAGCAGGTCCTTCGCGCTGGCCGCACCCAGCGTGGGAAGACCCAGCAGGAACGCGAACTCCGCGGCCGCCACCGGAGGCAGGCCGATCAGCATGCCCGCGAGCAGGGTGACCAGCGAGCGGCTGGTGCCGGGCCAGAGTGCGAGCGTCTGCACGCAGCCGATGAACAGCGCGCCCTTCCAGGTCAGGGCTCGCAGCGCGTCCGCGTGCGACACGCCGCGTGTCGCGCCCCCGAAGGCTCGAAGCCTGCTGCGATGCCACGGCGCGATGACGATCATCAGCACGCCGCCGACCACAAGTGCGCCAATCACGGGCATCGGCCCGAAGAGGTTCGCCTTGATCCACTTGCCGGCGAGCACGCCGGCGATCGCGGCGGGAATGAATCCCGCAATGAGCAACCTGAGCAGATGCAGGCCCATCAGGGCCTGTGCGTCACGCGCACCGGGGCGCGCCAGGCTCGCGCCGCCACGAAGCATCTGGCGAACGCGCGGCCAGTAGAGCACCGCCACCGCCAGGATGGCGCCGCCCTGGATGATGATGCTGAAGCGATCGATCGCCTCCTTGAGCTGCGCCGCGTTGCCGGCGCCGCCTTCCTGTTCGCCCAGCCCCATCGCGGCCGCGGCAAGGATCAGGTGGCCCGTGCTGCTGACGGGGAGGTACTCGGTGACACCCTCGACGATGCCCAGCACGATGGCCTGCAGCGTGTTCATGCGTTGTTCGTTCCTTCGGATCGTTCGAGCCACGGCATCCAGCGCCGAACCTCGGCGCCCGCGTCCTCGATCGGATCGCTTTCCGCGCGCGCGCGTCGCGCAGCCAGCCACGGAAAGCCTGCCTTGGCATCGGACTGGAAGCGCCGGGCGAAGGCGCCGCTCCGGATGTCGGCGAGCATCCCGCGCATGTGCGCGCGCATCGATTCGTCGACGAGTCGTTCCTGCGCCACGAACGCGCCGAACTCGGCCGTGTTGCTGATGGCCCCTCGCATGCCAGAGAGTCCGCGCTCGAACATGAGGTCGACGACCTGCTTGAGCTCCTGACAGCACTCCATGTAGGCCAGCGGCGGGGGATAGCCGGCTTCCACCAGCGTGCGATAGGCCTCCTGCGCAAGCGCCATCACGCCACCACACAGCACGGCCTGCTCGCCGAACAGGTCGGTCTCGGTCTCCGCCGCGAAGGTGGTCTCCACGATCGCGGCGCGGCCGCTGCCGATGCCATGCGCCCATGCCAGTCCGATCGCGCGCGTGCGCGCGGCGTCGAGTCCCGGTTGATGGACCGCGAAGAGCGCGGGCACGCCGAGGCCCTGCGTGAACCGCATGCGAACCGTGTGGCCAGGGCCCTTGGGCGCGACAAGCACGACGCCAACCGTCGGGGCAGGGCTCACGGCGCCGAAGTGCACGGAAAATCCGTGCAGGAATCCTGCCGTGGCGCCGGGCTTCAGCGCGGGCTGCAGGTGGTTCGTCCAGGCATCGCCGTGCGCCTCGTCTGGAAGGGAAACGATGCACAGATCCGCAGCGGCCGCGGCTTCATCCATGGGACGCACCTCGAACCCATCCTGTGCTGCCCGAGCCGTCGCCGACCCGCTCGGCCGGGCCCCAACAAGCACCCGGGCCCCGGATTCGCGGAGGTTCAGCGCGTGTGCCCGTCCCTGATTTCCATACCCGACGATCGCAAAGATCGAGCTTGCAAGGGCTTCCGAAACCTCCCGGGAGGGGCCTGCTGCGGTGCCACGATCACCGTTCTCGCTCTTCACGCGGGGGGAGAATAGCGATTTCAGCCGTTTCGGCCGGAAATTTGGCCCTTCCTTCTAGGAAGCGGAAGGACAAACGGCACATTGGGGTGTCGCGGCCTCTTTGCGGCAATTGTCAGGAACTGGTTCAAGTTCCTGAACTGCGCGTACCGATAACCGTGTCATGTCTGCGCTCGCGCCAACCCTAGTTCAGGAGACGAGATTGTCCACAGCGACCACGGATCGACGCAACGCCGAGCGGTTCCGGCTGGAAACCGCCCTGGTGTTCGTCGTTGTGGGCGCGCATGGCGACACGCCTGCAACGAAGGGCCACTTCGAGGGCCACGCCTACGACATCAGCGACTCGGGAATTCGAGTCGAACTGGACGCAGCGCTTCCGGTTGGAACGCCCGTGGACGTTTCGGTTCAGTTCCCCGGTTGTGGCGCTCCCATTCGCCTGGTCGGCAAGGTGTCGCGCCTGTTCGACGAGATCGATGATCCGGGTCCGCGCCGAATGGGCATTCACGCGCACGGCGCGGCCAAGGCTGACGAGGTCCGTCTGCACCGTCTGCTGGATCAGGCTGCGCTTGGTCGCCTGATCTGAGGATCGTCTGCACTCCGTGTCCCGTGCGTTGCGGGACGCTTCGTTCGCGCTCTCTCCAGCGCACTCCGCACCGGAGTCCGCTGGAGAGCCCGCGACTGCGGTTCGTGTGCCAGGGCCACCGCA
Source organism: Phycisphaerales bacterium (assembly GCA_044337135.1). Lineage (GTDB taxonomy): Bacteria > Planctomycetota > Phycisphaerae > Phycisphaerales > SM1A02 > SYAC01. Next base: position 20,564 of record JBIIOC010000002.1, on the reverse strand, counting down.
GGCCCCGGCGGAGGCTCTTCGGATGGACGAATCGATGCTGGCGCGTCTCGAGCAACGGCTCGGGCATGCATTTCGTGACCGCTCGCTGCTCGTCACCGCCCTGACGCACGCAAGCATCGCCGACCGGCGGCTGGTGAGCAATGAACGACTCGAGTTTCTCGGAGACGCCGTGCTTGGCCTGGTGGCCTGCGAGCATCTCTTTCGATGGCTTCCGGAGCGCCTTGAGGGCGAGCTGACCAAGGTCAAGAGCCATGTCGTGAGTCGGCAGACCTGCGCGGAGATCGCCGGCGAGCTTGGACTCGACGAGTGCATTCTGCTTGGAAAGGGGATGGGGCCTCGCAGCAGCCTGCCGCAGTCCGTGCGGGCGGCCGTGCTCGAGGCCGTGATCGGCGCGATCTACCTGGATGGCGGACTCGAGGCCGCGCGCGCGCTTCTCCTTCGCGCGCTGGAGCCGCGCGTGGAGCAGGCTTCGCGAACGGGGCACCAGTACAACTACAAGAGCGTGGTGCAGCAGAGTCTGGCATCGCTTGGCATGGCGCCACCGATGTACATGGTGCTCGACGAGAAGGGGCCCGACCACGCGAAGTGCTTCGAGATCGCGGTGGTCAGCGGCGAGCGGCGTTTCCGCAGTTGCTGGGGCCCGAGCAAGAAGGCGGCGGAGCAGCTTGCCGCGCTCGAGGCCTTGCGCGAGCTTGGCGTGATGGTGCCGGACGAGAGCGGCCTGGAGGTGATCCGTTGGCCTGCGACCAGGCCGAAGGTCAGTGACCGACCGTGACCAGAGCTGCCAGCCGCCGAACGCACGCGTCGGTCTCGAGGCGCGTGTCGAGCACCGCATCGGCCAGCGACCGGTAGAGCGGCAGCCGCTGCGCGGCAAGGTGGGCGACCTCCGAGGCATCGTTCTGGCCCAGGCGCGGCCGATCGCCGCGGCCAGCCGCGAGGCGTCGCAGCAATTCCCTTTCGCCCGGGTGGAGCAGGGCCACTCGCGTGCGGCCGGTTGACTGCGCCGAGCGGATCGCCGCGGCCGCCCCGGGCGCGGTGGGCGTGCCACCGCCAAGAGAGAGAACGCCGGCTCCGGCCGCCAGCACGTCCTTCAGCGCGAGCGCTTCGGCTCGTCGCCAGCCCTCTTCACCATCCTTCTCGAAGGCTTCGGTGACCGTGGCGCGTCCCAGGCGCGCGAGCGCCAGTGGATCGAGATCCTGGAACGGAACATTCAGGGTACGGGCCGCGAGTTGCCCGAGGGTCGTCTTGCCGGAGCAGCGCAACCCGATCAGGAGCAGGAGCGGCGAGGCCACCGGGCCTCAGCGGACGCGGATCGCCCGGCCCATCCGACGCTTGCGATTGATGATCTTGCGACCCTTGCGGGTGCTCATGCGGGAGCGGAAGCCCACCTTGCGGACCTTCTTGATTCGGCTGACCTTGTGGGGGTAATGCATGGCTGCTCCTTGGAGGGTCGGGAAGGATACCCGGGAACGCCGCCGGCCTCAACCGGGCCTTCAGTGGGCCTCGTGGCGCACCACGCGCCCCTCGACCATGAAGATCACGTCCTCGGCGATGTTCGTGGTCATGTCCGAGATCCGCTCGAATCGCTGGGCGATGGTCAGCACGTCGATCGCCGCGGCGGCGGCCTCGGGGTGCTGGGGGATCTCCTGTCGACCCCAGATGAGGATCTCCTTGTACAGGTCGTCCACGCGCTGGTCGGAACGGCGCACCTGCCTGCACAGCGCGGCGTCCTCGTTGGCCAGGGCGGCCAGTGCGTCGCTGAGCATGGTTCGCGTGGCGAAGGCCAGGTCGGTCATCGCGTCCGGGATCTGGATCGCGTCGAGCGCGGAGACCTTGATGAGCTTCTTGGCGATGCCGCGCGCCAGGTCCGCCACGCGCTCAAGCTGCCCGCTGATCCGGATCACCGAAAGGATCAGTCGCAGGTCGCCCGCCACCGGCTGTGCCAGCGCCAGCAGTCGCATGCAGCTGGCCTCGAGTTCCAGTTCCATCCGGTCGATCTCGGCGTCTCCGGCCTTCACGCTCTCGGCCAGAGACAGGTCGCCCTCGACCATCGACTCGATCACGCGCGTCACGCGCTGCTCGACCGCGGCGCCCATCGCCAGCAGGTTGCGGCGAAGGTCCACCATCTCGTTGCGAAGGTCAACGGCCATCGGGTGCTCCTTGCGCGATCAGCCGAACCGGCCGGTCACGTAGTCCTCGGTGCGCTTCTCGCGCGGATTGGTGAAGATGCGGTCCGTCGGACCCGATTCCACAAGCCGCCCCTCGTAGAAGAACGCGGTGCCGTCGCTCACGCGCGCGGCCTGCTGCATGTTGTGGGTCACGATCACGATGGTGAACTGGCTGCGCAGGTCTCGGATGAGCGACTCGATGCCCGCGGTGCTGCGCGGGTCGAGGGCGGAGCAGGGCTCGTCCATCAGCAGGACCTCGGGGCCCACCGCGATCGCGCGCGCGATGCAGAGTCGCTGCTGCTGGCCGCCCGAGAGGCCCAGCGCGCTCGCTTGCAGCCTGTCCTTCACCTCGTCCCACAGCGATGCGGCACGAAGGCTGCGCTCGACCAGGTCGTCCAGTTCGGAGCGCGACATGTGCCGATGCAGGCGCGGCCCGAAGGCCACGTTGTCGTAGATGCTCTTGGGGAAGGGGTTGGGCTTCTGGAACACCATGCCCACGCGACGCCGCAACTCGACCAGGTCGTGCTTGCGGTCCAGCAGGTCCTCGCCATCAAGCGTGAGCATGCCGCCGGCCCGCGCCGACGCGATCATGTCGTTCATCCGGTTGATCCAGCGCAGGAAGGTGCTCTTGCCGCAGCCACTGGGGCCGATGAGCGCGGTGACGCGATTGCGAGGCAGGTCCAGGGTGATCCCATGGAGGGCCTGGAACGAGCCGTACCACGCGCTGAAGTCGACCGCCCGTATCGAGACGGGCGCGTCGTCGATCGGTTCGGTGCGCGCCTCGAGCGCGGGGGCCGTCAGGGGCTTGGGGGACTTGGGCTCGACCGTGTTCATGAGGACCTCGACTGCAGTCGGTGACGAAGGTAGATCGCCAGCGCGTTGAAGGAAAGCAGCGCCAGCAGCAGCACGATGATCGCGCTTGCCGCGAGCTGGTGGAAGGCCGGTTGCGGGCGGCCGGCCCAGTTGAAGATCTGGAAGGGCAGCACGGTGAACGGGCTCATCGGGCCTTCAGGCGTGCTGGCGATGAAGACCGGGATTCCGAGCACCAGCAGCGGTGCGGCCTCGCCGATGGCTCGGCTGAGGGCCAGGATCGATCCCGTCAGGATGCCGGGCAGGGACGATGGCAGCGTGACCCGCCAGGTGGTCTGCCACATCGTCGCGCCGAGGGCAAGGCTCGACTGGCGGAGTCCCTTGGGCACCGAGCGCAGGGCCTCCTGCGTGCTGATGATGATCACCGGCAGGATCACCAGCATCAGCGTGAGTCCGCCCGAAAGCACGCTCTGTCCGAAGGGCAGGGTCAGGCTGAAGGCGGAATCCGCCGGGCCGATGCGGATCGGCTCGCGATCCGGTCCGCCGATCAGGCCGAACATGCGGCTGAAGGCTGTCAGGCCGATGATGCCGTACACGATGCTTGGCACGCCGGCGAGATTGCGCACGTTCAGGTCGATGAATCGCGTCAGGCGCGACTTCGCCGCGAACTCCTCGAGGTAGAGCGCGGTGCCGACACCGAGCGGCAGGCTGAAGAGCATGCAGGTGGCGCACACCCACACACTGCCGATCAGCGGCGCGCGGATGCCCGCGCTGGTCGGGCGGCGACTGGCGAACTCGCTGAAGAAGCTCCACCGCACCAGATCCCTCGCGCGCGACAGCTGTCCCTCCGAGAAGACGGCATGGACCGCCTCCGCGTCGAAGAGCCCCGACCAGCCCTGCACCGCGATGCTCGTAAGCAGGATGCAGAGCGCCAGCACCGACAGGCTCGTGAGCGCGAGGCAGAGCAGCAGGAAGGCGCGATCCTGCAGCAATCGCGCGGCGGTGCGTGCGGCGCCGCTCATTCGTACTCCTCGCGGAAGGCTCGCAGCAGGGCGTTGCCCACGACGGTCAGCGCGAAGGTGAACACGAAGAGCACGGCGGCCACGGCATAGCTCGAGAGGTTCTCGATGCCGAAGGCCGGCGCATCGCCCAGGAAGATCTGCACCATGTACGCGGTCATGGTCTGCACTTCGCTGGCCGGATTCAGCGTCATGTGCGCAAGGCCTCCCGCCGCCAGCGCGACGATCATCGTCTCGCCGATCGCGCGCGTGATGGCCAGGAAGAAACTCGCCATGATGCCGCTGAGCGCCGCTGGCACGACCACGCGCACGCTCACGTCGAAACGGGTTCCGCCAAGCGCGTAGGCGCCCTCGCGCAGGCTGCGGGGCACCGCCCGCAGCGCATCCTCGCTGAGCGAACAGACGATCGGAAGGATCATCACGCCAACGGCCAGGCCCGCGCCGGTCGCGTTGTAGCCCGGGAACACCGGATCGCCGAAGAGCGTGCGGCAGATCCACTGCAAGCCCGGCGTGATCACGGTGAGCGCGAAGAACCCGTAGACCACGGTCGGCACGCCGGCGAGCACCTCGAGCACGGGCTTGAGGATGGCTCGCACGCGCGGCGGCGCGTACTCGCTCAGGTAGATCGCCGACACCAGCCCGACCGGCAGGGCGAAGGCCGCGCCCACGCCCGCCACCAGCAGCGTGCCGCACACGAGCGGCCAGATGCCGAAGTGCCGTTCGGCGCCCAGCAACGGACTCCATGTGGTGCCCAGCAGGAAGTCCGTCAGCCGTACCTCCGGCAGCGCGATGAAGTGGAAGGTCTCCCAGGAGAGGGTCAGCAGGATCGACCCGGTGATCACGACGCTGAACAGCGCCGACAGCGCGAGCGCCGTGCGGATCAGTCGCTCGCGGAAGTCCCTGGTCGCCGTGGAGCGCACGCGACCCCGGCGGGCCGCCTGCGCGGCCAGCAGGGCAGGATTGTTCGAGGCGGTGCTCACGGGGCGTGTGGCCTCAGCGGTAGAGATCGTTCAGGCGGCCTGTCACGCGCTCGCCGGCCGGATCCAGGAACTGCGTTCCCGTCCTGCGTGAGCTCCAGTTGCGCGCCACGACCGAGCCGATGCTTGTCGGAAGCGGCGTGTAACCGACCTCGGCAGCCAGTTCCGCCGCGTGCTCGATCGCGAATCCCACGAACCCCGCGACCTCCAGCCGTTCCGCGGACTTCTTGCTGACGTAGATGAACAGCGGCCGGCTGAACGGGGAGTAGGTGCCGTCAAGAATCGTCGCGTCCGATGGCGCAACGGGACCCTTGCCGCCATCGATGCCGACCGCTCGGAGCAGCCTGCTGTTCTCCTTGTAGTAGGCGAAGCCGAAGTAGCCGATCGCGTCGACGTCGCCCTCGACCCCCTTCACGAGCACGTTGTCGTCCTCGCTCACGCTCATGTCCGGTCGGATCGTCCCATCCTTGCCCACGGTGACCTCGCGGAAGTAGTCGAAGGTGCCGCTGTCGGTGCCCGGGCTGTACACCTTGATCGCCCGATCCGGCCAGGCGGGGTCCAGCTCCTTCCACGTTCGCGCGGTGTCCTTGGCGCTGTAGATGCGACGCACCTGTTCCACGGTGAGCGACTTCACCCAGTCGTTCCTGGGATGCACCGCGATGCAGAGGCCGTCGAAAGCGAGCGGCAGCTCGATGAACTCGATGCCGGCCTTGGCGCAGGCGTCGCGCTCGGCCTTCGTGATGGGCCGGCTCGCGTTGCAGGCGTCGATCTCGCCCTTGCAGAAGCGCTTGAAGCCACCGCCGGTGCCGCTCACGCCAACCGTCGCTCGCACGCCGCGGGCCTGCTTGCTGAAATCCTCCGTGATGGCCTCGGAAAGGGGGTAGACCGTGCTGCTGCCGTCGATCTTGATCTCGCCCTTGAGTTTCGAGAGGTCCGCCTCGCCTGGCTCGGATCCAGCGATTCCGAGCGTGGCGTACAGGGTCAGGATGCAGGAAAGGATCGCTCTTTGCATGGGTTTCGGCTCTTGAGTTGCTGTGCGGGCCCAGGGCTCAAGTCTGCCCGCTGAGGCGGATTTGGGCGTTCTCGCGCGGGTTTCGGACTGTTAAGAATGCGTTCAGACTGCCTTGGAGCCGCGGTCAATGCCAACTTCCGAGGCGTGCTCGCGGGCCATCGGGAGTCGAAGGATGAAGGTGCTGCCCTTGCCCGGGGCGCTCTCGACGTCGATCGAGCCGCCGTGCACGATCGCGATGTGCTTGACGATCGCCAGGCCCAGGCCCGTGCCGCCGCCCTCGCGCGTGCGCGCGGACTCCACGCGGTAGAAGCGCTCGAAGAGTCGCGGCAGGTGGCGTTCCGGGATTCCGGGTCCCTCGTCGCGCACCCGGATGGCGACCCATGCTCCCTCAAGGCGCGCGGAGAGTTCCACCATCGAGCCGTCGGGGACGTAGCGGATCGCGTTGCTGACGAGGTTCGCCAGCGCCTGCTCGGCCAGCAGCGCGTTGGAATGAACCCCCAGGTCGGTGTCGCCGGCGCGCGTGATGCGGATGCCGCGCGCCTCGGCGGCGGGTCCGAGTTCCGCCTCGACCCAGTCGAAGAGGCCGCCCACGCGCACATCGGTCATCTCGATGCGCTCGCGCGAGGTCGGGCTCTCCACGAACGAGAGCGACAGCAGGTCCTCCACGAGCGCGCCCAGCCGCGATGCGTTGCGGTGAACGATGTCCAGGAACCTGCGGGCAGTCTCCGGGTCCTCCAGCCCCACCTGCAGCAGGGTTTCCACGTAGCCCCGGATGTTGGTGATCGGCGTTCGAAGCTCATGGCTGACGTTGGCGGCGAAGTCGCTTCGCATGCGATCGAGCGAGCGCTGCGCCGTCACGTCACCCAGCAGCAGCAGTCCGCCGACCAGCCTGTCGGCCTCATCGGTGACGCATGCCACGATCGCCTCGGCGACCAGGCCTGGCGTGCCAGGCGGTTCAAGATCCGTCTGGCGACGGCTGCCCGAGGCGAAGGCCTCGGCGAGGAGGTCGTTCAGCGCAGGACAGCGTGTGCATTCCTGCAGCAGTCGGCCGCGCGCCGAGCCAGGCTCGAAGCCCAGCATGCGTCCGGCGTTGTCGTTCGCCACGATCACGCGCTGATGACCATCCAGGATCACGAGGCCCTCGCGAAGGGCCTCCTCGAGAATGCGTCGGCGCAGGCGCTCGGAGGCAAGCGACTCCCGCGTGCCAGACAGCGCGGATGCCAGATCCTGCGCGGCGCGATTCAGCCCGTCCAGCCCGCCGCGGACGCGCAGAGGCATCGAGGCGCCACGATCGCCACTCACGATGCGCCGCAGGGCACGCGTCATGCGCGCAAGATCCGCGCCTCGCGTGAGCCCGACAAGGATCATCGCGACCATCGCGACAAGTCCCGTGCCGGCCGCAGCGGCGGGAGAAACCGCCCACCATGCCAGGGCCATGGCCGGCAGGGCCGCGAGGGGGAGCAGGACGTTCGGGTCTTGTGGGCGGGTCATTCGGCCGAGGCGATCTCGCCCTCGGCCAGACGATATCCGACGCCGCGGACGGTCTCGATCAGGGCCCCGATGTCGCCCAGCTTGCGGCGCAGCGCGGTCATGTGCACGTCGACCGTTCGGCTTGAGAGCACCACGTTCCGCCCATGGACCGCGGCGATGATCTGGTCACGCGTGCGCACGAAGCCGGGCTTCTGCGCCAGGAAGTGAAGCATGCCGAATTCGGTCAGGGTCAGATCGACGTTCTTGCCATCGATCTGCGTGACGTGCCGCTCCGGGTCGATGGACAGGCGGCCGTCTCCGATCTGGATGCGCTTGCTTGAGCCCGGGCGGCTCTCGCCCGATCGGCGCAGCACCGCCTTCACGCGCGCGACCAGCACCCGCGGACTGAAGGGCTTGGGGATGTAGTCGTCGGCGCCCAGCTCGATGCCCGTCACGATGTCGGCCTCGTCGCCGCGCGCCGTCACCATCACGATCGCGATTCGGGAGCCTTCGGTCGAGGCACGGATGCGCCGACAGATCTCCAGGCCGTCCTGGTCAGGCAGCATCAGGTCCAGCACGACGATGTCCGGGGGCGACTTCCTGATCGCCTCCAGCGCATCCTTGCCGCGATGCACGGTGGTGGCATCGAAGCCAGCGCGAACCAGGTTGAACTGGATCAGGTCGGCGATCTCTCGCTCATCCTCGACGATCAACACCGAAGGCCGTGCCATGCGCGCAAAGAGTAGAAGCGCGCGAGGCCACTTGGATGCGCAGTGGATGCTGCAGGCCGTGAAGATTCGGTTCAGCCTGCATGCAGGCACCAGACCGCGTCGACGCAGCGGCTGGCGCCCCGGCCCGTGACCGAGGGCAACGTGATGGGGGTTCGATCGAGGGCCAGAAGTCCCAGGATCGCCATCTCCATGGATTCCCGGGCCTCCACCGGAACGCCAAACTCGGCGCTGGACAGGACCTCGGCACCCTGGGCGCCGGCCCGAATCGCGGAGGTCAGGGCGGCGTTTCGGACGCCGCCGCCTGCAAGCACCACGCGATCGTGGCCCGCGCGCACCGCAGCGCGGCCGATGTGATGCCCGACGGCATGCGCAACGGTCGCCAGCAGGACGGAAGGGGGCAGGTTGGAGGCTTGCACCCAATCCGTCGATTCGTCGCCCGTGCCGAGCGAGCGACCGGCGGCTTCAGCCCGCTCGAGCAGCGACGCGAGCGAGTGGGCATCCGACGGGGAGACCGTGCCGGCTTGCGCGCCCGCCCCGTCGGCGTCGTATGGCTCCCCCAGCGCCTTGCGGGCCGAAGCGTCGAGCAGGTGGTTGCAGGGACAGATGTCGGCTCCGCGGATGCCGGCGGGGCCGTCGGTCGCAGGAGGCAGCCATGTGATGTTGCAGAATCCACCGAGGTTCACGATCGCGGTGGCCTTGGCGTGGCGGAAGGCGATCCAGTCCGCCAGCGGCGTGATCGGCGCGCCCTGGCCGCCAGCCGCGAGGTCCGCGCCGCGAAGGTCGCTCGCGACCGCGCACCCGAGTCGTTGCGCGATGGGCCAGGGGTTCAGCAACTGCCACGAGACGGGCGGCGCGTGGAAGACGGTCTGGCCGTGGATCGCGGCGACCGCGATGGGACGATCGCCAGCGAGCGGCTCGAGCGCATCGGCGTGAAGCCTTCCAAAGTCGAGCGCGAGCGTGGCGAAGTCGCGGGCGGTCATGGCTCCGCCGTCGCACGCGGTGCGCAGTCGCGGTCGGACGGCGTCGAGCGCGTGCGTGCGGTGAGCCACCACGCGCACGCGCAGGTCCATGCCCCGGCCCTCGGCGCGAACCAGGGACGCATCGAGCGCGTCAAGGCTCGTGCCGGTCATGCTGCCGATCGCCCACCGTTCATGCATGTGGGCATGGTCGCGTGCGGGTGGCGCTGCGTCGAGGGGCGCGCTCGGCTACCTTCCTGGAATGCTGAAGCGGATTCTCGTGACTGGCGGCGCCGGCTTCCTTGGATCGCATCTCTGCGAGCGCCTCGTGAAGCAGGGGCACGACGTGATCTGCCTGGACAACTTCTTCACCAGCCAGAAGGGGAACGTGGATCACCTGCTCGACTGCCACAACTTCGAGCTGGTGCGGCATGACGTGGTGGATCCCTTCCGCTTCGAGGTGGACGAGATCTACAACCTCGCATGCCCGGCCGCGCCCGGTCACTACCAGTACAACCCGATCAAGACCATGAAGACCAGCGTCATGGGCGCGATCAACAGCCTGGGGCTGGCCAAGCGTGTTCGCGCACGGATCCTGCACACCAGCACCAGCGAGGTCTATGGCGACCCGGATGTGCATCCGCAGCCCGAGAGCTACCGCGGCAACGTGAATCCGATCGGTCCGCGCGCCTGCTACGACGAGGGCAAGCGCGCCGCCGAGACGCTGATGTTCGACTACCACCGCCAGCATGGCGTGCGCATCAAGGTCGTCCGCATCTTCAACACCTACGGCCCGCGCGTGCATCCCTTCGATGGCCGCGTGGTGAGCAACTTCATCCGTCAGGCTCTGGCGGGGGAGGACATCACGCTGTACGGGGATGGCTCGCAGACGCGCAGCTTCTGCTTCGTCGATGACTTGATCGACGGGCTGATCAAGATGATGGAGGCGCCCGACGAGTGCACCGGACCGGTGAATCTCGGCAACCCCGACGAGTTCACCGTGCACGAGCTGGCGAAGAAGGTCGTGTCGATCGCCGGCAGTCATTCCAAGGTCACCCTGGGCCGGCCGCTGCCTGCGGACGATCCTGCTCGACGGCGGCCCGACATTTCGCTGGCAAAGTCCGCGCTTGGCTGGCACCCCAGGGTTTCCCTCGATGACGGCCTGCGCAAGACCATCGACTGGTTCCGCACGATCCGGCTGTCGGACTACCGTCCGCCGACGCCCAACTACTGATCGCACAGGGGCTTGGAAGCTCGCTGGAATGTGTCCGAAAAACGGCCTGATTCCGGGTCGAAGATGTTCTGCATCACTAGGCTGCAGCGCGGATGGGTACCCGAAAAAGTACCGAACATCCGGTTGACGAGCCGAAGTGATTCGGGTACGAACAGAACCCGAACGGAACGTCAGGAACGCAATCAAGCCCAACGGCCCGCAGGTGCGGGCCCCAACAGGCCCAGAAGGGCCAGCCAAGGAAGGTCAGACATGGTCGCTCCCCTCGCATCGAAGGACGGATCCCGCAACAGCAAGGACGAGAAGGGCTCCGTGAAGCCCGCAGCCGCCTCCGGAGCGGTTGCAACGGCTCCACGAGTTCCCGGAGGTCCGAGCGCGACGCCGGCCGCGCCGTCCGCTACAAATCGTCCTGCCGTGGCCGCGGCCATCGCCGCCGTCACCAGCGGCGCGGCATCGGAGAAGGCACCCATGAGCAAGTCCACCGTCGAAGCCAAGGCACCTGCGGCGCGCGAGAACTCCACGGAAACCAAGGCGCGCCTGAAGGCGATCGAGCAGGCCATGGGCCAGATCGAGAAGGCCTACGGCAAGGGCAGCATCATGCGGCTCGACAGCGACGCCGTGCCGGTCATCCAGGGTGTGTCCACTGGTGCGCTCAGCCTGGATCTGGCCCTCGGCGGCCGCGGCCTTCCCAAGGGTCGCGTGGTCGAGGTGTTCGGTCCCGAGTCGAGCGGCAAGACCACGCTGGCGCTCACCGTCATCGCCAACGCGCAGAAGAAGGGCGGCATCGCGGCCTTCATCGACGCCGAGCACGCGCTCGATCCCTCGTGGGCCAAGCGCCTGGGCGTGAACCTTGACGAGCTGCTGGTCAGCCAGCCGGACACCGGCGAGCAGGCGCTCGAGATCTGCGAAATGCTCGTGCGCTCCAACGCGGTCAACGTGATCGTGGTCGACTCGGTTGCGGCGCTGATTCCGCGCGCTGAGATCGAGGGCGAGATGGGTGACAGCCACGTCGGCCTGCAGGCTCGCCTGATGAGCCAGGCACTTCGCAAGCTGACCGGTGCCATCGCCAAGAGCGACTGCATCGTGATCTTCATCAACCAGCTGCGCGAGAAGATCGGCGTGATGTTCGGCAGCCCCGAGACCACCACGGGTGGCCGTGCGCTGAAGTTCTACGCCTCGGTCCGCGTGGACATCCGCCGCATCAGCCAGATCAAGGAGGGCGAGCGCGCCGTGGGCAATCGCGTGCGTGCCAAGGTGGTGAAGAACAAGATCGCGCCGCCGTTCCGCGAGGCCGAGTTCGACATCATGTTCGACGAGGGCATCTCGATTACGGGCGACGTGCTTGACATGGCGGTGGCTGACGGCGTGGTCGACAAGGCTGGCGCCTGGTTCAGCTACAAGGAGACCCGATTGGGGCAAGGCCGCGAGGCGACCAAGTCGTTCCTGCGCCAGTCACCGGACCTGCTGGAGCAGATTCGAGCGACGGTGCTTGCGAAGCGTCTGGCGAACCCGAACGGTCCTGTGGCTTCGGCGAAGGACGATTCGGACAGCGACGACGAGTGAGACAGGGGCCTCGGCCCCGACACCACACAGTCAATTCCGCCCCGGCCTCCCGACGGAGTCGCCGGGGCGGTTTGCTTCCGCGCTTCAATCGCGGATCGCGAGGTACTTGACCGTCATGTACTCATCGATGCCCCAGCGTCCACCTTCGCGCCCGTACCCGCTCCACTTCACGCCTCCGAAGGGGGCGTATGGGTTGCTGGGGGCCGCCTCGTTCACGCCTGCCACGCCGCAGGCGAGTCCGCGAGCCGCTGCCTCGGCCTGCGGGCCGGGCCCGAAGACATACCCGGCAAGTCCCCAGGGACTCGCGTTGGCGATGGCCACGGCCTCGTCGGCGCTGTGGATCGTGGCGATCGGGGCGACGGGGCCAAAGGTTTCCTCGCGGAAGCAGAGCATGTCGGGGCGGCAGTCAGCCAGCACGGTTGGTTCGAAGAACCGGTCCGGTCGATTCGGAAGGGGGTGGGTTGAGCCCCCGCAGACCAATCGAGCGCCGTTGGCAAGCGCGTCCGCGACATGTCGACGCACCTTGTCCACGCCCGCGTCGTTGATGAGCGGCCCGACCTGCGTGGCTGGCTCGAGCCCCGGTCCGACCACCAGGCTGGCGGCGGCAAGCGCAAGCCGCGCGGTGAACTCCGAAGCGAGCGATTCATGCACCAGGAAGCGGTTCGGACAGATGCAGGTCTGGCCGGCGTTGCGGAACTTGGCAGCCATGGCACCGGCGACCGCGGCTCCCACGTCCGCTCCCTCAAGCACGATGAACGCGGCGTGTCCACCGAGTTCCATCGAGCAGCGCACGATCTGGTCCGCCGCCTGACGCAGCAGCAGCCGGCCCGTCTCCGTGCTTCCCGTGAAGGTGAGCTTTCGAACCCGGGGGTCCGCCAGCCATGTCGAAACGATGGTGCCCGGGTCGCCGACCACCACGCTCACCACGCCGTCCGGCAAGCCGCAGGCCTTGAGCGTCCGCTCGAACGCGATCGCCGAGAGCGGCGTCTCCTCGGCGGGCTTGGCGATCATCGTGCAGCCCGCGGCGAGCGCTGGGGCGGCCTTGCGCGCGAGCATCGCGACGGGAAAGTTCCAGGGGGTCACGGCCGCGCACACGCCGATCGGCTCGCGGATGGCCAGCGTGCGCACGCCGGCGCGGTGGCCCTCGAAGGGCTCATCCGTCGGCAACGGCGCCTGCTCCGCGGCGCTGCGCAGGTAATCGGCCGCGTAGCGGACCTCGCCGCGAGCCTCGGCCAGGGGCTTGCCAGACTCCAGCGTGACCGTGCGGGCCAGGGTCTCGATGTCGGTGACCATCGCGTCCGCCGCGCGGCGCAGCAGCGCGGCGCGCTCGGCGGCGGGCCGCAGGCGCCACGAAACCAGCGCGCTCGAGGCGGCGTCCACAGCCCTCGTCGCCTCGGCGGCGCCCGCCATCGGCAACACCGCGATCGTCTCATCGCTGGCCGGATCGAGGACATCGAGCATTCGATGGCCAGCATCGCGCGTGTTGGCGAGGGCGGCGTGCACGGAATCAGCCATGCGGTCAGCGTACACTTCCACCGGAGAATCCCCGCATGAGCAAGGCCGTCGTCGATCCGAATGAACTGCGCCGTTTCGCGGCTGATCTGAAGAAGTTCAACAGTGACGTGCAGGGGCAGACCGCGCGCCTTGGCGCCGCGCTCGGCTCGCTGCAGCAGACCTGGCGCGACCAGGAGCAGGCGAAGTTCGCCGAGGAGTTCGAGCAGACCATGCGTTCGCTGCAGCGCTTCCTGAAGGCCAGCGAGGTGTTCGTGCCGTTCCTCATCCGGAAGGCCGAGCGCATCGAGGACTACCTGAACCAGCGCTGAGCCGTGGAACCAAACCAGGTCAGAGTCCTCTCGGTCGACGTGCTCGAGGCCCTCGCGGTCGCGATGGTTCGCTGCCAGGAGGATCTGTCCGCCGCGCTGCTGGAGGCCGACTCCGAGGTGGAGCGCGCCATCGTGTGGGTCGAGCGCGACCGCGTGCCTCACTGGCGAAAGCGCATGCAGCGTCTGGATCACGATGTCCTTGAGGCACGCAGCGCGCTGTTCCGGAAGGAGAACCATCGCGTAAGCCGCGACTCCAAGCCGAGCACCGTGGACGAGCGCAAGGCGCTCGCGAAGGCCCAGGCGGCCATGGAGGATGCCGATCGACGCTGGAAGTGCAGCCAGCGATGGAGCCAGGAACTTCCACGGCAGCAGGCCGAGTACAAGCGCGGCGTGAACCTGCTCGCGGCGATGGTCGACCGAGAGCTTCCGTCGGCGATCGCGGCGTTGCGCCGCATGTCGATCGCGCTGGAGCGGTACCGGCGGGATCAGCCGATCGACCTGCGATCCCTGCTGCCGGAGCGCGAGACGTCCGGGGACTCGGCCTCGATGCGTCGCGCCCAGGGCGCCGATCCGGACGCGGCGGAGGCGCCATGAGCGTCGAAGGTGCCCGTCAACGCCTGCAGGCCTCGTTGCGAGACATGAAGTCGCAGTGGGAGATCGCCCGCAGCACCTGGCAGGACGCCACCGCGGAGGCCTTCGGGGATCGATACATCGAGGAGCTTGAGCAGGCCATCCGGACAGCTATGCCAGCGATGGAGAAGATGGCGGAGGCGCTGTCGCGCGTTCGTCGTGAGTGCGGCGACCCGATGTAGGCAAGCCGGGCGGGGGCGGTCGAGCGGCTCGCGTACCATCCCGCTCGCCGATGGCCCGAGATCCGATCACCGAAATCGCCGAGCGCTGGGCCGCGATCGCGGCGGCGTCGCAGCGGCTGCAGGAGCGAATCGAGTCCGATCTCGCCGCGGACGCGGCCGCGCGTCAGGCAGAGAATGCACGGCACGCGAGCGAACGGGCCGAGATCGACGCGCGACGCGCGAGCACGGAGTCGAACCTGCGCGCGCGCATGGAGCGACTGTGTTCCGATTCGGCGGCGCGTCGTCAGGGCGACCTTGGCAAGCTGGAGTCGAAGGTTCGCGCGACGACCGAGGAGATCGAGCGGCGGGCGGATGAGGCCAGCCGTGACGCGAAGGAGGGCCTGCAGCATGCGCTCTGGCTCGCCGAGAGCGTGCACGAGAGCGGGGAACGGCGCCCAAAGGCCGTGCTGGAGGAGGTTCGGCAGACGGTGGAGGAGCGAATGAGCGCCCTGGAGGCGATCCTCGCCGAAGCCGAACGCCAGACCCGCCGTTGCCGTCAGGCCGTGCCAGCGGCGCCGGCCGGAACCCCGCCGTCGAGCCGGATGGATCCGCTCATGGTGATCGCCACCAAGGTGGCGCTGGCTGCGGATTCCGCTGAGCGCGTCCGGCGCCTTCGTCTTCCCGGTCTCTATCGAGGGCCGATCCTGCTGGTGCCGGCGATCTTCGCGGCGATCGTGGGTCTGGTCGTCGCGTGGTTCCTCGGCGCCCGGGGTGGCTGGCTCGGTGTGGGTGCGGGTGCCGGAGCGATGCTGATCGTCGTCGCCTCCGTGGCGCTCTGGTTCCGTGCCCGAGCGCAGGTCGCTCGCGCGTGGGAGCCCCTGCATCAGGCGGCGCAGTCCGCGCGGGTGGCGGCTCAGGCTGCCGTCGAGGCAGCGCGGCAGGAGTGCGAGGAATCGGAGCGTGCGGCGCTGGATCGACTGAAGCGCGAGCGACAGACCGCGCAGAAGAAGTTCGGTCCCGTCGTCCAGGCGGCGGATCGACAGCGCCAGGAAAGGCTCGAGGAACTTCGGCGCGTCTCGGAGGATCGACGCGCCCAGATCGAGGCGGACGCGCGAGGTGCAGAGTCCGAGGCGCGGGCGCAGTTCGACTCCGGACTCGCGCGTTGCGTGGCGGTCCATGCCGAGGCGGTGGCTGCAGAGGATGCGGTGCACGCGCGGAATCAGGCGCAGAACGCGGAGAACGAACGCGCCGCGCGTTCGGAACGCGAGCGGGCGTGGATCGAGGCACGAGATGGATTCCAGGCCTGGGCAACGGCGCAGTCGCGGCGATGCAACGAGGCCGCCCTGTTGTGGGCCGCGGGTTACTCGGCGCCAACCGGCTTTGCGCAGAGCCTCCATGTGGGATCGGTCCGGCTCGATCTCGCCTCCATCAACAGCGCATTCCCCTCGGAGTCGCACCTGGCCTGGCCCGGCCCGACCGCGTGGCAGGTTCCGCTGGCGCGGCCCATGCCGGAGGCCATCTCGACGATCCTGGAGGCGCCCGGAACTTCGCGTGCGGACGCGCTCGCTGGACTGCAGTCGGTCGTCGCGCGACTCCTGCTGGAGTGCCCCGCCGGCAAGGTGCGCCTGACCCTGATCGATCCGGTCGGCCTTGGGCAGAGTTTCGCGGGATTCATGCATCTCGCCGACGAGATGGAGATGCTGGTGGGGGAGCGCATCTGGACCGAGCCGCGCCAGATCGAGCAGAAACTCACCGATCTGACGGAGCACATGGAGACCGTCATCCAGAAGTACCTGCGCGACGAGTTTCCGACGATCGCCGACTACAACGCGCAGGCGGGGCAGCTTGCGGAACCCCTTCGCGTGGTCGTGATGGCGGACTTCCCCGCGGGACTGAACGAGGAGGCCACGCGCCGACTCGCCAGCATCCTCCAGTCGGGGGCGCGATGCGGCGTGCACCTGCTTCTGCTGCGCGATCCTGCGCGGCCGCTGCCGGAGTCGCTGAAGGTGGAGGAACTGAATCGCGCGTGTCGTCGCGTGGTGTGGCGCGATGGAGCGTTCTGCGTCGAGGAACCGGGCCTCGAGAACGTGCCGGTCTCGTTGGACACGCCCCCGGCGGGCGCAAGGCTGCAGGAGATGCTGCGCTCGATCGGGCAGGCTGCGCGGTCCGCGTCGGTCGTGCAGGTGCCCTTCAGCGCGATCGAGCCGAGCGATGACAGGATCTGGAGCGGCAGCACGGCGACCAGCCTGCGCGTGCCGATCGGTCGAACGGGCGCCACGCAGCTGCAGCAGCTGGTGCTTGGCGAGGGCACGCGCCAGCACGTGCTTCTGGCCGGCAAGACGGGCTCCGGCAAGAGCACGCTGCTGAACGCGATGATCGTGAACCTGTCCAGCTGGTTCAGTCCCGACGAGCTGGAGCTCTGGCTGATCGACTTCAAGAAGGGCGTCGAGTTCAAGGCCTACGCGCAGCATCGGCTGCCGCACGCGCGGGCCGTGGCGGTGGAGAGCGACCGGGAATTCGGCCTGAGCGTGCTGCAGGGACTCGACGCCGAACTGAAGCGCCGGGGCGACCTGTTCCGCTCCGCGGGGGTGCAGGACCTGGCTGCGTGGCGAAGGCTCGGTCGTCCGGAGCCGATGCCGCGCGCACTGCTGATCGTGGACGAATTCCAGGAGCTCTTCGTCGAGGAGGACAAGGTCTCGCAGGAGGCCGCGTTGCTGCTGGATCGCCTGGTGCGACAGGGCCGCGCGTTCGGCATGCACGTGATCCTGGGATCCCAGACGCTGGGCGGCTCCTACGCGTTGCCGCGCACGACCATGGGCCAGATGGGCGTTCGAATCGCCCTGCAGTGCAACGAGGCTGACGCGGCCCTGATTCTCTCCGATGACAACACCGCCGCACGACTGCTCTCCAGGCCGGGCGAGGCGATCTACAACGACGCCGGGGGCCTGATCGAGGGCAACAGCCCTTTCCAGGTGGTGTGGCTGAACGATGTCGAGCGCGAGTCCCGCATCAAGCGACTCGCGGAGCGTGCGGCTCCCACGGCCTCGAGTCGGCCGGCGATGATCGTCTTCGACGGCACGAGCAAGGCGGACCTGCTTGCATGCCGGGCCCTTCGGGATCGATCGCGCGCGTCGGTGCCATCGCTCGTGCTGCCGCTGCATCTTGGCGAGCCCGTCGCGATCCGCGAGGCGACCGTGGCGTCCCTTCGTCGCCAGTCCGGCGCGAACCTCCTGCTGGTCGGCCAGTCCGAGCGCATGGCTCTGGGGCTCTGCACCGCCATGCTCGCGAGCCTGCGGGCCTGCGTCGGTGCTGGCGCGCAGGTCACGCTTCTCGATGGCGCGCCCGCGGACAGTCCCGAGGCTGGAAAGCTTCCCGAGGCGGCGGCTGCCCTGGGCCTTTCGGCCATGATTCCGGGTTATCGCGAAGTCGATGACGTGATCCGTGGTCTTGGAGAACTGGTGGCGCGCAGGACCGAGTCGGGCAGGTCCGACGAGCCGCCAGTGCTGCTGCTGATCCATGGCCTGCAGCGCTTCCGATCGCTGCGGCGAGACGAGGATGACTACTCGTTCTCCTCGGGAGACGGACCGCCGAAACCCGACCGCATCTTCGCCTCGATCCTCCGTGATGGCCCGGCGGTCGGCGTGCATTCGGTCGTCTGGGCGGACACCGCGGCGAGCCTGCAGCGCAGCGTGGACCGGGGAGCCATGCGCGAGTTCGACATGCGCGTGCTCATGCAGATGGGTGCGAACGATTCCTCCACGCTCATCGATTCGCCGGTGGCCAGCCGTCTTGGTGCGGAGCGTGCGCTGCTGTTCAGCGAGGAGCGTGGAACGATCGAGCGGTTCCGGCCCTTCGAGCCGGTCGAGGCCGCCGCGCTCGCCTCGGTCTGCGCGGACTGAGCACTCAGTCCCGGTCGACCGAGGCAGGGACGATCTTTCCCGGCTCGGCCGGGCCGACGCGTTTGCCCACGAGCAGGGGCCCCATGTCGTCCGCCGGCTGGTGCAGCCGCACCTCGAATCCAGCGCGCTCCATCGCGATCCGGTGCGCATGCAGGTCACGCAGGGTCACCTCGTGAAGGTCATGCATGGACCATCTGCGGCCTGCGGTCGACATCCGGTACTCATGATGCAGCACGAGCTCGCTCCGATGCACGCTCCATCGGGTGCGGCGCTCCACGAGCATTCCCGTCATCTCGAACAGGAGCGGCTCGGGCTTCAGTCGCTCGAGCGTGTGGAGCGAGGGTCCGGGATCGACGACGAGCACGCCGCCATCCCGCAGGTGACGACGCATGCGGCGCAGGGCCTGATGCAGGCGCGATTCGCCGAGCGGATAGGCGATCCCTGCGAGCAGGCACGTCATCACGTCATATTCGCCCGGGACATCGAGGTGCTCCATCGGCTGCTCATGCAGCGGCACCCCGGGCAGCCTCCGCGCAGCCACCCGAAGCATCCCGGCACTGTGGTCGGCGCCGGCGACCTCGGCGTGCGATCGAAAACGTGCCAGGTGCTGCCCGGTTCCGCACGCCACGTCGAGCAGCCGGTGTCGTCCGGGTCCAAGTTCGGCTTCCCAGGCCCGTTGGACACGGATCGCCTCGCCATCGAGGTCACGACCGGTGACCTCGGCGACGGCGTCGTAGAGCTCCGCTCCGAATTCAGGGCGCATGCGACCGTCCCTACGCGCGGACCGCGCTCTGCGACGTGGCGCGGACCGCCTGGACCGCCTCGATGATCCGCGCGGCGGCGGCGCGAATCTCGTCCTCGGTGCTGAAGCGATGCAGGCTGAAACGGACGCTGCCGTGGGCGATCTGCGGTGGAATGCCCATGGCCAGCAGCACGGGACTCGGTTCGAGCGAACCGCTGCTGCATGCGGCGCCGGCGCTGGCGGCAACGCCGCGCTCGGAAAGCGCGAGCAGGATGGCTTCGGCCTCCAGCCGTGGGAACGCGATGCTCGTGGTGTTCCACAGGCGCGGCGCGTCAGCGGCGTTCACCAGCGCGGTCGGATCGCCGCGGAGCACGAGTGTCTCGAGCAGGGCGCGCAGCGCAGCTCCCCGCTGTGCGCCCTCGCCATCGAGCCAGTGCAAGGCCTCCCGTGCCGCGACTCCGAATCCGACGATGCCGGGAACATTCTCCGTTCCTGCCCGGCGCTCGCGCTCCTGGGGGCCGCCGCACAGCAGGGACTCCAGATGGGTGCCGCGACGGATCGCCAGGGCGCCCACGCCCTTGGGGCCGTGGAGCTTGTGGGCCGAGCAGCTCAGCAGATCCACGCCGAGGTCCGCCAATCGCAGGGGCACGCGACCCACCGCCTGGGTGGCATCCGTGTGGAAGGTGACCCCGGCTTGGCGAGCGACAGCCGCCAGATCGGAAATGGGCTGCAGCACGCCGGTCTCGTTGTTGGCGGCCATCAGGCTCACCAGCGCGGTCTCGTGGCCGCGATCACGGATGGCCGCCCGGAGGGTCTCGGGTCGCACGCGGCCGAGTGCGTCGTGGTCGAGCCACACCACCTGGGCTTCGCCGCGATCGTGCAGGCGCGTGGCGAGGTCGCGCACCGCCGCGTGCTCCAGACGACTGGTCATCAGAATGCGCCGTCCGCTTGCCGCCAGTGTTCCGCGAATCGCCAGATCCGCGGCCTCGGTGCCGCCGCTCGTGAAGACCAGCTCGCGATCGCCGCAGCCGATGAGCTGGGCCACCTGGCTGCGCGCCAGCTCGATGGCGTGTCTTGCGGCCTGTCCGGGCCGATGGATCGAGCTGGGGTTCGCCCAGGTCTCCTGCAGGCTGTCCGCCACGGCTGCGACCACATCCCTCAGTGGCTGCGTGCTGGCGTTGGCGTCAAGGTAGATCACGAGGCCAGTCTAGAAGCACATCCGCTTCGGGCCCAAAAGCGAAGCGGGCCCGGTCAATCGACCGGGCCCGCCGTCATGCGGATGAGAGGAATCGAACCTCCACGGGAGTTACCCCACAAGAACCTGAATCTTGCGCGTCTGCCAGTTCCGCCACATCCGCGGGGTCGGGAATGA
>JBIIOC010000042.1:0-17158 GCA_044337135.1 Phycisphaerales bacterium | reverse complement strand
GCCCGCCTCGAGCGGCATGGTCTGGGCCGGACGATCCGGCGCGGACTCCAGTGGCATGGTCTGCTGCGGCCTGAGCGGAGGGGTGGGCGTCGGATCGTTCATGCGAGTGACGGCAGAGTACCCCGCCGGGTCTCGTCCGGCCGCCGATTTCTCACGCATCCTGAACACGACGGCGCCTGCGCGATGTGGCGCTGCCGCTAGCCTGCCGTCGTGATCGGCACCGCACGCACCACGATCCTGGCCTGCATCGCATGCCTGCTTGCGGCATGCCAGGCCAGTCACCCGCTGGACCTGTACGTGAGCGCCCGCAACGCGATCAACGCGCGGGACTGGAAGCGCGCTTCGGCGCGAACCGACGAACTGCTGCGAATCGATCCACAGCCGGGCGACCACCTGCTGATCGCCGAGATCCACGCTGGTCAGGGACAGGTGGAACCGGCTCTCGCGGAACTGAAGATCGCGATCGATGGCGGCGCAGCGGACCCCGGCGCCGCGGAATGGGCCGAGATGCTGCGGGAGGATCCGATCTGGCAGCCCGTGCGCAAGGATCCCCGCTTCACGGCGCTGGTGCAGCAGGCACAGTCGGTGCGCTGGAAGCCGGACCCCCTGAAGTTCGATTCCGCGGCGGCGCAGCGCGCCCATCACTGCCGCTTCAGCCCGACCAACAACCTCTACCTCACGCGCCTTCGCCGCAAGTACGAGCTCGAGAAGCTCGTCTCCACAACGAAGGACGACCTGGAGCGCGTGAAGCGGATCTGCCACTGGGTGTTCGCGCGCTGCGAGCACACCGGTTCCTCACGCGGGTTGCCGCGGGACCCGATCGGACTGCTGGAGGCGGCCGAGCAGGGCAAGCGACTGCGCTCGGTGGAGATCGCCACGGTGACCGCGGGCTGCCTGAACGCGGTCGGCATTCCGGCCCGCGCCGTGGGCGGGCAATCGCGCGATGTGGAGACGCGGCGACAGGGCGCCGGCAACGTGTTCGTGGAGGCGTGGCTTGCGGACAAGCGCGCCTGGGTCTTCGTGGATGCCGAGATGGACGTGGTGGGCCAGGCGGCGGATGGAACGCCCCTCGATGCCGTCGCCTTCAGGCAGGCGCTGGCGACCGCGAATCCACCGGCGGACTATCCCCCTTCCCTCTCGATGTGCATGTACTACTTCACCACGTCACTGGACCAGCGATACCCGATCGAGGAACGCGACACGGGTGATCTGATGCTCGCCCCTCTCGATGCGCTGGCGCCGAAGCTCTTCCAGCGCGAACCCGCCGTGCCACCCGAGGTCTTCACGCACAAGCCCGCGGAATTCCACGCTGAGCCGCGCATGATGCGCTGACGGACTGGAGCGGTGTCACCACGGCAGCGCCAGGCGCCGCCATGAGCCCTGGCTGGCCGCCGGGCACGCCCCCGACGCAAACCACAGCGCGCGGCCTCGAGGGTCGGCGATCGCGGAGTAGATGGTGCGCAGGTGCGAGCTGCCGCGACCCGCGCGCATCTCCACGCGATCGTCGGAGAGGATCTCCACCAGATCGTCGGGCAGATGATCTGCGGGGGCCCCAGCAAGCAGCGCGTGAAGCCGGCACCAGCGGCTGATGGTGCCATTGCCCGCGGACTCGGGGCGGCAGCCGCGCTCGAGCGCCTCTGCCGCCGCAGGATGCTTGTGGTGCGGATGGTTCGTGGCAAGCAGCGCACGGTGCGCCCCCACCTGCCAGGGCTCGATGCGGCGATGCCCGGAGCGCGAGCACTCGAACACCGCGCTCTCGCCGCGACGACCGTCCGCGGCGAACAGCATCACGCCACGGTCGCGGTCGGTGCGCTCGATGAAGCGCTGCACGTCATCCAGGTTCGAGCAGGTCTCCAGCGCCTCACGCATCCAGAAAAGCCACGAGATGCACGACACGCCAGGGCGCAGGTCGTCGGCTGCCTGCAGCGTGTGCATGTGCAGCCAGAGTCCCTCCGCGTTCATGCCGGTGTCGGCGTCGATGTCGCCCATCAGCCCAACCGCAACGCACGGAATCCGTGCCGGCACCGCGTGGAACACCGCGGCCGTTCCGCGCTGCAGGGTGGCCTCGTACCAGTCGCAGTTGCGCGCGACCCATGGCGAACCCTCGCGCTCCACCACCACCCCCGAGCACATCGGCCCATCGCCTGAAACCAGCGAGCG
The DNA here is from genome assembly GCA_044337135.1 of Phycisphaerales bacterium. Taxonomy (GTDB): domain Bacteria; phylum Planctomycetota; class Phycisphaerae; order Phycisphaerales; family SM1A02; genus SYAC01. The sequence continues at coordinate 14,998 of JBIIOC010000042.1, read as the reverse complement.
CGGATCGTCGCCGCGGGCCCCGGCCGGCGGCGCGATGTCGGCGTGGAGGAACTGCCGCACGACCGCGACCGATGCTCCAGCGCCCTCCGCCATCGCCTCGATCTGCCGCTGGTGATGCTCGGGCAGTCGGCGCGCCCAGGCCTCGGCGTGCACGGCGATCGCCTCGCGCGTGGAGCGCTTCAGCCGAAGCATGGCATCGAGGTAGCGATCAATCCGTGCCGGATCGAACAGGTGCGCGCAGGCCTTGCCGTAGGCATGCCCGGCGGCCTCCACGGGCCCCGGCAGTTCCACCACATGAAATGAGGGATCGATCACGCGCGGCGATCGTAGGCCCGACGATTGCCACGGCACGGGCCGGTCGCAGGCGCGCTCAGCGAACCGCGCTTGCGGCCTGCGCCTGGCTTGCGGCAGCGGCAAGGCGTGAGGCGTCCGCGGCCGCCGACATGGTGGCCAGCGTCGCGATGCCCTGGCCCTCACCCTTCAGCGGCTGGTACCAGAGCTCGCGTCCATCCACCGGATCAAGCGCCCACGTGTAACCCATGATGGTGGCGAACAGGCGCTCGCCATCCGGAAGCAGGGTCACCATCCCGTTCCCCATGCCCTTCTGGCTTGGCCTCCACTTCCAGACCACCGATCCATCCGCGCGATCCAGGGCGATCACGCGGCCATTGAAACCGACGAAGAGAAGGTCGTTGGTGGTGATGGTGCGCTGGGTCATTGGAATCCTCAACGATTCTGGAGCGGGAAATTAGCACGCTTCCGCGTGGCCTCGGAGCGACCTCGCCAACACTGAGACGCGATCCCGTAGCCTCGGCGGCCATCCAATGCCACGACCTCACGGCAAGACCGCGTCTCGAGGAAAATCCGCGCCCCGAGCCCCGAAGCCCCGACTCCTCTCTGGCGGCAACCCACAGATCGCCATGGCGGAAGGCGACGCACCCGTGCATGCCTACATCGCGGCCATGCCGGGCTGGAAGCGACAGATTGGCGAGCGGATCGATGTGCTGGTGACCAAGGCGGTACCCGGCGCATGCAAGGCCGTGAAGTGGAATTCGCCGCTCTATGGCGTTGCGGGCAATGGATGGTTCCTGGGCGTGCACTGCTTCACCAGGTACATCAAGGTGGCCTTCTTCAAGGGATCCATGCTCAAGCCTCCGCCGCCCGAGGCGTCGAAGGATCCAACGGCGCGCTACCTGCACATCCACGAGGACAAGCCTTTCAACGAGGCACAGTTCGTGCGCTGGCTGAAGCAGGCAAGCAGACTGCCCGGCTGGAAGAGTTCGAAGGCGAGTTGAGCGCCCGAAACGATCGCCGTAACCGCCCGCGACGCGGCACGAACCGATCAAGCCGCGAACCAGGTCAGTTGCAGGGTCCGAAGGCAAGCAGGATCAGCGCCATGTCGCCGAAGTCCACATACCCGCTGCCATCGAGGTCGCTCGAGCATCGCGGGCATGGACCGTAGTCGAGCAGCGCAAACGCCACATCGCCCGAATCGACCTCGCCGGTTCCGTCGATGTCCTCCGGGCAGCGCGGCGTGGACCGATACGCGCGCAACTCGGTTCCCGAGCTTGCCAGCAGCAGCGTGCCATCCTCGCACAGCGAGGGTCCGCCGAGATTCGAGTTGCCTGAGATGGGCACGGACCAGCGTTCGGTCAGGTCGGCATTGAACGAGTACAGGCGGGCTTGCTCCATGCCACCCGAGGTGCCGTTGGACACGTACAGCACGCCCCGGGCATCCACCACCATCTGCAGCAGCATGGAGTCGCCGGTGATCAGTGACGACTCCGCCAGCACGGCGCCGGTGTTCGGATCCAGTCGCTGCAGGCGTCCCTGGTTGTTCCAGTGCGGCGTGCCGGTCCATGACATGGTGTAGATGGAGCCATCGGGACCCACCCCCCATCTCGAGAAGGCGCCGCCACCACCGCTGGAGGCGCGCCAATTCTGCACGATGGCGGTGCCGGTGTCGGTGAACGAGTACAGGAAGTCGTGGTCGAGGCTCTCGTTCCGGGTCAGGTGCAGGTAGATGCGGCCGTCGATGCCGACCAGAGGCCCGGTGTGCAGCAGGCCTCCCGTCAGCAGCGGCCCGCGGTGGAGGAACTGCCCCGTCGTGGCGTCGAACTTCCGGATCGCCACCTGCATGCCCGATGCAGCATCGGCGACGTAGATGGCGTTGCCCACGATGACCGCGCCAGCCGAGTTGCCGACCTGCTCGGTCCGCGATGCACTCCAGAGACGCTGCCCAGTCTGAGCGTCGAAACGGTCGAGCGTGCGCACCGACGGCATGATCAGGTCTCCATCCTCGGCGAACACGGCACCGGAATAGGGGCCTCCGGTGATCAGCACCCGGGGCAGGCCGTTGCCGCCAGCGGTATGCCACAGCGTGGCACCGGTGGCGGCATCCAGGCAGTACAGCGGCGCGGCCACGGATCCGCCGTTTCCTGAACGGCTGGCGTAGACCCTTCCGTTCCTCACGCCGGCGATCCAGGCGGTCCAGTCACCGGACTCGCGCGGAAGGTCTCGCGTCCAGAGCGTGACGCCAGTCTCGACATCCAGCGCGTGGATGGTGGAATCGGGCGACACGGGTGCGGTCGCCTCAGCCGACTGCCGCACCGTGAAGATGCGGCGACCCTCCGACATCACGGGCCAGGCGATCAAGCTCGGGGCTCCACCTTGCCACGCGAGGTCCGAGGCGCTGTCAGGACCCGCGACCGGAGAGAGGCCGTTCATGCGGCCGTTGCCGCCCAGATTGCTCCACGACTGCCCCTGCGCCGAGCCTGCAGGGCCGAGCACGACCATCAGGATGAGCGTCAGCCACAAGAAGTGCGATGGCGGGAAGAAACATCGCATGAAAGAAATATACACCAGGCACGATCCACGGCAAGGTGAAACCGTGCGGCAAGCCAGCAAAACCCGAGTCCGGGACCTGCGCCGCCGAGCGCAATGCGCGCCTGCCTCGCGAGAGGCCTCAGCCCGCCTGCTCGCCTCGCCCCATCCGCAGCGCCGCCCCCACCAGCAGGATCAGCACCGGCACCTCGACCAGCGGCCCGATCACCGTGGCGAAGGCCGTGCCCGAGGCCAGCCCGAACACCGAGATCGCCACCGCGATCGCAAGCTCGAAGTTGTTGCCGCTGGCGGTGAACGCAAGCGTGGTGGCGCGCTCGTACTCGGCACCCACCTTGCGCGCCAGCAGGAACGACGCGAAGAACATGATCACGAAGTACGCAACCAGCGGCATCGCGATGCGCAGGATGTCCAGCGGTGACGCCACGATGCGCTGTCCCTGCAGGCTGAACATCACCACGATCGTGAACAGCAGCGCAACCAGCGTGATCGGGGCGATGCGCGGCAGGAAGCTCGCGGTGTACCACGCATCGCCGCACGCCCCGCGCAGCATGAGCCTCGTGAGCATGCCCGCCGCGAAGGGAATCCCCAGATAGATGAGCACGCTTCGAAAGATCTCCGCCATGCCGACCTGAACCTCCACACCCGCAAGCCCCACGCGCGGTGGAAGCCAGGTCATGAAGAACCACGCGTAGGCCCCGAAGAACAGCACCTGGAACACGCTGTTGAAGGCCACAAGGCCCGCCGCATACTCGGCGCTGCCCTTGGCAAGGTCGTTCCACACCAGCACCATCGCGATGCAGCGGGCCAGACCCACCAGCACCAGACCCTGCATGTATTCCGGACGGTCGTGCAGAAACACGGCCGCAAGCGCGAACATGAGCACCGGCCCCACCACCCAGTTCTGCACCAGCGACAGCGCCAGCACGCGCCAGTCGCGGAAGATGCGTGGCAGTTCCTCGTAGCGCACCTTCGCCAGCGGCGGAAACATCATCAGCACCAGGCCGATCGCGATCGGAATGTTCGTGGTGCCCACCGTCACGGCCTCGGCGGCATCCTGCACGCCGGGAACCAACCGGCCGATCGTCACGCCGAGTCCCATGGCCATGAAGATCCAGAGCGTGAGCCAACGGTCGAGGAAGGAGAGCCGACCGACCCGCGCGCAGCCTGGCGGCAGGCAGTCGCTCGCCGGTTCGCGCGCGTTTCCGCCCGTGAGCGTGGCGGACGATCCACCATCCACCAGTTCCGGCAGCCGCTCGATGAACACCCGAATCTCGTCGCGCACGCGCCGGTAGTGCGGCATCGCCTCGTCATCGTTTCGCGACCCAGCCGCAAGCTTCGGCGGATCATCAAAGCCGACATGCACCACGCGCGCGCCTGGCAGCACGGGACAATGCTCATGGGCTGCCCCGCACACCGTCACGACCAGATCAAACGCGCCACCAACCTCCTCGGGAAGCTTGGAGTGATGTCCCGAGATGTCCACACCCACCTCAGCCATCGCGCGCACGGCGAGCGGATTCAGGCCATGCGGCAGTGTTCCCGCAGAGAAGCAGTCGATCCGCCCCTCCCAACGCGCCCGGGCGAACCCCTCGGCCATCTGGCTGCGGCATGAATTGCCGGTGCACAGAAAAAGAACGCGCGGGCGATAAGGAGTGATTTGGATTGACGGTGAAAGCATGAGCAAATTGGCCTCGCCTGAAGCGTCGCGAGACTAACCGGTACGTGCAAAGATTCGGTCAGGAACCCGCAAGCGCACGAATGCCGCACTCAGGAGCTGTCATCCAACATCAGGCGCGGCTTCCAGAGGTAACACGTATCCACGGCCCCACTGCCATCCACCCCCCCCCCCGAGCCGCCAACATCGCCGAACAGCAGCAGCCAATATCGCCTTCGGCGATCACCTCGGGCGTATCGCAGGCCTCCCGACCCTCAAGATCGCACACTGCCGCAGCGGGCTCAATCAGGCGAGGCAGCATCCGCTGCGTCAGCCGATCGAATGACTACATTCGGAGCACAGGGCTCCTTCAGCATCCACCGCAGGTCCTTGGAGTTGGCCGACGCCATATCGCACACAGTACAGCGCCGATCGCGCCTTTTACCAGTACGCTTCATCACGGGGCTGTGATGCCTTGCAAAGCACACGACAATCCAACGCGGACACCGCACCACAACCTGTTCAGTGCAACCACTTTCACCAAAACCCGAGCCATGTCCGAAGAATGCATCTCAAAACCTTTCTAAAAACCGCGCTGCAAAAGCTGGATCGCCTTTCTCTTCATCCAGTGCTCTATCCGTTTGTGATGTCCAATGCAGAAAAAAAGCTCTTCGACCAAGCAATCAAGGATTCTCGACACTACCTCGAGTTCGGATTGGGCGGCAGCACCATCCGAGCAATCCAAAAGTCGAAAGCCATGGTCTATTCCGTCGAATCAAGTGCCGACTGGGTTGAATGCGTACGGAAGTATCTCTTCGTCCGACTATCGGAAAGGAGGCGGCTGCGCATTTTTCAGCCGAGTATTGGCCCAGTAGGAGATTGGGGATACCCAACCTCAAACGAATTCAGGAACCTGTTTGAGCGGTATTCGTCCGAAGTCTTTCAGGCCATTGACAGCAGACTCATCGATTTAGCGTTGATTGATGGCAGATTCAGAGTTGCATGCACACTACAGCTGATCATGGCTTGCCGCGACAATCGCAATATCCGCGTGCTCATTCACGATTTCTGGAACCGCCCGCAATACCACGCTGTGCTGAAGTACCTTGACACCGTGGGACGCGCAGACACATTGGGCTTGTTTTCGATCAAGAAGGAGATCGACATGGGCCTTGTGCGCCAAGACTACGAGTCGTACAAGTTCACGCCCGAATAATAAAGATTCCGGCTTCCGAAGCGGACGGCGCGGATACCGTCTGCTGCTGGGCGATACCGGCGGGCGAACACAATCCTGATGAGGCGCATGAAACACTCAGGCCTCCGTCGCGATCGATCTTGTCCCAGCCAACCGCTTGCACGCAGCCTCTTTCCAACATTATTGATCCGCGCGCGCGTGGGAATGAAGGGCACGAGAGTCACATGGTTTCTCACCGTGCACGCAGTGCAATCGGCTCTCAGCTTCACAACTTCACCAAATTCAGGAGTTGAGGACGTTCAAACCGAGCCGGTCTTTCGCACAGTATCGATCTGCTTGCGGAACTTCTCGCGATCCTCCGCCTCCTTCTTGCCGCTCACCGGAATGCCGGTCTCGAAGAAGGTCCCCTGCTGCAGCGCCAACCGGCGCAGTTGCTCTCGCGACTTGCCGGGAGGCTGGTGGGCGGCGATCGTGTCCCGCATCGCGGCAGCGAGCTTCACGTCCACGTCCGCCGCGGCGACCTCCTTCACGACCACGCCACGCACGCCGAAGAGGTCGGGCTCGATGAGGATCACGCCGCTTTTCAGGCCGCTGCCACCGGTCAACCTCAGATTCCCGGCGCCAGCGACACTTGCGTAGGCGAATCGGCCGCGCATTTCCCTGGTCCACGCCAACGCGGCCACCTTGGATTCCAGCGATGCACGCGTGGCCGCATCGGGTGCCACCACCAGCGCCAACGGCTGCAGGTCCGCCGATGCCACCGCGAGTCCGAGTCGTGCATCACGCTTCACCGCGGGGGTTCCTTCGCAGGCTTCTTGGGGACGCGGCATACCCCTCTTTGCAACCTCAACGCCGGCGGTGAAGCGCTGATTCCGCGATTTACGACGATTCGGACATTTCACCCCGTGCCGGGGCGCCACAGCCAGTGACTTGGCTGCTGGCCGGAGAGCGCACTCCGAATCGCCTTGGTCGCACGGTCGCCCGGACTGCCCGTTGTGCCAGTGGATGGCGCCACATCGCAGGGCACCAGCAGCATGCACTTCGAACCCGGAGCCCCAACCGCCGGCAGGCGCACACGCGAAACGTCCATGCCCAGCGCGCGCGCTCCGTGCGCCGTGGCCATCGCGACGAGGTGTCCGGGGTTGATCTGGTCACGCCGCCAGAGAAACCGCATTTCATCAAGCACGGAGATGGTGGGTGCATCACCGATGACCAGCGCACTGTCCGTGCCCAGCGCGACCGGAAGGCCGGTCGCAAGCAGCTCGCGATAACGGTGCGATGCGTGTCCCGGCACCGGATGTCGAAAGAAGGCGCTGGCACGCGGGCAATACACGGGAACGTTGGGGCGAGCCACGCCAATTTCCCGTGCGAGCAGCTGAACGCCTGTCTCATCGAGGTAGTTCAGGTGCACCAGCGCAGCACCCCGACCCTGCAGCAAGGGCTGGACGCGCTCCACCGGCCCCCTGCCCCAGCCCTTCAAATCGGGGGTCCACGCATCGACCGATTTCAGGAGATCCGCGAAGGGTCCCGATCCATCACGCACAAAGCGATCCTCGTCAAGAGTCTCCGCAAGGTGGGTGGCGATCGGCAGGCCAAGTTCGGCTGCAGCGGCGTAGACGGCGTCGTCGCAGGAATAGGGCGCGTGCGGGCTCACGCCCAGACGGATGCCGCCGCGTTCATCGACGATCCGCGCCCGCAGTCCCCTCAGGAACTCAACGCCACGCGAGGAGGACTTTCCGATGCCGAACACCTCCACGTAACCGATGCCCTGCAGCCCCGCCGAAGGCGCCACATCACGCAGCGCCTCGAGCGCGGCGATGCCGAATCCCCCGGCGATGTCGCCGATGAAGCCGGTTCCACCGGCAACGGACCTGCGCACGCCCTCCCGCACGGCTGCGGCGATGGCCTCCGGGGTGGTGGCACGGCGCGCACGCACCTGGCCTGCCCAGTCGGCGAAGGTGCCGTCATGGGGAATTGGATCGATTCCCGTGAGATCGAGATGCGCATGCGCATTCACGAGCGGTGGCAGCGCCACGTGAGATGAATGATCGATCACCTCGCCGGCCACGACGCCGATCGCCTCGGGCGAGTCGACCACCACCGCACCATCACGATCGAACACCGCCACGGCTGGGGCGACCGCGCGCTCCGCATCGACCGCGGCGGCCAGCCGCACGGCCACACGCCCCGAGGTGCTCGCATTCACGCGGGCCCGAAGATCGATCGCATCGGAAAGCGCCATGCAGCAGGAAGCCTAGCGCGCAGGCGTGCGCGCGGCGTCACTTCGTTGCCTGCGCGCCCTGCTGCGCATCCATCACGCAGCGGAACCCGATGTGCTGCGTGGCGGTGTCGGCGGTCTGGCTCATGCGGGCGCTTGGGCGATAGCTGGCGCAGTAGGCGTCATTGCACAGGAAGGAACCGCCGCGAACCACGAACGTCTCGGGCATGCCGGGCTCGGCTTCGGGTCCCAGCGGGTTCTCGATCGTGGCTCCCCTCGCAGCCTGCACGAGCACCGTGTAGGCATCGGGGCGATAGCGGTCGCCGCACCACTCCCACACGTTGCCTGCCATGTCACACAGGCCGTATCCGTTGGCGGGGAATCTTCCAACCGGTGCGACCAGCGCAAATCCGTCTTCAGCGGTGTTGTGATTCGGGAACTCACCCTGCCATGTGTTCGCGCGCGTGGCGTCGATCGGCGCGGCGCCCCACACGTTCACCTTGCGATTCAGGCCCCCGCGTGCGGCGAACTCCCATTCGGCCTCGGTGGGAAGCCGCTTGCCCGCCCACTTCGCGTAGGCCTGCGCGTCTTCCAGGCTCACCTGAACCACGGGCTCGCTTTCTCGACCCGCGATCGAACTTCCCTGGCCGCGCGGATGCCGCCAGTCCGCGCCCGGCACCCAACTCCACCAGCGATCGAACTGCGACAGGTCCACCGTCTCATCCGGCGGCGTGAACACGAGCGCCCCAGGCTGCAGTCGACTCTCGTCAGGCCTTGGCGTGCCGGGTGGCAGCTGTTTCCTCATGGCCTCCCAGTCGATCGGACGCTCGGCAACGGTGCGGTAGCCGGTCGCCTGCACGAATGCCTCGAACTGCGCGTTGGTGACCTCGGTCGCGTCCATCCAGAAGGCATGCACGCGCACGCGATGCAGCGGCCGCTCGTCGCGGCGGGAAAGCGGATCGTCGCCCCCCATCGTGAACTCGCCGCCGGGAATCCACACCATGCCGGGTGGCCTTGGCGGAGACGGCTTCACGCAGCCGTGCAGCAGCATGATCAGGCAGAGGCTTGAGAGCCCGCGCATGCGCGCATCCTAGTGCTACCGTACCCGCATGCCTCGCCGCCTCATCTCGTCAGGCTCGACCTTCGAGCAGCAGATCGGCTGCTCGCGCGCCGTGGTGGTGGGCGACCGCGTGCTGGTATCGGGTACCACGGGCTTCGACTACGCCACGATGACGATCGCCGAGGACATCGTGGGATGCGACAGCAGCTTGCCCGCACGCTGACCAGAGAATTTGTGCCCGGGTGAGCCGAGGATGCGATCGATCATGATGCACGATCGAATCTCGGACTTAGCTGCGGCAGCCTGCAGGAAGGGAGCAACCACGACTTCGCGCTTCTCGGCCACGCCGATAGAGCGGAATCACTTCGACAGGACTTCCACCTTGTCAATCGGACCGCGCAGGTACGGCTTGAGTCCCTCGACGGACAGCGGCCCGGCTGCGTCTGCCTTGCCATTCAGGTGCAGGTCCAGAAAGGCCCGCGTGGCTGCGCGCGTGATGGGCTGCACATCGCCCCGGGTCGCCGAGGGCAACTCGCGTCGATCCGTGCCAGTCGAATCTGTGAAATCCAGGTGCTTCGCGTTGGCCAGCCACACGAACTGGCTCTTGCCGCGAGGCCAGAGTGCGAAGGCATCCTTGCGGTTCCAGGCGGGCTGTCCAGCCTGCTGGTCATCCTTGGTGCCCGAGATGCCAAGCAGCGGCACCTGCAGCGAACCGAAGCTCTCGGTGATGAAGAACGGCTCGCCCACACCCTGCGGCGACAGGGCCACGCCACACTTCACGCGCGAATCTCGAAGGTCAGGGCCGAGCCCCTTTCCGGGAGGCACGGGCGGCACCAGCCAATCGAGCGCCGGGCGCATGCCGCACACCACCATCGTGGTGAAGGCGCCGAAGGAGTGGCCCATCACCCCCACGCGGCCCAGGTCGAACTTGCCCTTGAGCACCTCGTGCGAGGCGTTCCATCGCTGCGCCTGATCGATCGCGAAACTGACATCCTTCGGGCGCGCCAGCACCTCGTCGGCATCGCGGATCATCGCGTCGAGGTTCTTCATGGGGCGCCACCCCTTCGTCAAGCGGGCCCGGTTGCTTCCGATGTGCTCCAGACACAGCACCGTGTAGCCATGCGCGGCCAGATCCTGCGCCTGCGCGAAGTGCGTGTCCCAGTCTCCGCCCGCGCCGTGGCTGATCACGACCACGGGGAAAGGGCCGCCAGAGGCCGGAACGTGCACCTTGATGGGAACCTTGCGCGCACCGCTGGCCAGATCGGCAAACTCGATCACCTGCACCTGCAGCGGCGCCGCCTTGGCCGATGTTGCCGCAGAGGCTGACCTTCCCCGCGAAGATCGATCGCTCGGCGCGCTGGCCGGATCGGTGGCCTTCGCGCCACCACCCCCACTCGCCCGCGACTTGTCCGCGAAGAACTTCCACACGCGCTCCGCCCCCTTGAACGCCATGATCGGCTCGTTTCCCGCACGGCGCGCGCGGGTGCCGGGCCAGCCGTGCCCGCCGGCGCTGTCGAGCACGAACTCGGTGATGGCGCCGCCAGCCTCCGCGGCATGCGTGACCGTGGTCACGGTGCCATCAACCACCTTCGTGCCCTGCGGCCGCGAGTGATTGGCCTTCACCCAGAAGTCGACCACCTCGCGCACCGGCTTGTACGGCGCGCTCTGCGCACCGCGCACCAGCGGGTTCTCGCTCATGCCGCCCGCAAGCGGCACCTCGTCGTCCTTGGCACCGTTGATGATCAGGATCGGCAGCGGCACTTTCGGCACGATGTCGAAGCTGAACATGCTGGCCACCACCGGCGCCACCGCGGCCAGTCGCTCCGGCCGCGCGACCGCGTACACGTAGGTCATCATCCCGCCGTTCGAGCCGCCGGTCATGAAGATGCGCGAGGCGTCGGCGCCATGCTGCGCGATCAGCCGATCGATCAGCGCATCGAAGTAGGCGATGTCGTCCGCGTCCCGCACCTGCCGACGCAGCAGATAGCCGGTGTTCCAGGCGTGACGACCCTCGCCGAAATCGGTGCCTTCCGCATACACCGTCATGAAGCCGTTCGCCTTGGCCACCGCATCAAATCCCGATGTCAGCCGCATCTGCTCGGCGCTGCCCATGCCGCCATGCAGCACGATCACGGCGGCGCGCCTGCTGGCGCCTTCGGGCGCGTTCACGATGATCGCGCGGCGCTCCTGGCCCTTCACCGGGAAGGTGACGGTGTCGGCGCCCCGCACCTGCTCGCCTGCAGCGAGGCTGGTCCGGCAGACGCAGATCAGCATCAGCAGCAGCAAACAACCCCAGGATGGCGATGGCTGGCGCATGTGATCGCGAACGCTATCACCAGGAGCACATTGCAGCAGAACACGCAAGTTGCCGAGTCATCGAAGGGTTCCAGCCGCTACCTTGGCCGCATGCCCCGCCGCCACCATGTTCGAGGCGCGCCTGGCCGATGCGCGCATGAAGATCGAGATCGAGGTGGAGGCGGTGATCGGGTCAGGGTGAGCGCGCAGCCCGCTCCGCAGCCCGCTTCAGGCCCCGAAGCATGCCGGCGAACACGATGCCATGCAGGGGAAGCACCGAATACCAGTACAGGATGCCAAGCAGCCCGCGCGGCTTGAAGCGCGCGGTCAGTCCGAGCGTGCACCCTGAAGCGGCGGGCTCGACGGCGACCGTGAGCGTGGCAACGCCCGGCAGCCGCATCTCGGCGCGCAACTCGAAGCTGCGGCCCGGCTGCACATCGATCACCCGCCAGAAGTCGAGCGCATCACCCACTTCGAGGTGCTGCTGATCGCGGCGCCCGCGTCGAAGGCCTGGCCCGCCCACCAGCTTGTCGAGCAGACCACGCAGCTGCCACAGCCAGTTGCCGCCGTACCAGCCGGTGTCGCCACCGATGGCCGCCGCCGTGGCGAACACCGTGCCAGCATCGGCCTGCACCGGCATCTCGCGGTGATCCGTGAAGGTGGTGCCGCCGGCCCAGTCCGGATCGCCGGGAATCGCGCCCGCGTCGCTCCAGGCGGTCTCGACCTCGTCCTCGGCGCGGCGGCCCAGCGCCGCGTCGATCGCCTCGCGCATGGTGAGCAGATGCTGCGGCATCAACCGGACCGCGTCGTCGTTGCGGCAGACGGTGCGGTTGCGCAAGCCCTCGGCGAGCGGCCGCGCGATCGTGTGCGGCACCGGCGTGACCAGGTGGATCCAGAGCGAACTCAGGCGCGGCGTGAGCACGGGCACGGGAAGCACCAGCCGTCGTGGCAGCCCACGCGCATCAGCCATGATGCGCATCAACTCAAGGTACGAGAGCACCTCCGGGCCGCCGATGTCGATCGTGCGCCCCACGGTCTGGGGCACATCGAGGCATGCCACCAGGTCATGCAGCACGTTCCGTACGGCGATCGGCTGGGACAGCGTGCTCACCCACCGCGGCGTGATCATGACGGGCAGGTGCTCGACCAGGTACCGCAGGATCTCGAAACTCGCGGAGCCCGAGCCGATGATCATTGCAGCGCGCAACACCGTGACCGGCACGCCGGATGATTGCAGCGCGCCCTCCACCTCCCGGCGCGAAGTCAGGTGCTTGCTGAGGCGTGGCCCCATCTCGCCAAGACCGCCGAGATAGATGATGCGGCCCACGCCCGCCTGCTGTGCCGCACGCGCGAAGCTGCGGGCCAGGTCGAGATCGGCCTGCTGATAGGCAGGCCCATGCACGATCATCGAATGCACCAGGTAGTACGCGGCCTCGGCCCCGCGCATGACATCCGCGACGGCCGCGGCATCGCCAAGATCGACCTTGTGCACCGACACCGCAGGGTGGTGTCGCCAGGCCCGGGCATCCAGCTTTCGCGGCTCGCGCACCAGGCATCGAACGCGGAATCCGGCGGCGAGCAGACGCGGCACGAGCCGCCCGCCGATGTAGCCGGTGGCGCCGGTCACGATCACGGTTCGCTGATTCGGCTGTGGGGTCGCCATGCAGCGGGGTTCGCCCGCGGGCGCAGCGGGATGCAGCATTGCAGCCGTTGCGTGACCCGACGAAGCCCTCCCACCCCACCGAACACTCGCTTCACCGCCAGCGCCCGAGCCACCCTTGCTATTGTCGCAGTGTATGATACAATTCACGCCATGCTCTCGATCTCGCTCGCCAGCCCGTTGCCGATCCACGACCAGCTGGTGTCCGGCCTGCGCGGCCTGATCGCCGCCGGGACGCTGGCCAAGGGCGACGAACTGCCCCCCGTCCGGCAACTGGCCGCGGATCTGGGCATCAATCTGAACACGGTCGCTCGGGCCTACCGCGAACTCACGGATGATGGATTGCTCGCTTCCGCGCGCGGCCGCGGCACGGTGGTGATCGCCACGGTCGAGCGCCCTTCCGGCCCGAAGGCCGACGAGCGCAAGCGCATCGAGGCAGGCATCGCGACGGCGCTGACGGACGCCAAGATCGCGGGCCTGGCTCGTGAGGCCGTCGAGGCGATCGTGAACCGGCAACTCGCGCGCCTCTGGAGCGCTTCGTGATCCAACCTGCCCACCCAAGCGAAACCCCATCCCATCGATCCACACGAGACCCCCGCCATGCATGAGCCAGACGTCTCCTTCGACATGATCCCGATCATCTTCGTTCCGGTCCTCATGATCGTGCTCCCGCTTGCCCTGGCAGCACTCCTCCCGAACCGTGCAGGCGATGCGGCGGCGCAGGCTGAAGTGCAAAGACGCATCTTGCATCTGGTCCTCGGCACTGGTGTTGCCTTGATCTTCTGGGGCGCTTCGACCTTCATCGGCGTGCGGCTGCCCGGCTACCACTGGATGACGTTCCTGTCGTGGCCACTGTTCTTCCCACTCTGGTTCGGTCTGGCCATGCCGGTGATGCGAGCCAAGAATCCCGCATGGGGTCTCGAGATGCAGGAGGCGAGCGGCGGCTCCGGCGTGGTGCGCACGGCCTCGCTGGTGAACCGCGAGCGACAGAGTCCCGTGACGCGATGGATGTGGAACCTTTCCATCGCGCTGAATGTGGTCGGCGTCGCGGCGATCGCCTCGCGTGGCCTCATGCCGTTCCCAATTGAATCGATGGAGACAGGTGACGCTGCCACCGCAACCGCACAGCGCGTGCAGTGGCTCCTGTTCCTCGGCCTCTCATGCCTTGGGCCGATCGGCCTGCTCTGGCAGCCTTTCATGCTGCGATCGCTGTGCACCGAACCCGAGCCGATGGATGCGGCCGGGTCGCGCGAACTTGGCGAGCTCTACGCGAAGCAGCGTCGCAGTCGCGTGCTCGGCATGTTCTGGCTCAACGGCGTCGCCGGCCCGCTCGTGATCGCGACCACGCTCGCACTCGCCGTGTGGTTCCCGAATCTTGGTGGATGGTGGGGCGTGGTGGGCGGCGTGGGAGGAACTGCGGTCGGGATCGTTGGCGCGATCTTCGGCATGCGCATGTCGGCCGAACGCGCGCGGATCGCGCAGTTCAAGGCGCAACTCGAGGCATGACTCGCTCAAGGCTCACGGCTTCGCCAGCTGCAGCCGGTGAACCTGCGTGCCGATCGCGAAACCGGTCACGCCCGTGAGTTCGCGGCGCTCAGGCCCGGGATGCAGGGATCCCTGCCGAATCGCCGGGATCATGGGGTCGAACGGATCGTCGGCGCCTGCCTGCGACGTGGCGGCGGTCTCGTCCGTCTTCAGATCACGAACTCCACGCCATGCAGCCCAAGGTTCGACGGTGCCGTGGACACCATCGGGTTCCGGAGCACGGAGCCGGAACCTCGACCGCGTCATGGAACGCCGGATTCACATGAAGGCATACGTCACGCGCCGCCACGCCCACTCGAAGGGCCCGATCGGCAGGACCGCGAGCCACGCCGTGGCGAAGATCACGAGCACGATCCACACGCAGAGCGCGACCACGGCGGCCTGAGCGTCGTCGAGCGACCCGAACCACGCGAGTCCCCACCACGAGGCAAGCGCGGTGCAGGCGACCGACTCGAGCAGGTAGACGGTGAACGACATCCGCCCGGCGCGTTCGACCGGCGTGGCGATCCATGCCGGCAGGCGCGGTC
>JBIIOC010000121.1:0-5426 GCA_044337135.1 Phycisphaerales bacterium | reverse complement strand
GACGAGGCCGACAGCGACGAGGGCGTGAGCGAGTTCCTGATGGAGAGCGCCTCGACCGCCGAGGGCGAGGCTTCCGGCACCGAGGGCGCCGCCGCCGGCAAGCCGGTGAAGGTGGTCAAGCGACCGCGCGACACCGTGATGGTCGTGAACGACGCGATCGGCGACGAGTGCCGCATCGCCTTCGCCCGCGGCCGCAAGCTCGAGAGCTACTTCGCCGAGCGCGCGGGCGCCGCGACGAACGTGGGCAACATCTACAAGGGCCGCGTCACGAACGTCGAGGCCGCCATCCAGGCCGCCTTCATCGACTTCGGCGAGGGCCAGAACGGCTTCCTGCACATCAGCGACGTGCACCCGAAGTACTTCCCGGGCGGCGACAAGGCCGAGCGCGTGGGTCACAAGATCCCCCGCCGCGAGCGCCCGCCCATCCAGGAGTGCCTGAAGAAGGGCCAGGAAGTCCTCGTGCAGGTGATCAAGCAGGGCATCGGCACCAAGGGCCCCACCGTCACCAGCTACCTCAGCATCCCGGGCCGCCTGCTCGTGATGATGCCGGACATGGACAAGGTCGGCGTGAGCCGCAAGGTCGAGGACGAGACGCAGCGCCGCGAGATGCGCCGCATCCTGGACTCGCTCGAGCTGCCGGATGGCTGCGGCTTCATCCTGCGCACCGCGGGATTCGATCGCAGCCGCACCGAACTGCAGCGCGATGCCGCGTATCTCACGCGCCTCTGGGAGGCGATGAGGAAGCGCATCGACAGCGTGGGCGCGCCCGCCGAGCTCTACACCGAGAGCGACGTGCTGCTGCGCACCGTGCGCGAGATGGTCGACGACACCGTGAGCGACATCGTGGTGGACAGCGTGAGCGCGTGGAACCGCGTCACGGCGTTCCTCGACGTGGTCTTCCCGAAGGACGCGCCGCGCGTGCTGTTCTACGGCAAGCCCGCCCCGATCTTCACCGCCTTCGACCTGGAGCGGCAGATCAGCGACATCTACCAGCGCACCGTGCCGCTGCCCTCGGGTGGCGCCCTGGTGTTCGACCAGACCGAGGCGCTCGTGGCCATCGACGTGAACAGCGGCAAGAGCCGCAGCGCGCGCGACAGCGAGACCAACGCCTTCGAGACCAACAAGGAGGCGGTCGACGAGATCTGCCGTCAGCTGCGCCTGCGCGACATGGGCGGCCTGGTGGTCTGCGATCTCATCGACATGCGCAGCCAGCGCCATCGACGCGAGATCGAGGAGCGCTTCCAGCAGAACCTGCGGAAGGACCGCGCCAAGACCACCGTGGCGCGCATCAGCGAGTTCGGCCTGGTCGAGCTCACGCGCCAGCGCATGCGCCCAAGCGTGCGCAAGGCCCACTTCGCCGAGTGCCCGCACTGCGCCGGTGGCGGCGAGGTGCGCATTCCGGACAGCACCGCGGGCGAGTCCCTGCGCCGCGTGATGACGCTGTTCGGCAGCGACCGCGTGCACCGAGTGGAGATGGTGTGCAGCGTGCGCGTGGCCAGCGTGCTGCTCTCGAGCCGCCGCGACCAGATCTTCGACATCGAGCGCGAGACCGGCAAGCGCGTCGACGTCCGCATCAGCGAGGCGATCGCGGGTGACCGCGTCGATCTCTACGCGTACGACGATCGTGGCGCCGACGTGGAGATCGAGCGACTGCCAACCCCGTCGCTGCCGCGTCTGGATGAGCTGCCCGAGGAACCGCCCGAGGAGACCGTCGACCAGGCCTACGAGGCTGGCGAGGCGTCCGAGCCGCGTCGTCGCCGCCGCCGTCGGAAGAAGGCGCAGCCCGCCGACGCGACCGCCATGCTGCTCTCGGGCGCCTTTGACGACCTGCCCGAGGTGGCCGACGACGAGCCCAGCGTGATCGAGGCGCTGCGCCGCAAGGAATCCCAGGAGCGTGCCGCCAAGGAAGCCGAGCGCAAGGCGCGCGACGCCGAGCGTCGCGCCGCCGGCGAGAACGTGCCCGAGGGCGAGAGCGAAACCACGGACGAGGGAGCGGAATCCGGCGATGGCGAGGGTTCCGAGCGGCGCGGCCGCCGTCGACGACGCCGTCGCGGACGTGATCGTCACCGTGAGTCGGGCGAGACGCCGACCGCAGGCGGCGAAGGATCGGCCGACACGGCTGGCGATGAAACTTCGGACGATGGCGCCCCCGCCGGTGAGGGTGGCGACGGCGCGCCTGCAGGCGAAGGTGGCGACGGCGGTGAAGGTGGCCGCCGCCGTCGACGACGCCGTCGCGGTGGACGCGGACGCAATCGCGAGCGTGGCGACGGTGCACCGGGCGCCGAAGGCGCGCCGAACACCGAAGGCGGATCGGGCGAAGGCGCTCCCGCTGCCGAGGGATCGGCTGAAGGCAACGTGGAAGGCTCTGGCGGCGAAGGCCACGACAACGAAGGCGGCGAGCGCCGCGGTCGTCGGCGTCGTCGTCGCGGTGGACGTGGACGCGATCGTCGCGAGGGTGGCGATGGCGGCGGCTCCGGATCCTCGGATTCGGGCGGCTCGTCCGCCTCGAACTCCGGCGGCTCGAGTGGCTCGTCCGGCGGATCGCCGGCCGCGCCGGCTCCATCCGCAGGCGATGCCTCCAAGCCGAAGTTCACCTTCCGATCGATCTTCGGACTCGGCAAGCGTCAGCTCACGCCCGGCGCCGCTCGTGACGCGATGAAGAAGGACGGCTGAACCGTGGCCACGCGGCGCCTGATCCTGCTCGGCAGCACCGGGAGCATCGGCGTCAGCACCGTGGAGGTGCTCCGGCATCTCCGTTCCGAGGGCGTGGCCTTCGAGGTGATCGGCCTTGCGGCCGGATCGAACGCGGCGCTCCTGGCGGAGCAGGCGCAGGCGCTTGGCGTTCGCGAGGTCGCGATCGCCGATGCCGATGCCGCTCGCTCGCTTCCATCGTCGCTGCATGCCCGCACCGGGGCGGATGCCGCGCTTCGACTGGTCGAGGATCTCGCGCGACCGGGCGACCTGCTCGTCGCGGCGATGGTCGGCTTCGCCGGACTGGCCAGCGCGCTGCGCGCGATCGAACTCGGATGCGACATCGCGCTCGCCAACAAGGAGACGCTCGTCGCGGCGGGAGACCTGGTCATGTCGCGCGTGGCCGCCAGGGGCGTGCAGCTCTTCCCGATCGACTCCGAGCACAGCGCGCTGGCGCAGTGCATCCGCTCGGGTCGCGTGGAGGAGCTTGAGCGCGTCGTCATCACCGCCAGCGGCGGCCCGTTCCGCACCTGGCCTGCGGACCGAACCGCCGCCGCCACGCCGGCCGAGGCGCTGCGCCACCCGACCTGGCAGATGGGCCGCAAGATCACCATCGACAGCGCCACGCTGATGAACAAGGCGCTCGAGCTCATCGAGGCGCATTGGCTGTTCGGGCTTCCCGCCGAGCGCATCGAGGCGATCGTGCACCCGCAGAGCGTCGTGCACGGGTTCGCGGAGTTCCGTGACGGCAGCGTGATCGCGCAACTCTCGCCGCCCGACATGAAGCTGCCCATCCAGATGGCGCTCACCTGGCCCGAGCGGCACACGGGGGTCGCTCGACGGCTCGACTGGACCACGCTGCGGCAACTCGACTTCGAGCAGGTGGATCACGCGCGATTCCCCGCCGTGCGCCTGGCACACGAGGTGATCCGCCGCGGCGGAAGCGCCGGAGCCACGCTGAACGCGGCCAACGAGGTCGCGGTGCACGCCTTCCTGGCCGGCCAGATCCCCTTCGGCCACATCGCGAAGGTCGTGCAGGAGGCGCTCGCGGAGCTGCCGGATCGACCGATCCGCTCGATCGAGGACGCGGAGTCGGCGGACCGACAGGCGCGCCAGTTTGCGGCGACCCGCACGGACACGATCGCACGAACCTAGACTTGGTGCTCCTCCTCGGGAGGCCACACCATGCAGCTCCTCGGCGACGGTTCCAACATCCTGCTGATCGTGCTCGGGTTCGGGCTGCTCATCGCGGTGCACGAGCTCGGCCACTTCCTGGCGGCGCGCTGGGCCGGCATCCGGGTCGAGGACTTCGCCATCGGAATGGGCCCCACGGTGGTCGCATGGCGTCGGGGCATCGGCTTTCGCGCTGGAAGCACGGCGCGCGAGATGGAGCGCCGATTCGGCTGCCCCCCCGAGGCGGTGACGATGCAGCGACTCGAGGCTGCGGGGGTCGGCGAGACCGAGTACAGCCTGCGCGTGCTGCCGCTCGGCGGATTCGTCCGCATGAAGGGCCAGGAGGATCTCGTCGCGATCGATCGCGCCGGCGATCCGGATTCCTATCCCTCCCGACCCGTCTGGAAGCGCATGGTGGTGGTCAGCGCCGGCGTGGTGATGAACGTGATCCTGGCGCTGCTGCTGTACATCGCGGCGTTCATGGTGGGCGTTCGATTCGAGAGCCCCACCGTCGGACAGGTCGCCCCGAACGGCCCGGCGGCCACTGCGCGCTCGCAGCAGGACGGCCCCGACGGCCTTCTGCCTGGTGACCGCATCGAGCGCGTCGATGGCGCTCCCGTTTCCACCTTCGCCGACGTGCAGATCGCCGTCGCCATGAGCAAGCCGGGCCAGTCGGTCACGCTGGAGGTCGCGCGTCCGGGCGTGGACAAGCCGCTGCGCTTCACGGCGGAACCGGCCGACGATCCCCTCGCGCGCCTGCGCTCGATCCTGATCAGCCCCGCCCGCGATCCCACGCTCTCTCCGGAGGCCCTGGAGGATCCGATGGCGCAGTACATGCTCGCGCGGTCCGGCCTTTCCGCAGCGGGCGTGGGCGGTGGCTGGCGACTCTCCGCGACGCAGGGCGCCGCATGCGCTGGCGCCGATGCGCTTTCGGCCGCCTGCGCGACCTCGCGCGGCCGACCGGTGCAGACCACCTGGAGGAGCCCCGATGGGCTGGAGCGGTCCGCCACGCTGCTGCCGGAGCCGATGCTGCCCCGGGTCCAGCCCGCCGACGAGGCCGGTGTGCAGGAGTTCTCGCTGCTGGGTCTCTCACCCCTCACGCGCATCGACTGGATCCGCAACGGTTCGCCGAACCAGGGGCTGTTGCAGCCCGGCGACGTGGTGCTCGCGATCGATGACCTTCGTGGGCCCCGCATCGAGCAGTTCCGCGACGCGGTCCGGGCGAAGCCGAGCGCCGAGGTGAATCTCTCGATCCTGCGCGAGGGCAGGATGTCCACGGTGCTCGCGAAGGTCGACGCGGAGGGTCGCCTCGACGTTCTCGTCGCACCGGCGCTGGAATGCATGCTGATGGCGCGACCCATCGACCGCACCCTCGTGAAGAGCGCCGCCACGACGACGCCTGCAGCCTCGCTCGAACTGGGGCCGCTCGCCGCGATCCAGTCGGTCCAGGGCGCCCCCGTGCACAACTGGCGCGAACTTGCGCAGGCGATCCAGAAGGCGGCCGATGCCGAATCGATCGAGCTGGAGGTGCGATCCATGGGCGCACCTTCGGCGGTTCCCGC
>JBIIOC010000041.1:0-17575 GCA_044337135.1 Phycisphaerales bacterium | reverse complement strand
CTTGGGTCGCGGCTCAGAAGCGCCGGACCGGGTTCGCGCACAGATTGTCGCGGCCGGGAACGATCAGGTCGGCGATCTCGATGGCCTCGGACAGGCTCTCGCGGGCCTGCTGCACGTCAAAGCACGGCGCGATCACCTTGCCCTCTTCGAGATGCTCGACGGTGGCCACTGCGTCCCCTGCCACCAGCAGCGTGGAGGCCGGTGAAGGAATCAGGAGGCCGGCGCTTCCCGGCGAGACGCCCGGAAGCGGAAACAGGTCCACCCCCTCGGCGAGGCGGTCGGGCGCCTCCTCGCACGACTCGATCGCGGCGAGCTCCTCGCGCAGCAGCTTGGCGATCTCCGGATCCTCGTGCTGACGGGCCTGCTCGAGCCTTTCGCGAAGCTGCACGCGCACGCCCGCGATCTCGGCCGCGCTGGCCAGCACGGTGGCCTGCGGAAATGCCGCGAGTCCCCGACGCCGCATCGGATGAAAGCCGGTCAGGAACACATGCGTGATGTCCTTTGGCGCCTTGCCGCTGCGCTCGGCCAGGCGCGGGATCAGCGCCTGGGCGGGCAGCGAGGGATCGACCAGGATCAACGCCTTGCCCGACTCGATCAGTGTGGTGGTGGCGTGGGCGGGGCGCACGTCGCCCTTCTCGCCCCAACTGGGATGGGCGCTCATGGCGCCGATCGAGATGACACGTGTGCGCACAGCCATGGTTCAGTCCGCCGCCCCGTCGATCGCCATGCATCCCAGCGGATTTCGCGGGTCCTTCCGCTTCTCCTCGAGGGCGGTGATGACTTCGGGCGGCACGAGGGTGTCCAGGCGCTTCAGGTCGCCTCCAAAGGCGGCGATCTGCTTGATCAGGCTGCTCGAGACGTAGGCGAAGTTCTCGCCCGTCACGATGAAGACCGTCTCCACCCCTGCCACCTGACGGTTGGTGATGGCCAGCTGGCACTCGCTGGCCAGGTCGGTCACGTTCCGGATGCCCCGGACGATGGCCGCCGCACCCACTTTTCGCGCGAAATCGATGGTCAGCCCCTGATAAGCCTCGACCCGGACCTTGGCCCCCTGCGGCCGTTCCCGGAGCAGGCGGGCGACCAGCGTCTCGGCATGGCGCTTGCGCTCCTCGATCGAGAACAGCGGCGGCTTGTTCGGATTGATGCCGATCGCCAGGATCACCTCGTCGAACAGCGCGCGGCTGCGGTCGAGCACGTCCAGGTGCCCAAGGGTGATGGGATCGAAGCTGCCGGTGTAGATGGCCAGGTGGGACATGGGGGCTGCTCTTCGTTATGGCTCCCGCGACCTGTGGAAGGTAGCCGAATTCGACGCAAGACCATTGCCGATTCGCCGGCGCAAGGCATGTTGCAGGAGTCCGCGGCCGACACCGCGGCGACCCCTGCAGAAGCCCCGCTTCGACGGTGCCTCCTCGAAGCGGGGCATCTCGTTTTTTCGGTTCCAGCGGCTCGGTCGCAGACTGCCGATCAGGCCTTCGCCTCGGCCATGAACCGGTCCAGACCCGCACCCCGAAGCAGGGTCCGGAAGTTCTCGCCGAAGACGAAGTTCTCCTCGGGGAACGCCAGGCCACTGCGGTTCTGGTCGATGTGACTGAAGACGATCTCGGTGCTACCGATGCGTTCCCACACGCCCGTTCGGTGATCGAGGCACTCGATGGTGCCGCGCGTGCTGGCGCCGGCGTCGTCCATGCGCTCGATGACCGCGTCGTAGCGGATGCACTGGCCAGGCACCACCTCGCGATCCAGCGTGACATTGCCGATCTTCGCAAGGATCACCTTCTCCTTGAAGCCGCGCGTGCTGCCCACCAGGATGCCTGCGGTCTGGGCCATGCCCTCCACCATCAGGCTTGCTGGCATGACCGGCTGATCCGGAAAGTGGTCGTGCAGGTGCTCCTCGGCAAGCGAGACGTTCTTCACGGCCACCATGCGGCGGCCGGGCTCGTAGGCAACCACGGTGTCGATCCACATCCAGCGCATCGTGGGGTCCTTGCGGCGCACGCGGCGCCGAACGGGCTCACTTGGCGAGCTTGCGCTCGAGGAAGTCGCACAGGCTCTTCACCGTGAAGACCTCACTGAGGCTCTTCACGTTGCGATCACCGTCGAACGTGCTGAAATCGATGTGCGGCAGCTTCTGGCGCAGCAGCGCCATGCCGGCATCGGTCACCTTGCCGTTCTGCACCATGGCCGGATCCTGCAGCATGTTCTCGGGGAAGAGCTCGCCCTGCTCGATCTTGAAGGGCCTCTCGGGGGTGGAGAAGCGCTTTTCCATGCGGAACTGGATATCCAGGAAGTCGATGCTCTCGGCGCCAAGGTCGCCCGTGAGCGTGGCCCCGGGCTTCACATCCTCGGCGTCGACGCCGAGCGCCTCCTGCAGGACCTCGCTGACGCCTTCCTCGATCTGCTGACGATTGAATGCCACTGGGATCTCCGTTCGGGGTACCGCGGCCCGTTCCCTGGGCCGGGGGCCCGCTTCACGCCCCGGCGGCTGCCGTGGCTGGGATGCGAGCGGGACGCATTGTAAAGCGTCCGCTCACGGCTGTCTCGCCCGAACCGTCGACCCGCACGACGCTTGCCTGACCCTTCATCGTGAAACTCCCGTCCTCGTTGGACTTGTCCAGGGTCACCTCGACCTTCAGGGCCTCGCCCGGGCGCACGAAACTGCCGTAGCGCAGCGCCCTCACCTGCCCGAGCACCAGCCGCTGGCCGCGGTCCTTGAGCAGTTCGCGGGCCGCCTGCGTGAGGGCCTCGAGCATGAACACCCCGGGCAGCACGGGAAAGCCCGGGAAGTGGTCGCCCAGGTACTCCTCGGCCATCGTGACGTTCTTGATCGCGGTGAGGGAGGTGGGCGTGCGCTCGAGCACCTGATCGATGAGATGGAACTTCATGGTTGGCTCCTGATTCAGCTGGACAGTCCACGCACACGGGTGCCCACCCTGCGGGGGCACTTCACGCCGGGACTTTCGTGGGCTTGCATGACTCGGGTGCGCGCGGCGCCCTGCGAGCGGCCCGGGGATGGCACGGCCTCACCCTCGGCCCTTCGGACTTGGCGTGACATGGCCGGGAAATGTACCCGCGAATGGACCGGCCGTT
Source organism: Phycisphaerales bacterium (assembly GCA_044337135.1). GTDB lineage: Bacteria > Planctomycetota > Phycisphaerae > Phycisphaerales > SM1A02 > SYAC01. Next base: position 14,488 of record JBIIOC010000041.1, on the reverse strand, counting down.
CCCGCGCGACCGGTCATCCCGGACTCACTGGCGGTACTCGCCATCCATCTCGTCGGGCACGCCCGCGTCGTCGTTCTCGTCCTCGACGTACTGCAAGTCGCCGGCCGGGGCCTCGCCACCACCCTCGACCATGCTCTTCATGCGCCGCCAGTCCTCGATGCTGATCAGCACCTCGCGCGCCACGCTGCCCTTGTGGTCGCTCAGGATGCCCGCGGCACCCATCTGGTCGACCAGGCGGCTGGCACGGCCGTAGCCGATCGCCAGTCGGCGCTGCAGCAGGCTCACGCTGCCACGGCCCGACTCGATCATGATCTCGACGGCCTTCTCGAAGAGCGGATCGCGGTCGCCGCCGTCGGTGGCCGCGCAGCCGCCATCGGGCTCCTCGCCACCAGCGGCCTTGGTGCCTCGGATCGCCACCAGCTGGCGCTCGAAGCTCGGCTCGGCGATGTCCTTCAGGAACTTCGCCACGTTGCGGGTCTCGCCATCGGTGACCAGCGTGCCCTGCGCGCGGCGCAGCTCGCTGCTGCTGGGGGTTCGGACCAGCATGTCGCCCTGACCCAGGAGCAGTTCGGCACCCTTGTCGTCCAGCACGATGCGGCTGTCCATGCCGCTGGCCACCTTGAAGCTGCAGCGGCACGGCATGTTGCTCTTGATGAGGCCGGTGACCACGTTGGCCTGCGGACGCTGCGTCGCAAGCACCAGGTGGATGCCCACGGCGCGCGCCTTCTGCGCGATGCGCACGATCGACTGCTCGACCTCCTTGTTGGTCATCATCAGGTCGGCGAGCTCGTCGATGACGAACACCATGTAGGGCAATTTCTTGGGGATTCGCGCCTTCTCCAGATCGGTCTGCGGCTGGAGCCGGTTGTACAGCTCCTCCTCGCCCAGGCCGTTGTAGCCGGTGATGTCGCGCACGCCAGCCTTCTTCAGCTGCTCGTAGCGCTCCTCCATCTTGTCCACGGCCCACTCCAGGATGCCCGCGGCCTTCGCCATCTCGGTCACCACCGGACACATGAGGTGCGGGATGTCGCTGAACTGGCTCATCTCGACCATCTTGGGGTCGACCAGGCAGAGCTTCAGCTCGTCCGGGCGCTTGGTGTACATCCAGCCCAGGATGATCGTGTTCATGCACACGCTCTTGCCGCTGCCGGTGGTGCCGGCGATGAGCATGTGCGGCATCTTCGCCAGGTCGATCACGAGCGGCTCGCCCGCGCTGTCCTTGCCGAGGAACATCGGCAGCGTCATGCCCTGCGCCTGACCGCCGCTCATGAGCTCCTTCAGCCGCACCTTCTCCTTCTGCTTGTTGGGCACCTCGATGCCGACCGCGGTGCGGCCGACCATGTTCGAGATGATGCGGATGTTCGGGGCGCCGAGGGCGCGCGCGATGTCGTCATCGATCGCCTGCAGGCGCGCCACGCGGGTGCCGGGGGCGAGCTCCACGGAATACAGCGTGACCACCGGGCCCGTCTCGATGCCGGTGACCTCGCCCTCGATCGCGTAGTGGCGCAGCGTGGCGGTCAGGCGGGCCGCCTGCTCGCGCACGTACTCCTCGATCTGCTCCGACCAGTTGCCCTCGGGATTCTCCAGCAGATCGAGGCCCGGGAAGGTGTAACCCGTGTAGTCGACCTCGCGCGGAATGTCCTCGTCGCGGGCGACGGTCTTCTGGGCGCTGGCCATGCGAAGCGGCAGCTTGGCGATGCGGGCCTTGAGCTCCTCCTCGGTGAGCTGCGGACGCGCGACCGGCGCGGGCTCCGGCTCGGTCGTGGCGGTCTCGGATGCCTCGGCGTCGGGGAACTCGTCCTCGTCGCCATCCTCCTCGGCGTCCTCGAGGGCGGCTTCGGCGTCCGCCTCGGCGTCATCCCAGTCGTCGCTCTCGTCGACGATCTCCTCCTCTTCCTCGGCGATCTCCTCGGCTTCCTCCTGCGCGGCGTCCTCGGTCATGTCGAGTTCATCCGCCAGTTCGGTCTCTTCCTCGATCCCGGCCTCGTCGAGTTCGGCCACGGCCGCCGTGCCCCCCGAGGACCGCGCCGCAGCCGTCGCGGGCTCGACCGCGGCCTGCGGACGGATGCGCAACTTCTCGAGCATGCCCTTCCAGTCCTGCGCGCGGATCGGTTCGGTGGCCTGCCATGCGCGCGCGATGTGCCGCGGAAGCGCGAACACCACCTCGTCCATGCAGATGATCGCGCCGAGCGCGAACGAGATCAGCAGCACCAGGCCGGTGAGGGCGGGGCTGAAGCGCAGCGAGAGTTCATTGGCGATCCAGTGCGGGATCAGGCCGGCCTCGGCGCCGGGCAGCACGCCGATGCCCCGCGCCCACGCCGCATGCACCGAGCTGAAGGAGAGCATCATCACGACGGCGCCGAAGGCGCGAATCGCGGGATGGGTGACTCCACGACCACTGGCGGTGGTCGCCAGGGCGAGCGCCGCCGCGAGCATGGGCAGCCAGATTCCGTAGCCCACGCCCAGATAGGTCCAGTAGGCGATCACCGCGCCCAGGCGCCCCATCAGGTTCGACGGAGGCTCTGCGTGCACGGCCACGGCGTGGCTGGGCCAGTCCGCGCTCGAGAAGGTCCCGAGGGTCAGGAAAAGGAAGACCCAGAGGCCCGCCAGAGCGACCCAAGTCGCGCGGCGAGCGAAGGTTGCGGGCGGGAGTTCCCCGGCGGCGGGGCGTGAGACAGCCTTGGCGGAGTTCCGTGCCATATGGGGAAAGCATCGGCCACTGGCACCTGCAACGAACAGAAATGCCCACGAAACGGGGGTTCAGGACCTTGGAAGGGGCAATTCGGCCAACTTCCTGCGCATCTGCAGCATGCGCACGTCGGGGTCCACCTGCGCCTTGATCGGCTCGAAGGGGCAGGTGATCCGGAAGGGCTTCCGCTCCCCCTCCGCGATCGTCACGCTCGTTCGGGCGGTCGGGGCCTTCGGCGGCTTGGCATCGGCGGGTGCGTCGACCGGCTTCGCGGGCTCGGCGCCCAACGCAGCGACCTCCACCGACACGGAACCCGTGCCGACGTTCTCGAGCGTGCCATCGACGATCCACTGGCCATCCGCACCCTTGGCCACCTTCAGATCCCAGAGCTTGAACTCGGGCAGCACCACCTGCTCGAACCACTGCCGGGTGAAGGTGTCGTAGGCGGGCAGGTCCTTCGCATGGCGCCGCAGCAGGACCACCAGGTCCTGCAGCAGCGGATAGTCCGGTCCGTCCTGATAGGTGCGGATGAAATCCTTCAGGCCGTCCAGCATCGCGTCGCGGCCCATCACCTCCATCATCATGAAGAAGACCCAGCCGGCCTTGTCATAGGTGACGGTCTGGTCGCCCGGCCGCGTGCCGCTGATGAGCACCATGGGACGCTCGCTGTCTGCGCTGCGGCTGTTGGCGTAGTCATCCTCCCACTGTCGCAGCATGCGCTGGCGCTGCTCGTCGCCACGCTTCTCCAGGGTGAGCAGCAGCGCGCTGAGGTTCGCCAGGCCCTCGCTGAGAATGTTGCCTCCGGGCCCCTTGCCCGGCATCAGCATGTTCCCCCACCACTGGTGGCCAGCCTCGTGCGCGGTGACGAAGAAGACCAGATCGACCTGGTCGTCTCCACCGGGCTTGGTCAGGAAGCCGATCGACTCGCTGAAGGTGATGTTGCCCGGGAAGCCCTGCGCGTAGCCCGCAAGACCGGGAAACTCGGTCAGGCGCAGGTCGCGGCGCGGGTACTCGCCGAACCACTTGCTGTAGTGCTCACGGCTCGCGTCGAGCGCCTCGCTCATCGTCTTCAGGTTCCACGGATGGCGTGGGCTGTGGAAGATGTTCGAACCCGCGCCGTCGAGTCGCTCCAGCGGCCCGCCCGCGATGTTGAAGAATCGTACGGGCACGTCGGTGGTCCAGGTGACGGTCTTGCGACCGTCCTTCACCACCGGCTCGCCGGGAATGCCCACACAGTTCAGCGTCCAGTCCTCGGGACCCGTGACCTGCATGGTCACGTCAAAGCCCCACGCGCTGCCGAACGCCGGGTCGGTCTGCTTCTTCCATTCGTCGGGCAGCGGCTCCTTCGGATCGGTGGCGTTGCGGTCGTCCACCCCCACGCCTTCCTGGAAGCCGACGGCCGGCATGAAGCTGGTGCTGAAGCTGGTCAGCACCACGCCCGACGGCAGGATGAATTCGGCGGCGCCTCCGCCATTGCGGGTCCATCCCGAGGGGAACACGCCGTCGAACGAGAAGCCGATCGTGCAGGTTTCGCCGGTCGCCAGCGGCTTGGCCGGCGTGAAGACCCACAGGCCCGCGCGGTCCTCGACCGTGGGCGGCGCATCGAGCGCGTCCTTCTTCATGGGCTCCATCGGCTTGCCGTCGAGCGTCCACTTCAGGTTGCGGTAGTGCGCCCCCTGCGTGAGCGGGATCTGCGCCATCGGCGCGGCATGCGGGTTGCGGATCACGTAGGTGCCCTGCACACGCAGGCTGCGATCGAACGGATCGATGTCCACGCTGCCGGTGACCTTGGCAAGCGCCGGGAGCGGCATGTCGGGAGGGAAGCTGGCGACGTTGCGCTTCCAGTAGTCGCGCGACTGCCGCTCCACGATCGTGCCCTGGAATCCGGTGCGGGCCTGGATCCAGTTGTAGATGCCCAGACCGATCACCACCGCAAGCAGTGGTGAGACACGCAGGATCGCACGCAGGATCGGCTTGGGGGCGACGCGATCGACCACGCGCTGCCAGTCGACGTGCCGCCGTGGATGCACGGTCAAGGCGCCCACCAGGAACAGCGCGGCGAGTGACAGCACGAACAGCCGATTCGCCACGATGGAGGGTCGCAGGAACTCCAGTCGATCCAGATCGCTCCACAGGAGCGTGCTCCACATGTGCCAGTTGCCGACCCACGTGAGGTAGCCGAACTGCTGCGCGAAGCCCGTGGCGATCAGCATGCCCAGACCGATCGCGTAGGTGGCATAGCGGTTTCGCACCACGCCCTGCACCAGCGCCACGAACGAGCACCACACGATGATCGTGGGCGTGAGCACCAGGCCCCACAGCTGCACGAACCGCATGAACTCGAATGGCGGCCAGATGCCGGTGCGCACGACCTGCACCACCAGCACGATGACGCAGGCCAGCACCGTGGCCGCCATCAGCACCAGCGCCAGACCGGCGTTGGCCAGGATCTTGCCGATCAACAGGCTCGGCGTGCCCACCGCGCTGCTGCGCAGCAGGTTCGAGAATCCAAGACGCTCCTCGCGCACCAGACTCTCGACGGTGTAGAAGAGCGTGAGGAAGATCAGCAGCAGCGTGAGCGTGTTGAAGGCGCTGGTGGCCAGCGAGCCCGTGGTCGCAAGGCGCTCCGTGCCGAGCCATGCCGTGCTGACCAGGCTGCTGCCCACCACCTGCAGGATGATCAATGGCGCGAAGAGCCAGACACCCGGGCTTCGCAGCAGGATCCGAAGCTCGTTGCGCAGGACCGTCCACAGGCCGGCCAGCATGCGCGGGGGGTGCGTGACCATGCGCATCTCGACCAGCCGGATGCGCGGTGCCGATGGCAACGCCGACACGGCGGCGGCCTGCGAAGCGGCGAGTGCCTGCGCAGCCTTCGGGCTCAGGCGGCGCTCCGTCGACGTGCGCGCGCGACGGAAGAGCGTGCGGGCGGTCAGCGGAATGGCGAGCAGTCCGGCCACGCACCACGCCACGCGGCTCAGCGCGAAGGCGCCATCAAGCGCGAGCGGTTGCGTGTTGTAGAAGTCGACGCCTCGGTCCGCCTTCAGGTAGGTCTCACTCATCCAGCGCTGACCCGCCGGGTCCAGCAGCATGATCACGCGGTTCACCCCGTGCGGCAGCCACTCCGGGCTCCAGCTCCAGAGGAACAGCGCGCCACCGATGAGCACCACGAGCGGCAGCAGGAAGACCAGGATCGGCGCGCGCGTCCACGAGCCGAGCAGCATGCTGCCACCCGCCATCGGCAGCAGCAGCGGAAGGCTGAAGACGAGCGCGGGCCAGACGTAGTTCCACAGCGCGAACGGGCCGCGCTGCTTCTCGGGATTGTCGAGCGGCCACAGCTCGAAGAAGCCGACCTGCATCACCACCCAGATCGCGATGATCGCGAGCAGCGGCACCACCGCCCCGAGGAAGCGGCCCGTGACGTACTCGAGTGGCGTGAGACGCGTGCCCAGAAGCACGCGGTCCACCTTGCGATCGATGTCCTGCAGCAGCGGCAGGCCCGCGGCGATGGCCGCGAAGAACGGAAGGAACAGGCTCAGCACCGCGCCATCGCAAAAGGCGGCATTGAACTGCGAGTTGATCCAGGCCTGCTTGCCGCCGGCGGTCACGTCGCCCGCCTGCACGCGAAGGCCGGCCGCGGCGAATCCGAACGCGAAGAGGGCGAGCAGGGTGACGAGCGTGAGCCACATCGGCCTGCGCCACGCCGTGCGCAGGTCCACCATGGCGATGCCGAGCGTGCGCCGGAGGTTCAAGCCACTGCTCCTGCGATGGCGAGGGGACCGCGGATCGAGTTCATGTAGGCGTCCTCAAGCGTGGCCGAGACGGAACGGAAGCCTGGAGGCGCCGTGACGCCCTGCTCCACGCTCACGCGAACGCGGTTCGTGACACCCTCGACCAGGATCGCGCTGAGCACGCGCTGCGAGGCGGCGAAGGTGTGCAGATCCTCGTCGCGCACGAAACCCTCGTACACGCGGCCCTCCATGCTCTCGCGAGCCGCACTGGGCGTGGTGTGCGCCATGACCGTGCCGCCGCGGATGATCGCCATGCGTGGACAGAGCGTGGCGACGTCCTCCACGATGTGGGTGCTCAGAACCACGATGCGATCCTTGCCGAGCTCGGCGAGCAGGCGGTAGAAGCGGTGACGCTCCTCCGGGTCCAGACCCGCGGTCGGCTCGTCCACGATGATCAGGCGCGGCGAGCCCGCGACGGCCTGGGCCAGGCCCAGGCGCTGTCGCATGCCGCCGGAGTAGCCGCCCACCTTGCGCTTGGCCGCATGGGCCAGGTTCACGCGCTCGAGCAGTTCCTCGGCGAGCTTGCGCTGACCCTGCGGCGCGTGCACCCCCTTGAGCTTCAGCATGAGCATCAGCATCTTCAGGCCGGTCAGTTCGGGATAGAAGCCGAACTCCTGCGGCAGATAGCCGAGCGAGCGGCGCACGATCGACGGGTCGGTCACGATGTCCTGACCATCGAGCGTGATGGTGCCCGCCGTGGGCTGCAGCAGGCCCGCGGTGATGGTCATGAGCGTGCTCTTGCCGGCGCCGTTGGGGCCAAGCAGTCCGAACAGGCCGTTGGGAATGTCGAGCGACACGCCCTTGAGCGCGGTGACGGGGCCGGGATAGATCTTCAACAGGTCGCGGATCTGGAGCATTCGAAGTTCCTCACTTGGTTTCGGCGCGGATGGCCACGCGCCCGTTGCTGGTGTCGATGGTGGCCCGGGCCCTTGTACCGTCGCCGATCGTCATGGTTGCTTCGTCCTCCCTCTGTTCCACCCTGGTGGAGGCCATCGCGGAAGACACGTTCGTCTCGATCGAGCCATTGCTCGTTTCGGCGCGCACGGTGCCCTGCCAGGCGATGGGAAGCTGCAATTCCACGCGGCCGTTGCTGGTGTTGATCTTCACGTCGCCCGTCGCGGTGGGCGCAAGGGAGACCTCCACGCGACCATTCGATGTGTCGGCGACCAGCGGCGTGCCCACCCCGACGGCGGTGATGGCTCCGTTGCTGGTGTCCATCTCCAGCGGGCCGGCATGCCCATCCACATGGATCGCCCCATTGCTCGCGTGAAGCTTCGCGGGTCCCGAGAAGGCGCCCACGGTGATCGAGCCGTTGCTGGTGGACACCTCGATGCCATCGAGATTCGCCGCGCGGATCACCAGGCTCGCTGCGTCCTGGGAATCGTTCCACCCGACCGTCACGTTCACGGCGCCCGGCGCGCGCGACGGGAAGACGACCTGCACCCGCACGCGCCCGTCCGCGCCACGCTCGGCGACCAGCTTCGTGGCCTTCACGCGCGCCTCGGCGGCTTCCTTGGACTCGGCCACGCAACGGAGCTTCGCGGAGACCTGCAGGTCGGTGGCGGCAGGATCCTTCACGATCGAGACGCTGCCGTTCTCGTTCTGCACCACAAGCGACTTCGCGTCGGTCACCGAGGCGGACAGCCTGCCCTCCGCGGATGCGGCGTTCAGGCGGCATGCTGCAAGTGACAGGCAGGCCATGCCGGCGAGCAGGGCGGCTCCAAGCCTGGCGATCCAATGATCGGGACGCGTACGCATCACGGACTCCTTCGAAAGTACTTTTGCATTTTACTTGATCCGCGAAAACTCGCGGCATCACGAAATCACGGTGAACCGCCGTGCCACTGCCTGCGGCCGCGCCACCTGGATCGCCTTGACCACCTGGGCGTAGACCCAGCCGGTGCCGAGCGCGAGCCAGAGGGTCGCGGTGGCGACGACCATCCCAAGCACGATCGAGAGCGCGCTGGTGAGGGCCGAAATGCGCACGTGGCCGTCGGCGTCGGGGGTGACGCGCTCCCACAGGAACTGCACCTCCCTCATGTCACCGTCCACCTGTATGGCCGTGAGCCCGGCCGACTGTGCGAGCGGCACCCCCACCATCATCAGCACGAGTGCCCCCAGCACCACGAAAATGCAGAAAAGCCCCGTCGCCACGAAGAAGTTGCCGAGCGCCCACGCGAGCGACAGCCAACTGCGCACATCGGTCAGCCAGCAACCGATGCGCTGCCAGAGGCCGACTTCCGCCACACCTCCGACCGGCGTGAGCACCTGCACGGGCTGCACGCGGTGCGGCATGCGCACGCCCAGAAGAGTCTCGACCACCTTGCCCTCGGCCAAGGCGATCGCGCGCACGGAACCCAACAGGAACACGGCGAGCGGCAGGCCGATCAGGATCGGCAGCGTGCCCAACGCAAGCGAACCCACGGTGACGACCCAGACGAACGTTGCCAACGCGATGAGGAAGCACGGCGCGAGGAAATAGAACAGGCTCGACCAGGCGCGGGGATGGACCCACACCCCGATCAGCGGAATTCGCGCGAAGGCCGCAAGCGTTCCTTTCGGCGCACCGGAACCACCAGCGACCGAACTCGCCGGATGGGTCGATCCGGCAAGCTCGGTCGAGGCGTGACGATCTGGTGCAGGCGCGCCGACATAGGCACGCGCGAAGTCGGCCGCCGGGCCGAACGCCTCGATCGCGGCCGCGGCCGACTTGCCCGCCGCGATCGTCGCGCGCAGGTGCGCCTCGGCGTCCACCAGCGCATCGTGCGCGATGGCTGCATCCACGCCGATCAGCTCGCGCTGCAGGTGCGACAGGTACTCAGCGACGGGATCAGCGGTTGCCATCGATGCCTCCAACGATTCGGTTCATCCAGCGCCCAGTGCGCTTCCACGCATCCACCCAGACCACGAGCACGCGCCGACCCTCGGCCGTGATCGTGAAGCACTTGCGGGCAGGACCCTCGGTGCTGGGCACCAACGTGCTTCGCACCAACCCCTCGCTCTCCATCGTCCGGAGCATCGGGTAGAGCGTGCCCTGCTTGAACGAGAGTCCCTCTGGCGCCTCGTCGGCCAGTCGGCGGCCGATCTCGTAGCCGTGGATCGGCTCGCCGCTCGAGGCCACGATCGACAGCACCACAAGCCAGGCGGTGCCGTTGCTGAGGTCCTTCAGGATCTTGTCTTGCAGGTCGGATGCCATGCGTGTTTAGTACTATATTGTCTATAGTACCACCTGTCAAGGAGTACATGGGCGCATTTTCAGGGTGCCGCTTGAGCCATCCCTAAGATCCGCGCTGCATGCCGGTCCCGAAACGACGCCTGCTCGCGGCCGCCCAGTGGGCCGCCCTTCGGCATCCCAGGCGCCTGGAGGTCATGGTGACGATGGAAGCGCTGGCACCCTGCTCCATCGCCGAGCTCGCGGCCTCGATGGATTGCCGTCCAGCGAGCCTGTACAGGCATGTGCAGACGCTCACCCGCGCCGGGCTCCTGCGCCAGGCCGGACGCAAGTCGGTGGGTCGTCGCTGGACCTCGATCTACGAACTCGGACCCTCGTGCAGTCTGGACCACTTCGACGCACCAAGCGGGCGCGGCCTGCGCGAGCACGGTGAACTGGTGCTTGCGCTGAGCCGCCCCGCAGGACGCACGTATCTGCGCGGCGTGCTGGCGCAGCGTGGAGTGTCGCAGGCCGTGGCGAGGCTGCGGTGCGGCGCCATGTTCGAGCGCACCTGGCTGGATGCAAGGTCGCAGGCCGAGCTGGCGCGACTGCTGCGAGCGCTCTACAGGATCGTGCAGCGCGGCAGAAGGACGCGGCGCGGCGAGCGCTTCCAGATCTCGGTGATGTCGGCGCCGCTGGTGCGCTGAAACTGTTTGCAGATGCAACGACATGAGAATGCATTCATGGACGGCGTCCCGTGGCGCGGCCACCGCTCGTTGGACTACATTCGCGAGACCTCGTTCCCATGAGCAAGAACACGGAAAGCCAGAAACTCTGGAGCTCCAGACAGTGGAGCGCGATGCGCAGCGCGGTGCGCTACGAGCTCTATCTGCTCATGGAGCAGCTCGCGCCGTGCTCCGTTTCCGAGCTTGCAGCCGCCGGTGGCCGGGGCGCGGCAGGCCTCTACCGGCACCTCGAGGTGATGGCCGATGCCGGCATCCTGATCCGGGCCGGGCAGCGCAAGGCTGGCCGTCGCTGGGAACGCGTGTACGACATCAATCGCGACACCGGCGTGCCCATGTGCGACCCGTTCACGGGCTCATGCGTGAAGGACGACGTGAAGCTGTGCAGCGCCATGATGCGCGCGGCGCTTCGCGACTACAGCCGGGCACTGCATGCGCGCAAGGGTCTCGCGAATCCGGAGCAGCCCAGCTTCATCACCTCGCTCTTCGAGATCACGCGGCTCGACGAGAAGAGCGCCGCGGAGATGCAGAAGCTGTCCGACCGCATGATGGAAATCATCGTGAAGGGCCGGAAGGGCGGCTCCGGTCGCCGATACCGGATCAACTACATCGCCTCGCCGGTGACGTGAGCCGGCGCCAGGCGTGGGTCAGGTGATCTCATCGCGTCGGGGAATGCTCGAAAGGCTTCCATGCCGCGTGACGCAGAGCGCGGCCGCGCGCGCCGCGTGCTGCATGGCCTGCTCGGGCGGCTCGCCGGCGGCGAGTCCCGCAAGCAGGTAGCCGGCGAACGTGTCCCCGGCGGCGGTCGAGTCGATCGCCCGGACCTCGACCGTCGGGATGTGCGCGCGTCGCTGGCGATGGCTGAACCACGCACCACGCGGCCCCATGGTGAGCACCACCGAGGGCCCTGGATAACGCCTGTGCATCGCCTCGAGCTGCGCGTGCTCCTCGGATTCACCCGTCAGCGTGCGCGCCTCACCCTGGTTCAGCATGATCACCGCCGCCTGCTCCATCGGCCACAGCGCCACATCGGGGTGCACCGGAGAGGGGTTGATGACCAGGGCCGCGCCCCGGCGAGCCATGGTTCGGATCACGTGTGCGCCGTCATTGATCATGCCGTCGAGGTAGCCCAGGTGGCCGCCCCGGCACTGCGCGATCGCGTCCTCCATCGCGCCGATCGGGACCTGCCGATCGGCGCCCGGAACCGTGATGCCGAACTCGCTCTGGTCCTCGGCGAGATGAATGATGACCTCCGCCGTGTCGGCCGATGGATTCCGCTCCACACGAGTCACGTCCACGCCCGCATCGACGAGCTCGTGGATGGCTCGATCACCGTCGCGACCGACGGCGGAGACCAGCTGGACTCTGCCCCCGGCGCGGGCCGCCGCCACCGACACGTTGGCCCCCTTTCCACCCACGCTCTGGGTGACCGAGGTGGCCATGATTCCCTGCCCGGCGTGCGGCAGGCGCGGCAGATGCAGCGTTCGGTCATAGGAGATGGATCCGAAAACCAAGATCCGCTTCATGGGAAACGAGAATCTACGGCTTCTTCGGAGAAACAGGCTTGCAAATCGGCTCTCAGGAGCGAATCCTGTGGCATCCGGAAATCGACCCGTGCCTGACCCGTCAAACGCGACGCGCGCAGGCAGGGGCACGCCCGGACGACCGGCTGCGCGGAACGCGGCCGGGCGATGTGCGCCGTGGTTCGCCGCGGCGGTGTGAAGCCTAGCGGCGGGCCGAAGTGCCCCGCGACAGCCGGGATGAGCGCTCTCCCGAAGGAGGTGTTCCAGTGAAGCAATCCACGAATTCGAAGGGGTGGCACCGCTGAGCGGTGAGCCCCGAGCCACCCCCCGCGTGGCTTGACCGAACGCGCCCGCCCGCGAGCCACAAGCCGCGGGCGGGCCACTTTTTGCGCGGCGCACCCCGGGCCGCCGATGAACGCCGCATGAGCAAGCACCTGCCAACACTGACAGACGCGCAGATGAACGCCGGACTCGACGCCGCGATCGCCCAGGCCGAGAAGGGCTGGCGCGAGGGCGGCATTCCGATCGGCAGCGCGCTGCTGGACGAGCATGGCGTGATCGTGGCGGTCGGCCACAATCGCCGGGTGCAGCATGGCGACCCGACCGCGCATGCCGAGGTGGACTGCATCCGCAACGCAGGTCGCCGTCGTGACTGGAGCCGCTGCACGCTGATCAGCACCCTGAGCCCATGCCCCATGTGCACGGGCACCGCGGTGCTGTTCAAGATCCCGCGGGTCATCATCGGCGAGAACAGGACCTTCCTGGGCGGCGAGGACTGGATGGCCCAGAAGAGCATGGAGGTCCGTGTGCTCCAGGATCCCCGCTGCATCGCACTGATGGAGCGCATGAAGCGCGAGAAGCCGGACCTCTGGGCGGAAGACATCGGCGAGTGAGTGAGAGAAGGTCGGAGGTCGTTATAGGCGCATGATCCGCATGCGCCTATAACGACCTCCGACCCTCTGCTCTGCCCGTAACGAAAACCCGCAGGCCGGAGCCTGCGGGTTCGGGTGTTTCGTGGACTGACGCCAGAGCTCAGGCGCGGAACGCGGACTTGAAGGCCTTCAGCGCCGCGAGGAACTGGTCCTCGATGCCCTTGAAGGACTTCTTGTCCGCAAGCTGGTCACGCAGCGCCTTGTTCGGACCGCGGAAGCTCTCGAGCAGCTCGCGCTCGAACTTCGGCACGGCCGGCACCGGCACGTCGTCAAGAATGCCCTTGCTGCCGGCGAAGATGCTGATGCACTGGTCGATCACGTCGAAGGGCACGTACTGGCCCTGCTTGAGCAGCTCCACCATGCGAGCACCGCGGTCAAGCTGGCGCTGGCTGGCGGGATCGAGTTCGGTGCCGAGCTGCGCGAACGCCTCGAGCTCGCGGAAGCTCGCCAGGTCGAGTCGCAGCGAGCCCGCCACTTCCTTCATGGCCTTGATCTGCGCGTTGCCACCCACGCGGCTCACCGAGATGCCCACGTTGATGGCGGGGCGCACGCCCGCGGCGAAGAGTTCGGGCTGCAGGTAGATCTGGCCGTCGGTGATGGAGATCACGTTCGTCGGGATGTACGCCGACACGTCGCCTTCCTGCGTCTCGATGATCGGGAGCGCGGTGAGCGAACCACCGCCGTTCTCGCTGCTGAGCTTGGTGGCGCGCTCGAGCAGACGGCTGTGCAGGTAGAACACGTCACCGGGGTATGCCTCGCGGCCCGGCGGACGGCGCAGCAGCAGCGACAGCTCGCGGTACGCCACGGCCTGCTTCGAAAGGTCGTCGTACACGCAGAGCACGTGCTTCGGCGTCTTGCCGTCCTTGCCCTGCCACATGAAGTACTCGCCCATCGCGCAGCCGGCGTACGGCGCGATGTACTGCATGGGAGCGCTGGTGCCCGCGCCTGCAGCCACCACGATCGTGTACTCCATGGCGCCGTTCTTCTTCAGCGTGTCCACCACGCCGGCGATGGTCGATTCCTTCTGGCCCACCGCGACGTACACGCACACCACCGCGTCGGGGGTGCCCCAGTACTTCTTCTGGTTGATGATCGCGTCGAGGCAGACCGCGGTCTTGCCGGTCTTGCGGTCGCCGATGACCAGCTCGCGCTGGCCACGGCCCACGGGAATCATGCTGTCGACGGCCTTGATGCCGAACTGCAGCGGCTCCTTCACCGGCTGGCGCTCCTTGATGCCGGGGGCCACGATGTCCACCTTCATGGTGGTGGTGGCCTTGATGGCCGGGCCACCGTCGATGGCGTTGCCCAGCGGATCGACCACGCGGCCGAGCATCTCGGGACCCGCGGGAACCTCCAGCAGGCGACCGGTGCTGCGCACGGTGTCGCCCTCGCGCACGCGCGTGGCCTCACCGAAGAGCACGGCGCCGACCATGTCGGTCTCGAGGTTCATCACCTGGCCGGTGATCACGCCGCCCTCGGCGTCGAACTCGAGGAGCTCGCCCGCCATCACCTTGCTCAGGCCGTAGACACGGGCAATGCCGTCGCCCACCTCGACCACCTGGCCGACTTCCGAGACTTCCAGCTTCTGGCTGAACTGCTCGATTTCCTTCTTGATGACGGACGTGATCTCGTCGGTCTTGATCTTCATGGCTGGACTCCGTT
>JBIIOC010000040.1:0-17614 GCA_044337135.1 Phycisphaerales bacterium | reverse complement strand
TGGCGCCTGGTGCACCGACCGCGGCCCATTCCGCCGACGCCGAGAGGGACGCCCCAAAGTTGTTCGTCGCCACGACGGCGGGTGCCGACCATTCCTCGAAAGCCTCCCAGGCCATTCCCCTCGGCGCGCCTCGCCCAAGTCGCTTGCGAAGGGCCAGGTCATCCAGGGCCTCGGCCTTCGTCTCCTGGTCCGGGTTCGCTTCGGCACGCTTCCTGAAGGCGAAGACCGTTCCGGACCCGTTCGTGCGAGAGGCGGTGGGCTGCCCAACGACGACGAGGTCCGCCCACACCGCGACCGCCTTGCCGAAGTTGGAGCCAACCTCCGGCGCTGGCGATTCCAGCGGAGCGCTTTCGAGCCACAGGCGCGTCGCGACATTCTGCTGGAACACGAGCACGCGCCCTGCATCGACCGCGAGCGGCGTGTTGGCGTTCGGAATGCCGGACACCGCGAGTCCTGGAGCCGTGGCGATCGAGGTGCCGAACAGGTCCGATGCTTCAGCCTCCTCGGGTGCGATCACGGCGTTCGCGTTCGGTCGCCACGGTGCACCCTCGCGTCGGATGAACACGGAGATCGTGCCGCCCTCGACGCCGTACTTGGTCATCTGGGGCGGCGCGCTGATGACCGTCTGGCTGCCGTCTTGCGCGATCGCCGTTCCGAAGCGTGCCATGGGGCGGCCGCGGGTCAGGAAGCAATACTCCGGCCCGGTCCAGGTGCCGGTCTTGTCCTGCTGCCAGACCAGCACCGCGCCCTCGCGGATGAAGTGCTGTCGGATGGACGGCTCCTCGGTCGTCTCGACGATGGTCTCGGGCGCCTCCTTCGGCATGGGGGCGCCCGGGTCCGGTCGCTCCCGTCGAACACGCGTCTTCAGCACGTCGTCGGTCACCGTCATGCTCGCATCGGGAGCACCCACGATCAGGCATTCGCCATCAAGAGCGACGCTGGCGCCGAAGTGCTGGAACTCGCTCGAGGTGTCGGGATCGGTGAAGGCACGCTCATGCACCCACCGGTCACCATCGCGCCGCCACAGGTCCACGCGGCCGAGCTCGCGCACGCCGGCGATGGTCGCATTCGGGGAACCCACCGCCACGCGATCACCCCGCGGCGAGATCGCGACAGCGCTTCCAAACCGCTCCCTGTTCGCCCCAGAAGGAGGCAGGAGGCAGGTTGCCGGCTTGTCGAGATGCTCGGCGTCGTAGATCCACGCCTTGCCCGAGGCACCGGCCTTCGGGGCACCGACGACCACCATGCTTCCCGAGCAGGCGATTGCCTGTCCGAAGCTGCCCTGCGACGGCTCCGGCTCGGTGATCACCGCGTGCGCCTGTCGCAACGGAAGAGCCACGCGCGGCAGGGTGGGACGCGTCACCGCGCCGATCTTCGCCTCGCCCTCGTACATCGGGATCTCCGGCGCCGGGGGGTTGCGGCAGCCGCTGGCGAGAAGGCATGCCAGAAGGACCGATCCGACGCAGGCTCGATGGCGGGTGAGACAGGGCATCCGGTCGCAGTCTATTCCGGACTCCATCCGCACCACGCGCGGGGGGTGGGCATACGATCTCGGCCTCATGCGCACACGATCCCTGATCCTGCTCGCCCTGCTCTCCATGGCCGCCGGTGCGGTCTGCGTGGCGGCGATTCGTCCGCAGGAGTCTCCCCAGGAGGCCAAGATGCCCCAGTCACCCCGAACGATCTCCAGGTCCGGATACTCGATCGCCCGCCTTCCGGCGGCCGAGGTGGAGCGCCTGGCCAAGAATCTCACGCCCGAGCAGTACCGTGTCACGCAGAAGTCGGGCACCGAGGCGGCGTTCTGCGGCAACCTGCTCGACAACAAGAAGGACGGCTTCTACGCGTGCGTGGTCTGCGGGCTGCCGCTCTTCTCCAGCGACCACAAGTTCAATTCGGGCACCGGCTGGCCAAGCTTCTTCATGCCCTTCGACAAGGATCACGTGGCCTACGTGAAGGACGAGAGCCACGGCATGGAGCGCATCGAGATCGAGTGCGCACGATGCGCGGCGCATCTGGGTCACGTCTTCGAGGACGGGCCGCGTCCCACGGGCCTGCGCTACTGCCTGAATTCCGCGGCGCTGAACTTCGTCGAGAAGGGGCAGCCCATTCCGTTGGCGAGCCAGCCGCTTCCGCTCAAGACGGCCTACTTCGCCGGCGGCTGCTTCTGGGGCATCGAGCATCGATTCCAGGAGTGCCCGGGCGTGGCGGGTGTGGAGAGCGGCTACATGAACGGCTCCACCGAGGCGCCAACCTACGAGGACGTGTGCGGTCACGCGACCGGCCACGCCGAGGCGGTCCGGGTGCTCTACGACCCGTCGAAGGTGACCTATCGCCAGCTGCTCGACGGGTTCTTCCGGATGCATGACGCGACCCAGCTGAACCGGCAGGGCCCGGACGTCGGCGACCAGTACCGCAGCGCGGTGTTCACGACCGACGCGGAGCAGCAGCGCGAGGCCGAGGCCTTCAAGCTCTCGCTGCAGTCGGATCCGAAGTACGTGGGCAGGAAGATCGTGACGGTGATCGAGCCGGCCAAGCGATTCTGGCCTGCCGAGGCCTATCACCAGGACTACGTCGAACGCACGGGACGCGCCTGCCACTCGGCGAACCCGTGGCCGGAGGTCTTCGGTCAGGACAAGTCCCCGGCCAAGGCGCACTGAGCCGATCATGCGCTCGGTCGCCGCCACCCTCGCGCTGCTGCTGGCTCTGGTCGCGCACGCGCGGAACGGGGGCGGTGACCGGGACTACGCGCGCTCGCTTGGTGCGCTCGTCTCGGCCGCCGATCTCTCGCGCTTCCATGAACTGCTCGCCTCCGAACCGCATGTCGCCGGAACCGCAGGCGACGCTCGGCAGATCGAACGCATCCGCGCGGCCTTCGAGGCGATGGGCCTGGAGGTCGAGGTGCACCGCTTTCGAAGCCTGCTCAGCAGGCCCGTGCGCGCCGCGCTCGAGATCGTCGGGGCCTCGGAGCCATCGCGGTCGTCGCGCGGAGTTCTGGCGTTGCCGATCGACGAGCGCGACCTTCTCGCGGACCCATCCACGGCGCATCCGGATCTCACCTACGGCTGGAACGCCTTCAGCGGGTCGGGCGACGTCACGGCACCGGTGGTCTACGCCAACTACGGATTGCGGCAGGACTACGAGGAACTCCGAAAGCTCGGGGTCGATGTGCGCGGCAAGATCGTGCTGGTGCGCTATGGCCGCTGCTTCCGCGGCTACAAGGCGCGCTTCGCGCAGGAGCAGGGGGCTGCTGGCGTGATCCTCTACACGGATCCGGCCGATTCGGGCTTCGCGAAGGGACAGGTCTGGCCCGAGGGCGGCGGCTGGGCCAATGACGCGTGCATCCAGCGAGGCACGCTGAGCACGCTGCCCTATCCGGGTGATCCCGGAACGCCTGGCGTCTTCGCCTCGGATTCGGCGGCTCGACTCGACCCCACCACGCTCGACCTGCCACGCATTCCGGTGCAGCCGATCGGCTACGGCGCCGCAGGCATGATCCTTTCGCGATTCCAGGGGCCCGATGCGCCCGAGGCCTGGCGTGGCGGACTCACGATGCCGTATCGACTCGAGGGGGGCGATGCGCTTCGCGTGCGCCTCATGGTCGAGCAGGAGCGATTCGTCGGCGAGTCGGCGAACATCATCGCCACGCTGAAGGGATCGTCGAACTCGACCGAGTTCGTGATGCTCGGCTGCCATCACGACGCATGGGGCTTTGGATCGGCCGATCCTGCCGCCGGCACCATGTGCCTGCTCGAGGCCGCCCGTTGCGCAGCCGAGGCGGCGCGCGCGGGCATGCGCCCCGAGCGCACGATGCGCTTCGCCGCATGGGGCGCGGAGGAGTTCGGCATCATCGGCAGCACCGAATGGTGCGAGGCCAACGAAGCCACGCTCTCGCGCGATGCGCTGCTGTACGTGAACCTCGACATGGCGGCGATGGGCCCGAATCCGGGTCTTTCGCTCTCACCCGAGCTTGATCCCGTCGCGCGCGTCGCGGCGGGCATCGCGATGGCCTCGGTCGAGCCGGCCGAGACCGTGGCGCAGCGCATGGGCAGGGCCTCGCCCGAGGGCATCCGCTTTGGAAGCCTCGGCGGCGGAAGCGATCACATCGCCTTCGTGTGCAGGGCGGGCGTGCCGAGCGTCTCGATCGGGGCCGGTGGCGCGCCCGGCACGAGCTACCACAGCAACTACGACACGGTCGCGTGGTACCGGGCCACGGTGGGCGCGGACTACGCGAGTCCGGCCATGGTCACGCGCATCGCGCTCGCGATCGCGGGACTGGTGGCGCAGTCCGATCGTCCGACGTGGCGCGTGGCGCCGGTGGGCGAAGCGTGCCTTCGCCATCTGGAGGGCGTGATCGCGGTGACGCAGGATCCATCCATGCGTGCGCAACTCGAGCGATTGCGGCCCGGGTTCCAGGCGATCGCGACGCGAGGCATGCAGGTGGATGCGATGCTGGATCGAGACGTTCCGATCGCGAAGGTGGACCAGGTGCAGTCTGGGCTGCACGCCTTCCTGCAGGCGTTCATCGATCCAGCGGGCCTGGATGGCCGCCCATGGTTCCGAAGTCTCGTCGCCGCGAGCGATCGTGACGACGGCTATGCGCCGTGCATGCTGCCGCTGGTCGCCGAAGCGGTGCGAGATCGCGACGCGACGCGTGTCGCGGCCGCGGTGACCCGCATGGAAGCGGCCCAGCAGCGCGCCCTGAAGGCGATCGACGGACTCGAGGCCACGCTCGGACAGCACGCGTCGAATCCATAGACTTCAGCCCATGCGATTCGCGCTCTCGATCCTGCTGCCGCTTCTTGCACTTGGCTCGATCGCCGTGGCACAGGCTCCGGCAGCCAGGCCCGACGCCGTGGCGGCCGCGCCGGTGGTGCTGGAGCCCGCGGAATTCGATCTGGGCAGGATCCCACCGGGCTCCTCGCAAGTCCGGACCTTCACGTTGCGCAACGTCGGCAGCGCGCCGGTGCGGATCGTCAGCGCCTTCCCGAGCTGCAAGTGCACCAGCCTGACCGACCTTGCGGGCAAGGAGATTCCCGCCGGTGGCGAGATCGAGCTGCAGGCGAGCCTGGACGCGCCGCGCACGCCCGGCACCAAGGACGCGAAGGTCTTCGTGAACCTGGAGGGTGTCGCGCGTCCGCTGGTGGCCAAGCTGCATGGCGAGGTGACCTTGCCGGTCCAGCCATCACCGCCGTTCGTCGACGCCCTGAAGGGCAACCGCACCGGCACGATCGAGTTCGCGTCGACGGACGGCAAGCCCTTCCGTGTTCTTGCCGTGGATGGTGCCGCGCCGCAGTTCGCGGATTTCGATCCGTCCAAGGACGCGCCGCGGAACCACTACCTGGTGCGATGGGATCTCGCGATGGTGCCGGACGGCAAGTTCCGGCAGTGGATGGTGATCGAGACGGACCGGGAGGATTGCCCGCTCGTGCCGATCCGGATCCGCAACGAGTCGACGGGCGCGCGCTTCGATCCCGACGTCGATCGACGCGGGTCCTTCCTGTCCGAAAGCGTCGTGGTCGCAGGCCGCATGAAGCCCGGCGAAGCGAGGGATCTCGAGATCGATCTGGAGTCCAGCGCGCCCAAGGGCAAGCAGCAGACGCCTTACTGGGATCGGATCCTGAAGGTCCAGTGCAGCGTGCCCGACGCGCATGCGCAGCTCGTGGATTCGCGTCGGGTCGGGGATCGTGCGCTGGTCCGATTCCGCTTCACGCTGTCCACCAAGGCTCAGGGCTATGCCTACGTGCCCGTGTCGATCGAGACGGGCACGGGCGTGGCGCGCTGCTTCGTGGCGGTGGTGGCCACCCCGTGAAGCTGCCATCCGTCGACCACCTGAACGCCGAGTCCGCAGCCGAACTTTTCGCGCAGGCCGCGCAGTCACTCCGCGAGGATCCGCTTCGCCGTGGCTGCTGCATGGTGCTGCCCTCGCATGGACACCTGGTCGCGACTGGAGACCTGCATGACCATCCGATCCACTTCCAGAAGGTGTGCGACTTCGCGAGGCTCGACAGGCCCGACCACCACCTGATCCTGCATGAACTGATCCATGGCGAGCGCCTGACGCATGGCGCCGACCTGAGCTGGCGGATGCTCGCCAAGGTGGCGGCGCTGCGTCTGCAGCGTCCGGGACAGGTGCACCCGATGCTCGCCAACCACGAGATCGCGCAGGCGTTCCTGCAACCGGTGAGCAAGGGCGCTGGAGAATGCACGCAGCTCTTCCGTGATGGACTCGAGTGGAGCTTCGGCGAGGATGCCGGGCTTGTGGAGGAGGCCATCAACGACTTCATTCGCGCGATGCCGCTCGCGATCCGATCCGAGAACGGGCTGCTGTGCGCGCACTCGCTGCCGGCGCCGATGGCGATGCCCAAGTTCGACACGGGCGTGCTGGAGCGCGAGCTTGGCGAGGCCGATTTCGCCGCGCGCACGGGATCGGCCTGGTGCATGACCTGGGGTCGCGGGCAGACACGGGACTCGGTGCGTCCCCTCGCCGAGGCCTGGGGCGTGAAGCTCTTCATCCTGGGACACAAGCACGTGGAGCTGGGCGCGGAGACGCCGTTCCCGGGGGTCGTGCTCCTGAACAGCGATCACGAGCGTGGCGTGGTTCTGTCGCTGGATCTTGGTGCGCCGCTTCCGACCGCCGAGCAGGCCGTGGCGAGCGCCGTGCCGTTGGCCTCGATGGGATCGATGCATGACTGAGCCGGGGTTCGTGCTGGCGCTGGAGACGAGCCAGCGTGCGCAGTCCGTGGCGGTCCGCCTGCACGATGGCAGCGTGCACCAGGAGGCCGTGCACGCCGACGACCGTTCTCAGGAAGATCTGTTGCCCGCGGTGGCCCGATTGGTCGATCGTGTCGGCAGCGCTCCCTGCGACGTTCGAGGCGTGATCCTGAATGCCGGCCCGGGTGGCTTCACGGGCCTTCGTCTGGCGCATGCCGCGGCGCAGGCGATCGCCGTGGCCCTGCGCGTGCCGGTGGTGCAGGTGAGCGGTGCCGCATGCGCGCGTGCTGCGGCGGTCATGGCGGGCGAGCTGGCCCCGGCCGAAGCATGTTGGGTTGCGCTGGCCTCGAAGGGGTCGGAAACCTGGATTGCCCGGGCGGATGGAATGAATCGTCCCGAGGGTCGGTCGATCGAGGCCGATGCGTGGGAGTGCGGAGCGTGTCGCGTCCTGATCGCTGACGAGCATCTGCCGGCGACGTGGGTGGCGGAGGTCGACATCCGGAGCATCCGGCTGCTTCCGTTGCGGGTGCACGCGGCTGCCGTCCTGCAGGCTGGGCTTGCCTTGCTGGAGCGGGGAGACGTCGTGCCTCCGGAGGCGCTGGTGCCCGCGTATCCGCGCGAGGCCGAGGCCGTGCGGCTGTGGCGCCTGCGCAAGGCGGGCCGCACAGACGGACCCCCAGCCTGACAATTCGGCGAAATCGTCGCGTGGGTGGGTGAAGTGACCCCCAGTTCCGGTCGACCTTCCCGGGGCCGTGGAAAACACACCTGCATCGAATCCATCCGCTTCCGCAACCTGCTCGGGCCAGGTGCTGGCGATCGGTGACGCCGCTCGCTGGCCGGACTGGCTCGAGGCGCTTGTCGCGGAAGGACATCGTGTCGAGGTGGTCCCGGATCCGCGGAGCGCGTTCCTGCGTTCCGTGGAGCGGGTGGTCGACGTGGTGCTGGTGGCGGCGGAGACGGCGTTCGACGAATCGGAGCCCCTGGAACAGTTGCGGCGGCTCTCGCCATGCACGCGAATGCTTCTCATCGGTGATCGATCGGAGCGTGGCGCGAATGCGCGTTCCGGCGGCGCCTCGTCGGACGAGCCCGTTCGAGCCCTGACCTCCACCCTTGCGGCATCGGCATTCGTGCGCGAGGTTCGGGCGTCGGTGCAGTCCGCGCGCATGGCGCGTGAGCGGCGCGAGCGGATCAGCCAGCTGCGTTCGATCGTGCAACGCATCCAGGACCCGCGCGGATCCTCGGGGGATCTTCGTCAGTTCATCGAGTCGCTTCCTGCGGAGGCGGAATCGCCCGCGACGACGGGCTTCGATGGCCTGCGACGGTCGCTCGCGAACGAGCTTGACCCACTGCACGCGGCTCGAGAGACGGCCGACTTCATCGCCGGATGCCTGCCCGACGCCGTCGTGGCGGTCTGGCTGGCCGGACCTGGTCAGCGCGTGGGACTGGCGGCCTGCGGCGGTGGCCGCAGCTCGACCAGTGATTGCGTCGTTCGATTCATGGCGCGGGTGGAGCGGCTCCTGCTCCCGGGCCACATGGTCTCGGGTGGCGTGGTGGCGACGCCGGACGCAGCCGCGTGGGGCCAGCCCGATGACGCACCGGAGCTCGAAGGTCGATGGGCCATGCTGGCGCCGTGCCGCAGCGACGGATCCTGCCATGCGGTGATCCTGGTACTCGGCGGACGCGGGCCTCGCCCGGCGCCGGCCGAGAGCGCGTTGGACGCGGTCCGTCAGATCCTTGGACAGCACCTTGGCCGCATCGAGCGCGTGAATCTTCGCTGTGCACCGACCTGGCCAGACATGGACGGATTCCTGGAGCCGCCGGAGGATCCGGAGACGAACTTCGAGGATCCGGGCCAGGACTGATCAGCGGTGACGGGCGAGTGCGGACTCGCCTCCGCGCACCCGATCGCCGACCTGGACAAGGCAGTCGAACGCACCGTCCGGAACGATCAGTTCCGTGGTGGATCCGAACTTGATCATTCCCATCCGCTCGCCGCGCCGCAGCGTGTCACCGGCTCGCGCGGTGCATGCGATGCGCCGAGCCACGGCACCCGCGACCAGCCGGATTCCAAAGCGGAACCCCTCGGGTGCCTGCACGCTCAGCAGAAGGCTCTCGTTCACCTTGGCGCTCTCGGCGACCCGTACGTCCACGTAGCGACCGGGGCGATGCGAGCGCACCGACACCGTGCCGCTCCAGGGCACGCGATTCACGTGCACGTCCAGCACGCTCAGATAGATGCGGATCACCAGCGCGGGCCCATCGACAGCCTCGTGATGGGACTGTCGAAGCACGGCGCTCACCATTCCGTCGGCGGGACTGACCATCGTGCGATCACTCGCTGGCGGCGGCGTGCGCGAGGGGTCGCGAAAGAACGCCAGGAATCCAAGCCACGCGACGGTGGTGACCCCGAACGGAATCCACCAGCCTGCCTCTCCGCGCGCGGCAAGCCAGGCGCAGCCAAGCATGACAGGAGCCGCGGCGAGCGTCGCGGGAATCCACTGGTCCGCACCGTTCCTGTTCAGCATGTCGGGACGGCCCCGAGCGTCACTCGGTCGCCTTGCCGACGAAGAAGCCGATGGCTCCGCTCACGCCGATGATGCCCGCGAACGCGCCCGTGTACATCATCCAGTCGCTTGCGTACATCACCGCCAGGTCGGGGGGCGCGCCAAGCTGCTTGGACACCACGATCGCCGCCGCGGCGATCAGTCCCAGGCTCGCCGGAAGCAGCAGGCCCACGCCAAGTCCGCTCCAGGCGCCGCTGTAGGCCTCCGGCGCCGACGGGCCGCTGGTGAAGATCGCGGCAGTCGCGCCCTTCTTGCCGGTTGCGATGGCAGCGCCAGCCGCGACGCCGACGGCAGCGGCCGCCAGACCGGCGCCGCTCTCGCCACCCTCGCCGGACTCGCCACCGAAGATGCCGCTCGCGTTGGCAGGCAACTCGGCACCCTCGTCGGACGCGAAAGCCTCGTCCATCAGGGCGGCACCGATCGTGCTGCTCTCGCTGTCGTTCGTCAGATCCATCAGGCCGCTGCCCGAGGAGACCCCATCCAGGCCGATGCGATCGGCGATGGAGGAACCGTCGGGTGAGCCGCCGGCGTTGCTCGCATCGAGTCCGAGCTGACTGCCCGAAGCGCCCGCGGCCGAGGCTGCCGCCACGCTGCCGACGCTGTCAGCCATCGGGCGGGAAGGTGCCTTGGTGCTTGGCGCCGGGGCTTCATCGCCCAGATCGAGCTCCAGCGTCATCTCCTCGCGCGCCGCCGGCGTGGTGATGCCGGACATCGAGGCCGATGCCGCCTTGCCACCGGGCTTGCTGTCGTTTCCGCTGTCGCCGAGGTCGAGTTCCAGGGTCAGATCGTCGTTCGCGGGAGAGGCCGGCTTGCCCGAGGACTTCGGTGCGTCCAGGTCAAGGTCCAGATCCAGTTCGCCGGCGCCACCCAGGGTGGGGGCGGCCGCTCCCGCAGCGCTCTCGCCCAGATCCAGCTCGAAGGGCGAATCGGTCGTGTTGTCCTCGACACCACCCAGTCCGACCGGACTGGCGGAGCGACCCGTGCCGGATCGGTCATCCAGCGAGGAATCCGAGAGATCGAGCTCGAAACTGTCGCTGCCAGCGGGCACGCCGGAGAGATCGAGTTCGCCGCTTCCGGCGGCGTCGGACACGAGCAGGTCCACCTCTTCGCGCTTGAAAAGCAGCTTGTTGTCGTGATCGCGGAACTCGCGGAGCTTGCCGGTCGAGACGAGGCCCGTGACGGCCTCCTCGTCCTTGCCGAGCTTCGTCAAAGTCTCTTGGAGCGTGTAGAACAGCTTGGCCATGGGTGATTCGCGACGAGGTTCTCGTGGTCCGAAACGGGGGTGGGTTAGGGTACGCCGGTCCGGTGGAGGTCGCAAGGCAGCCTCCGCATCCCGACCCC
The DNA here is from genome assembly GCA_044337135.1 of Phycisphaerales bacterium. Classification (GTDB taxonomy): domain Bacteria; phylum Planctomycetota; class Phycisphaerae; order Phycisphaerales; family SM1A02; genus SYAC01. The sequence continues at coordinate 6,998 of JBIIOC010000040.1, read as the reverse complement.
CGGCGGTTGCAACCCTTTCCGGGGAGCTGGAATTGCCACCCGCAAAGCGCCTGGCGGAGGCCCTGGAGCGCTGGTTCCTGAAGGCGGCTCGGGATCTTCCGTGGCGGCGCAAGCGTTCGCCATGGGCCACGCTGGTCAGCGAGATCCTGCTTCAGCAGACGCAGGTTGTCCGGGTGGCCGAGCGCTTTCCGGAATTCATGGCGCGATTCCCGGATCCGGCAACGATGGCCCGTCTGCCCGTGGAGGCCGTGCTGCGTTCCTGGCGTGGACTCGGCTACTACCGCCGCGCTCGCTCATTGCATGCGTCGGCACGCCAGATCGTCTCGCTGCACGGCGGCAAGGTTCCGAACGATCCGGTCGCGCTCCGCCAGCTGCCGGGCGTGGGGCGCTACACCGCAGGCGCGATCGCCAGCATCGCGTTCGGAAGAGCCGAGCCGATCGTGGATGGAAACGTGGCGCGCGTCGTCAGTCGCCTCGCGGATCGAAGGCGGAGCGCCGTGGATCGTGAGGGAGTCGCCTGGACGTGGGATGCGGCGACCCGCATCGTGCAGCAGGCCGCGAATCCGGGACGCACCAACGAGGCGCTCATGGAACTGGGTGCCACCGTCTGCACCCCCATCTCGCCTCGATGCGATGCCTGCCCGCTTCGATCCATGTGCCGTTCCAGAGACGCCGGATCGCAGGATGTCGTGCCGCCTCCCAAGCCCGGTGCACCGCGCCGGAGAATCGTCCTTCATGCGCTGGTCGACGTGCGCGATGGCCGTGTGTCGCTGGAGCGGCGCGAATCCGGGCTTTGGCAGGGGCTGCTTTCGCCACCTCTGGTGCCGGGGCCGGCAAGCATGCGTCGTGGCGAGATCCTTCGCGTTTCCGGGGCGGATCGCGTGGATCCATGCTGTGCGCAGTTCGACTTCCAGACCACGCACCGGGATGTCCGGTTTGTCGTGCACATCGCGGAATTCGGCAAGCGGCCGGGGCTTCGTCGTATCCGACTGGCCCAGCTTTCCGGCGAGGCGGTCTCCGCCGCGGCGCTGCGGGTCATTCAGGCCGCCCGGCAGGATCTCCGTCCGGTCGATAGGTTGAAGGCGTGAAGCGAGTCGCCTCCAGCTTGATGACGGTCTTCCTGACCGCATGTGCGCCCGACGCCATGTCGGTCGAGAGCAATGTGCGCACCAAGGAGGAGCCATCGACGGTCGCCCGTCGACTGACCGATGAGGAGCAGTCACGTGCGGTCGATGCGATCGCCTCGGCCCAGCCCCCGGGGTTCGAGGCGCAGCCGTTCGCGCGCGCGGGCGCCTCCGGCCGCTGGTCCGACATGCGCGAGGTGGTCGTCGCCGCGGTGAAGAGCTGCGAGATCGCGGTGGTGCGTCAGGATCGACTGACGGACGCGTCCGGCGCGGTGATCGGCGCGTCGTTCGTGTTGCGCAGCATCAGCGACCAGCCCGGATCCATGCGCGTGATCGGATCCGACGCGACCGGCGTCACGGCGGTCGAGGTGTCGATGGGCAACTTCGGCGAGCAGGAGAATCTCGCCCGATGCGTGCTTCAGGCTTTCGATCGCGAGCTCCGGACAGCCGCGCGGATCCTGCGACCGCAGTGACTGGTCAGATCGGTGCCGGCACGCACGCGCTCGCGTGAAGCGACTCCACCATCCGTGCCGCGCGCAGCAGCCGTGCATCGGCCATGGCCGGCGCCTGCAGGTGAAGGCCGACGGGCAGCCGAGCCGCTCCATCCTCGACGAAGCCGACCGGCACGCTGATGCCAGGAATGCCCGCGATGTTGGTGTTCACGGTGTAGACGTCGCAGAGGTACATCTGCAGCGGATCCGAGAGTTCGCCTGGGCGGAAGGCGGCGGTCGGGCTCGCAGGGCCTGCGATCACGTCGCACTTCTCGAACGCCCGGTCGAACTCGGCCTTGATCAGTCGGCGCACCTTCAGGGCCCGTCCGTAGTAGGCGTCGTAGTAGCCCGCACTCAGCACATAGGTGCCCAGCATGATGCGGCGCTGCACCTCGGGACCGAAGCCCTGCGCGCGGCTCTCCGCGTACAGGTCATCGAGGGACTGGCCCGCGCGTGCAGGTGCCCGGTGGCCGTAGCGGATGCCGTCGAAGCGCGCCAGATTCGCGCTCGCCTCGGCGGGCGCGATCACGTAGTAGGTGCTTATGCCGACGTCGGTCAGGGGCAATTCCACGGGCACGATCGACGCGCCCGCGCCACGCATGCGATCGAGCGCCGACTGCACGAGCGAATTCACGCGCGGATCGTTCGCGTCGCTCATGTACTGGGCGGGCACGCCGATGCGCAGGCCGTCGATCGGCTGCTCCAGATCCTTCAGCGGGTCCTCGACGGGTCGCTGCGCGCTCGTGCTGTCGCGCGGATCCGCGCCGGCCATCACGGCGTAGGTCAGGGCGGCGTCGCGCACGGTCCGGGCGAGTGGTCCGATCTGATCCAGGCTGCTGCCGAAGGCCACAAGTCCGTAGCGGCTCACGCGGCCATACGTGGGCTTGAAGCCCACGCAGCCGCACAGCGAGGCCGGCTGGCGGATGCTTCCACCCGTGTCACTGCCGAGGGCCACGCCGCAGATCGCCGCTGCCGCTGCCGAGGCGCTGCCGCCGCTGGAGCCGCCCGGCACGCGCGAGGGATCCCACGGATTCCGCACGGGTCCCCATGCGCATTGCTCGCTGCTCGAGCCCATCGCGAACTCGTCGAGATTCGTCTTGCCCATCACGATCGCGCCGGCGGCGCGAAGGCGTTCCACGCACGTGGCGTCGAAGGGGCTGCGGTAGTTCTCGAGCATCCGGCTCGAGCAGGTCGTGCGGCCCTCGCGCGTGGCGATGTTGTCCTTCACGGCCACGGGCACGCCCGCCATCGGCCCCGGGTCGCGGCCTGCCGCGATCGCGGCGTCGACCGCGGCCGCCTGGCGCATCGCGTCCTCATCCAGGATCTCGTGGAAGGCGTTCAACTTCGCGTTGGCGGCCTTGGCGCGGGCGATGAGCGACGCGACGACCTCGGTCGCCTTCGCCTTGCGCGAACGCACCGCGTCGCGGATCTCCGTCGCGTCGACGAGGTTCATCCGCCCGCATCCTCCGCAAGGACCTTCGGCACCGCGAGGTAGCGACCCTCGACCGCCGGGGCGTTCTTGAGCAGTTCGGCGATCGGCAGGCAGGGCCCGGGCTCGTCCGGATCGAGCCGGTTGGACTGGTCAAAGGGCGTGGTCATGGGCTCGACGCCTTCCACGTCGATCGTCTTCAGCTTGGCCACATGTCCCAGCACACCGGCGAGCTGGCCGCGAAGCGCTTCGATGCGCTCGGCAGGCACGGCCAGGCGCGCCAGCTTCGCGACATGGGCCACTTCCTTCGGCGTCAGCGGGTGCGCCTCGCTCATCGCGCCGAGTGTAACGCTGCCCTCACATGGCCGCGCTACGCTGCAACCACCCATGGGCAAGGATCGAAGCGAAGGACCGGTCGTCGGCGTGGATCTTGGTGGCACCAACATGGCCATCGGCGTGGTGGACGCGAGGGGCCGCATCCTCGGTCGCTGCAAGCGCAAGACCAAGGCGATGGAGGGCCGCGACAAGGTGCTCGCGCGGCTGGTCGAGGGCATCGAGCGCGCCTGCGACGAGGCGAAGGTGCCGATGAAGGACATCGCGGCGGTCGGGGTGGGCGCGCCGAGCGCCGTGGACTGGGAGAAGGGCGTTGTGATCCACGCAGGCAACCTCGGCTGGAAGCGCTTCCCCCTGCGCGAGGCGCTGGAGAAGCGGCTCGACCGAACGGTCGTGGTCGACAACGACGTGAACGTCGCCGCCTTCGGCGAGAGCCGCGTGGGCGCCGGCAAGGGGCGTGGCGACCTGCTCGCCATGTGGGTGGGCACGGGCATCGGCGGCGGACTCATCCTGAACGGACAGTTGTGGCGCGGTCCGCTGCACACGGCGGGCGAGGTCGGGCACGTGATCATGTTCCCCGGTGCGGGACCGGGCCATCGCAAGCTGGAGGAACACTGCAGCCGCACCGCGATGGTGCGCAGCATGCTCATGCTCATCGGTCACTATCCCGAGTCGATGCTGCGCGAATTCCTGAAGCCCGGCGAGGATGGCGCGGAGCCCAGCATCGGCAGCGGCGTGATCGCGGAGTGCTACGAGAAGGGCGATCCGCTCGTGTCGAGCGTGGTGAACGCCTCGGCGGACCTGCTCGGCCTGGCGATCGCGAACCTCATCACGGTTCTCAGCCTGCCCACGGTGATCCTGGGCGGCGGCGTGACCGAGGCACTTGGCAAGCCGTGGCTGCACCGCGTTCGCGAGGCGGTCGAGCAGCACGTCTTCCCGAGCAGCCTGCGCAAGTGCGAGGTGGTGGCGAGCGAACTTGGCGACGACGCGGGCCTGCTTGGTGCCGCGATGCTGGCGCGCGAGACCGCGCAGGGACAGAAGGGCTGAGCGTGCCGCGGCTCAGGCCGCGCGGAACGGTGGCGCGTCGGCCGAGCTGATCTGAAGCGCCACACCCGGCAGGTGCGGGCGAAGGCTTGCCGCCAGGCGCGGCAGGTAGCCGCGTTCCGTCTGGCTGTGTCCGGCGAGCACCAGATCGCATCCGCGCGCGCGTGCGGCGAGCTGATCGTGATGCCGTGCCTCGCCGGTCACGAACAGCGTGCAGCCGGCATCGGCCGCCTTCGCCATCATGCCGAATCCCGCGCCCGGAACGAGTCCCACGCGTGCATGACGCCGGCCTCGGCGCGACTCCACCACCTGCATGGCGCCGGCAGGCAGTCGAAGCGAGCGTCGAAGCCGCGCGACCGCCTGTGCACAGGTGAGCGGGCGATCGAGTCTCACGATGCGACCATGTCCCTGCGTCGCGTCGCGGTGTGATTCCGTCCGAAACACGTCGACGGGAGCCTCCTCGTAGGGATGCACGGCGCGGATCGCCTGCACCACCGCGACCTGTGAGCGCGGCTCGCACACCATCTCCAGGCGGATCTCGTCGACGCGCTCGAAGCGGCCACGCTTGCCTGCGGTCGGCTTCGAGCCGGCGCCACCCTCGAAGGTCCCCTGGCCGATGAGCTCGAAGCTGCACTTGCGATAGGCACCGATCGTTCCGGCGCCGGCTCGCGCCATCGCGTCACGCACCACTTCCACCGCGTAGGCCGGCACGAAGGTGACGATCTTCAGACCCTCGCCCGGGCGCAGGGTGACCGACGGCTCGATCGCCCAGCGCTCGCCTGCTCCGAGCTGTTGCGCCAGCCAGTCCGTCACGCCGCCGCGCACCGCGTCGAGCGCGGTGTGCGGGGAGAACAGCGCGATGCCGTTCTCGATGCACCGCAGCAGCAGCGCGCCGCGCGGTTCCCACGCGGTCAGGCGCGCGATCGGCTCGAAGATCGGCGGGTGATAGGCCACGATCGCCTGGCACCTGCGGCGGATCGCCTCGGACAGGGTCTCCTCGGTCAGGTCGATGCAGAGCAGGGCGCGCTTGAGCGGCCTCGAGGGGTCGCCCACCAGCATGCCGACCTTGTCCCATTCCGCGGCCAGGCGCGAGGGCGCGATGGCTTCGAGCGCGAGCGCGAGTTCACCGATCATGGGGGAAGGCTACTGCGCGGCGGGCAGACCGAACCTGTGCCCGCACTCCGAGCAGGTTCCGGTGCGGCTGCGCTGCGGATAGCCGCAGCGGGGGCACGCCGCCCGCATCCACTGCACGCGCGCCTCGTGCGTGCGCATGAGCAGGATCATCGGACCACAGAGCAGCAGCAGCGTGGCCGCTCCGAACACGATGCCCCACCAGCTCATCCATCCGCACGCGCAGCGTTCGCGTCGACAGGCCATCACGAAGGTCGGCGCAGCGATCGCGAGTTCGACCAGGCTGCCGGCGAAGAGCCATCGAACGGCCCGATCGATCCGGGTCGGGTCGCGGTGGCGACCGGCGGCGCGGAACAGCAGGGCCCACAGGCCACCCATCACCGCCCACGCCAGCAGCATGGGCACGGGATGAAACAGAATCTGGGCCGGAGAATGATCCTGAGCGGACCATCGAAGGAGCGCGAACAGCTCGATCATCGTGCTCACGATCAGCAGCGCGATGAGTCCACCGAGAATCCCCGCACCGATCATCGATAACCGCAGGGGAAGCCTCGAGCGCTCGCCAGGTGTCACGAGCACGGCTGGTGCCGAGATCAGCGCGGGACTCATGCCGACGAGAAGCAGCAGCGCCGTGATCGAGATCGCTGCCGGCCCGCCGTCGAGGATCGCGCGAATCCCTTCCTGCAGCAGGCTTCCCCACGACAGGTCGAGCACGTCGCGCGAGCCGAGGCCCTTGGCGGTCCAGTAGACGTCACCCAGCCACGCGGCGAGTGCACCGGCACCCGTGCCCGCCACGTACAGCAGCACGACCGAGACCGTCGCGATCGCGGCCAGGGCGAGAAACCTTCGCGGTTCCGCGTCGGGAAGGCGGGTTTCGGTGTCCCTGGAATCGGCCATGATCTCGTTCGGGACTCGCCCTCGAACTCAGTCCCGCTTGCCCCCGCCGAAGATCAGCGCCAGTCGGTACACGATCTTCAGGCTCTCCATGTAGATCCAGATCAGGCTGACCAGCAGGCCGTAGGCGAGGTACCACTCGGCGCTGGCCGGAGCCCCGCTCCGAACCGCCATGTCCACCTGCTGGATGTCCGCGACCAGGGTGAGGGCGGCCACGACCAGGATCACTCCGTTGATCGCAAGTCCGATGTAGGCCGCGTTGCTCGCGCCCGCCTGCGTCGGCAGGCTCAGGAAGGGCACGTTGACGCCGAAGAATCCCAGCACCATGGTGATCAGGTAGGTGATCGCGATGCCAAGCACCGCGCACCAGAGCACGAACGCGCCGCGCTGCGTGATGCGGACCGCGCCGCTGCGATACAGCAGCAGGCACGCCGTCGACACGCCCAGCGTCATCAGGAAGGCCTGCAGCGCCACGCCGCCGGCGAGCCGCACCCCGTTGCGCGCCAGGAGGGTGTCCAGCACCAGCGCCACGGCACCCAGGAAGAAGCCCTG
>JBIIOC010000039.1:0-17940 GCA_044337135.1 Phycisphaerales bacterium | reverse complement strand
TCCGCCGCAGGTCGCGGGCACGATCGCCGACAAATCGCAGCTCGAGCAGGCCGCTGCGCAGGGACAGGCCGGCAACGCGCCGACGAACTCCCAGCAGGCGCAGCAGATCGGGGCGGCGTTGTCGCAGCGCTTGCCGCGATCCGAGGGATCGCCGCTGGGGAGTCTGCTCACGCTTCAGGAGGGCGAGTTCTCGAGCCTGAATGCCGCTACACGCGAGATCATTCGTCAGACCGAGTTCCCGGCCAACCAACAGACGGCCCGTGAATTCATCGAACAGGCGCACGCCGCCGCCGTCGAGCGCCAGGCTGGCATCGCGGAGACGCTCTCCGTGCGTCAGGACATCGACACGCAAGCCCAACAGCTGGGCGCGCTGGAGGCCGATTCGGCTGACAGCAAGCAGGAGATGATCGACCTGCGCAGTGAGATCGATGCTGCCCTCGCCTCCGAGGACGACGGTGCGGACGATCTGGTGGCGTCGAAGCTCGATCGGATGGCGGAGATCGACGACGCGTGGCAGCTGGAATTGAAGGCACAGGCTGAGGCGCTCGTGGCAAGCCTTGGGGCGCTGCGGTCGGACCTCGAGGGAGCCGCCTCGGCGGCGCAGACCGCGGATGGGAACTTCAACGCGATCCTGCCGAGTGCGCAGGAGGAGTTGTCGATCGTGACCGCGACGGCCGGGTCGCTGGCAGCCTTCCAGACCGCGATTGGGCGCTACCAGGACGCTGTCGCCGCGGCCTTCCGCAGCGGCGAGGTCGGCGAGGACGCGATGAAGAAGCTCCTGCGCTCGGTGGAGATCCTGCAGGAGTCCTCCCAGCGAATCAGTGCGGCGCTGTCATCGCTGCAGCAGGCGACCGCGCGCCTGGCGGACGCACAGTCGATCGTGAGCCAGGGCGATGCCTTGGCGCTGGCGATCACGGCACTGCTGGAAGGTCGCGACATCACGGATCTCGTTCCGACGCTTCAGGAATCGATCAACCAGAATGTCGACGCGATCGAGGCGGCCCGATTCGGCGCGTTCTTCGCGGCGGCTGCCGCGAGCGTGACCGCCATCGAGGAGCGCAGTGAGCTGGCGCAGTCCGAGCGTGACGCGACGGAGGCTGCGCGGAGCGGTGCCGATGCCGCCTCGCTGCAGGCCGAGAGCGACATCAATACGGCCGTCTCGCTCGCGACCGCGATGGACACCTTCTGGAAGACGCCTGGGACCGGGCAGGAGATCTCGCCACAGGCCCGCATGAACGCGCTGCTGTCACAGAGCGAGACGGATCGTGAGACGATGGCCGGATTGCTGACGCAGTTGAACGGATCGATCGACACGAACGATTCCGCTGGCGCCACGCTGTTCCTTGGCGACATGCGGAGCCTGGAGGACATCTGGAGGAATCCGACGACGGGTCTGCTGGTCGAAGTGAATGCCATCAACACCAACATGCAGGACCAGCTGGCTGGCGTGCAGGCCGCGCATGACGCGGCGGGCATCTCGCGCGACAGCTACGAGTCATTCCTCTCCCAGGCGCAGTCGCGTCGAGATGGATCCGTCCAGGCGGCGACCCGAATGGAGTCCCTGAAGACCCGGATCGGGCAGTACCTCACCCAGTACCAGGCGCTTGTCGCGGCCGGGCGAGGCCCGGATGGCGCTGCCGCTTCGCTGGCCTCGGCCGCGAGCGCGCTGGATGGAGTCCTTGCGACCTACCAGCAGGGCATCACGGCAAGCGAGCAGGCCGCGGCTGCAGCCGAGACCGCGAGCTCCTACGGGCAGCGCGTGCTCTTCGCATCCGCCGCGAACGCGCTGGCGAACGCCGCGAATCTGGCCGTCGAGAGTTCAACTCTGCGTGACCAGATCGTGGTCAACATCGACCAGCTGAGTCAGGATCTGCAGACCGGCCAGACCAACTTCGACAACGCCTTCGGTGGTCAGGGCGGCGGACAGGGTGGTGGCGGCGGCTGATCGGGTCGTCGCCGGCCTCGATCCGGCTGCGGTACAACTTCAGGCATGCGCCGGTTCCAGCGAACAGCCTTCGCGGTCGGAGCGATCGTCACGGCGATCGTCCTGATCGCCGACCTGATGGGCGTGTTCCGCTGGCTCGAGGATTGGAGCCTGGATCTGAGGCAGAAGCACGCGCGCTGGGTCGAGGAGCCCCCGGGTGACCAGCTGCGGCTGGTCGCGATCGACGATGCCAGTCTGGACACGATCGGTCGGTGGCCATGGCCACGCGCGAGGATCGCGGAGGCGCTGGACGAGGTTCGCATCGCCGGCGCGAAGGCCGTCGCGTTCGACGTGCTCTTCCTGGAACCCGAGGAGGGATCCGCGGGCGATCGCGCACTCGCGGAGGCGATCGGCCGCATGAAGTCGGTGATCGCGGTCAGTGTGCGCGAGGACGAGGTGCTGGATCCGATCTGGAGCCGGGGGAAGGGGCCCCAGCACCTGCAGCGATTCGCCGAGTGCGCCGCGCGCGGCATCGATCGGGACATGTCCGTGATCATCGCGGAGGCGGGCATTCCGGAACCGTACCGCAGCCGCCTGCTCGAGCGCCCCGGATCTTTCAAGAGCCTGGCGGCGTGGATCACGCTCGAGCGCGAGCGTGAGGCAGGCCGGCTCCCGAAGGACTTCGAGGCCTTCGTTCGACTCATGCTCGGTGGCGGCACGGACGCGGAGCGAGTGGGAGCGTTTGGCGAACGCACGCTGCTGGAGCGTGCGTGGAAGCGTGGCGAGAGCTGGCGGCACATCCAGCCGCACCTGAAGCCTGCGCCCGGACTGGAGGGCTCGCCGCAGGATCTGCCGCCGATCCCGGAGATCGCCTCGCGCGGCGCCATGTTCGGCGTGGTCAATGCGGAGCCCGACGCGTTCGATGGCCGGCTGCGTCGTGTCACGCCGATGTTCGAGACGGACTTCGGTCTTGTTCCGCAGCTGGGCGTCGCGGCGGCGCTTGCATTTCGTGACGGTGCCGCGATGGACGTGGCCTGGGATGGCCAGCGGATGGGCGCATTGGGATCGGACCAGCCTCTTCGCAAGGGACGCCTGTCGATCGCGTGGCCCTCGAGCCTGCTGGCGGGATACGGCACGGCCGGTGGCGGCGATGCGGTCGTGAGCATCGGCCGCCTCGTCGAACAGGCGGAGAACCGCAGGAAGCTCGACTCGCAGCGCGTGCGCCTTCGCGATCTGGGCCGCGACATCGCCGTGAATTCCGACGTGATCGGCCGGATGGACGAGTCCGGCTTCGACGCGGCCCTGAAGGACGGGCGCCTGCGCAAGCAGATCGACGAGACCTGGGATTTCTGGGGCGACGACGTGAACGCGACGGACCTGCCCCCCGAGCAGGCGCAGCAGGTGGCCTCGCTTCGCGAATGGCGCATGCTCGATGCCGCGATCCGCGAGGGTCAGGAAAAGTTCGACGCGAGCGAGGCGAAACTCAGGTCCCTGCTGGGCGACAAGCTGGTGTTCTTCGGCTTCACCGCCACCGGCACGATGGCGGACATGGTCAGCACCATCTTCGATCCACGCACGCCAGGCGTGTTCGGCCACATCGCCGTCGCGGACATGCTCCTGAACGGACGCTTCCTGAAGTTCGTGCCTTCGTGGGTCTCGCCGGTGGCGGTGCTTGTGCTCGGACTCACCGCCGCCGTCGTCGCCGCTCGCTTCGGGGCGGGCGCCGGGTTTGGCGCACTGATCGCGTTGATGGGCGGCTATGTCGGTCTTCTCGGCGTGATCGGCTTCGATCGATTCGACGTGGTCTATCCCATGGCAGCACCCTTCGCCAGCGGCCTTGGAAGCTGGGTCGTCGCGACCGCCGCGGTGGCGGTGGTGAACCAGCGCGAGAAGCAGCGCATCACGAAGCAGTTCCGCGCGCGCGTGAGTCCGCAGCTGGTGGACATGCTCGCCGAGAATCCCAAGGCTCTCTCCATGGAGGGCACCGAGCGCGAGACCACGATCCTGTTCGGGGATCTGGCGGGCTTCACGACCATCAGCGAGGTGCTCGGGGGTGCCGAGGTGGTCAAGACCCTGAACCTGTACATGGGGGAGATGACGCGCGAACTCACGCGCGAGCATGCCTACGTGAACAAGTTTCTCGGCGACGGCATCCTGGCCTTCTGGAGCGCCTTCGAGCCCGAGCCGCGTCAGTGCGAGTACGCGGTGCGGGCCGCGCTGGAATGCCAGCGACTGGTGCGCGAGATCGGCGAGCGGCCCGATCGCGCGGGCCTTCCGCCGATCCGGCTGCGACTGGGCATCGCCACCGGCGAGGTGGTCATCGGCGACTGCGGTGCTCCGCCCGACCTGAACGACTACACCGTCATCGGCGACTCGGTGAACCTGGCCGCGCGGCTCGAGAGCGCGAACAAGCAGTTCGGCACCAGCGTGCTGATCGACGGGCGCACGGCCGAGGGAGCGAAGGTTGCTGACCTGCCCCTGTGCCGCCTCGGCAAGGTGGTGGTGGTCGGCCAGACGCAGCCGGTCGAGGTGTGCGAAGTCTGTCTGGAGGCGGATCCATCCGAGCGCATCCGCATGACGGAGGCCGCGGTGCGATGCTTCGCAACGGGAGACTTCAGCGCCGCCCGTTCGGCCTTTGGGGCGCTGGAAGCGCGCTTCGGCAAGAGCAAGACTGCGGCGGCCTTCCTGGAGGCGATGGAGGATCCGGACGATCTTCGCGACGGTGTGCTGCGCTTGCGCGCCAAGTGACGCTCCCGTGCGTCAGGCCAGTCGCTTCAGGATGATCGCGGTGCGATCGTCGGCCGCCGGAGCCCCCGCGCCCCAGGACTGCATCGCGGTGTTGCAGCCCGCCAGGATCTCGTCCGGCGTGGCGTCGCGCATGGCGCGAATGAGCGACTCGGCGCGCTCCTGCTGCCACTGCTCCCCGGAGGTCCCCTCGGTCTCGAAGTAGCCGTCGGTCAGGGCGATCAGCATGTCGCCCGCCTTCATGTGCAGCACCGTGCGCTCGGGCGGAACATCGTCGACGATCACGCCCATCGGGGGCAGGTCGGTCGGCAGGGTGTGGAAGGTGTCGGTGGCGCGCTCGTAGTGCAGGATCGGTCCCTGGCCGAGCGCAATGCATTCGACGCGGCCGCTTCGAAGGTCGGCACGGGCGTACCAGCCGGTCACGAAGCGTCCCATCGGCAGGTCCTGGCAGAGCTGGCGGTTCGTCTCGCTCGCAACCCGATCGATGCCCTGGCTCAGGCGGAGCCCCAGTCGGAGCATGGCGCGCGACTGCATGGCGCTCAGCGCGCTGCCGATGCCGTGGCCCGTCGCGTCGGCGACCAGCAGCACGAGTTCCTGTGGCGTCTGGTCGGGATCGACGATCGCGCCATCGACCAGCGGCACCACGTCGAAGGCATCGCCACCGCACTGCTCGGCGGGTTCGCTTGCGGCCGCGATCTGCCAGCCCGTGAGGGGCGGCAGCGCCGAGGGGAAGCTGCTCTGCTGGATGCTGCGGGCCGCCATCAGGTCGCGCTCCATTCGCTCGCGTGCCACGCGATCCTCGATCAGGCGGCCGCGTCGGATCGCGACGGCGGCCTGTGCGGCCAGGCCCAGCGCGACCTGCTCGTCGGTGACGTTGAACGCACCTTCGCGGCGATTCAGCACCTGCGCCACGCCGACGAGTCCGCCCTCGTGATCGAGCAGCGGGATCGCGAGAATCGTTCGCGTTCGATAGCCCGTGCGCAGATCGACATCGCGGTTGAAGCGATCGTCGGCGTAGGCGTCGGGAATGTTCACGATGGCCCGCGAGGTGGCCGCCGCTCCCGCGATGCCTCGGTTCGAGGGAACGCGAATCACGCCGGGGCCCTCCTTGCCGCCAAGGCCATGCGCGACCTGCGTGAAGAGCTCGTTGGAGGTCGCGTCGTACTCGAACACGGTCGCGCGGTCGGCCTGCAGCAGGTCCCGCAGCGCGTCGATCACGGTGGAGAGCACATCCGCGAGTTCGCCGGTCTCGGCGAGGCGACGCGAGACGGCCAGCAGCTTGGCGACCGCGTCGGCCGGCAGGCCCTGCAGCGTTCCGTCGTGCGTGTCGCCGCCGGCGGTCATGCGCGGCGCAGCGACGCGCCTCCGTAGCCCGCGCCGGAACCCAGGTGATCCGCGATGCGGAGCAGCTGGTTGTACTTCGCGTTTCGGTCGCTGCGGCAGGGCGCCCCGGTCTTGATCTGGCCGCAGTTCGTGGCGACGGCCAGGTCGGCGATGGTGTCGTCCTCGGTCTCGCCGCTGCGGTGGCTCAGGATCGCGCGATAGCCGGCGCGGTGCGCCATCTCGACGGCCTCGAGGGTCTCGCTGAGCGTGCCGATCTGGTTGACCTTCACCAGGATCGCGTTGCCGCAGCGCTGCGCGATGCCCTTGGCCAGGAACTCGGGGTTGGTGACAAACAGGTCGTCGCCGACCAACTGCACCGTGGCGCCAAGTTTCGCGGTCAGGGCCTTCCAGCCCGCCCAGTCGTCCTCGGCCAGTCCGTCCTCGATGCTGCGGATCGGCCACTTGCGGCACCAGCTTGCCCAGAGGTCGATCATCTCGTCGCTCGAGAGCACGCGGTCGGGCGCGCTCTTGAACATGCGGTAGCCCTTCTTCTTCACCTTCTTCGCCTCGTTGGACAGCTCGCTGGTGGCGGGATCAAGGCAGATCACGATCTGGCGACCCAGGTCATAGCCGGCCTTCTCGACCGCCTCGGCGATCAGCTCGCACGCGTCCTCGTTGCGCTTCAGGTTGGGCGCGAAGCCGCCCTCGTCGCCCACGGCGGTGGAGAGGTGCCGGTCATGCAGCACGTCCTTCAGCGCGTGATAGATCTCGGTGCCGGCGCGCAGCCCGTCCTCGAAGGTGTCGAACCCGATCGGCTGCACCATGAACTCCTGGAAGTCCACGGTGTTGTCGGCGTGCTTGCCGCCATTGAGGATGTTCATCATCGGTGCTGGCAGCACGTGCGCGTGCGCGCCACCGAGATAGCGCCACAGGGGAAGCTGGCTGGCACGGGCGGCCGCGTGGGCCACCGCCATGCTCACGGCGAGCGTGGCGTTGGCGCCGAGCTTGGCCTTGTTGCGGGTGCCGTCGAGATCCAGCATGAGGCGATCGATCGCCTGCTGCTCGCGCGCATCCATGCCGCCGAGCGCGGGCCCGATCAGCTCGTTCACGTTGCGCACGGCCTTCGAGACGCCCTTGCCGCGCCAGCGCTTCTTGTCTCCGTCACGCAGTTCGACCGCCTCGTGCTCGCCGGTGCTGGCGCCGCTCGGCACGGCCGCGCGTCCGGCGGCACCGCCCGCGAGCACCACTTCGCACTCAAGCGTGGGGTTGCCGCGGCTGTCGAGGATCTGGCGAGCGTGAACCGAGTCGATCGAGAAGTTCATGGGTCAGGGGTCTCCAAAAGAGGACGCGGAGTGTACGGGGCGGGCGTGGCTAGGCCGCGAACTCGGGCTTTCGACCCTCCAGCACCGCCACGGCATCGCGCACCACCCAACTCATGCGGTCCATGGCGGAGCGGGTCCGGCTGGCCAGATGCGGCGCCAGGTGCGCGTTGCGCATGCCAAGCAGGGGGTGGTCGGCCGTGAAAGGTTCGGGCTCATGCACATCCAGCAGCGCCTGCGCGCCCGGATTCACGCGAAGGAAGTCCGCGAGCGCTTCGTGGTCCAGCACGAAACCACGGCAGGTGTTGAGCAGCAGCGCCTCGGGGCGCATGTGCTTGATCAGCGAGGCGTTCACGAAGCGCCGGTTGCCCGGGCGACCGTCGATGTGCAGCGTGATCACGTCGCTGCGCGCGAAGAGATCCTCGGCCGACACGGGCTCGGCGCCGTGGCGCATGGGTGGCGCGAGGGTCAGAAGGTCGTTGTAGAGCACGCGGAAGCCGATCGCGCGCGCGACCTGTGCCACGCGCGATCCGATGCGTCCGAAGCCCAGGATGCCCAGCGTCAACTCGTCCATCTGGCGCTCGCCGCAGACTTCGGCGCGAGTGCGCTCCCACGCCTGCGTGTCCACGGGTCGTTCCAGAAACAGCCGAGGCCGCAGCGCGTCGCACAGCAGGCAGAGCACGTACTCGACCACGGCCTGGGTGTTGGCGTCGGGCGTATGGACCACCTCGATGCCTCGCTCGCGACAGGCGGGCAGATCGATGTTGTCGAGTCCAACGCCCGCGCGCGCCACCACCCGCAGGCGAGGCAGGCGCTGCAGCAGGGTGCGGTCCACCCGGGTCAGCGTGCGAACCACGAGACCCTCGAGCGAGTCGGCCATGGCCTCGAAGGCCGGGTCCCCGGGGGCCGCCTCGGTCACCGAAACGCGCTCCCGGAGCCATCGGAGGCATTCCTCGGTCAGCGGTTCGGTCACTGCGACGGCGGCTGGCATGCCCGGAAAGGTAGCGCAGGCGAGGTTTTGGGCCCCTCAGGACGGAAATCTTGCCTTTGGGACCGAGAATGCAATGATCGACGGTCACGGGAGCGCGAGACGCCCCGTATCCACCTTCAGCAACACCATGTCCCCGTGCCTCCAAACCATCTCCAAGTTCGCGCCGCTCTGGATCGCGGCGGTGGCTCTCGGGGCCGAGGACGGTGGCATCGCGGCGTTGCGTGCGCGACTGGGCGCGCTTGCGCCGACTGGTGCCGGAATCGGCGTGATTCAGGTCGAGGCGCCTGCGCAGATCGGGGGCCAGACGACCGACTTCGCGCCGGATCTGGCGCTCCAGGACTTCTCGGGCAAGTCCGTGATCCTGGTGAACTCGCCCAACACGGTCAGCTGGCACAGCACGAACGTGGCGCAGCGGCTCTACGGCTCATCGATGTCGCTGTCTCCCGGCGTGGCAAGCGCCTGGGTGAACGGCCTGTTCAACTGGCTCCCGGACATGCTGAAGCTCGGCACGGGTCAGCCCCCGGCCGCGTTGCCGAGCACCTCGGCGCGCGTGATGAATCACTCGTGGGCGGCGACCTACGGTGCGGGCAACGAGAGCGTCGATCGCGAGGCGATCCGTCGCCTCGACTTCTGGATGACGCGCGACGGCATTCTGGCGGTCTATGGGGAGAACAACGGCGCTGGATCGGCGCGCCGCCCGATGATGGGCGACTGCTTCAACGGCATCAGCGTGGGTCGACTTGATCTGCAGCACTCGGCTGGCGTGACGGGATCCGCCAGTGACACGCCGGGTCGCATGAAGCCTGAGATCATCGCGCCTGGCAACTTCACGAGCATGGCCACGCCACTGGTTGGTTCGGCGGCGGTGGCGCTCGCGGAGACGCTGACGGGCGCGGAGTTCTCGGGACTCAGCAACACGCAGCGTGCGCAACTGACCAAGAGCGCGTTGCTTGGAGGTGCCGATCGCACGGCGATGTGGGGCAACAACGCCCCGGTCGATGGGTCGCAGCGCGGTGTCGCCACCATGCCTCTGGATGCGATCCGCGGATCGGGTGAACTGGACGTGGATCGGGCGCACCGGATCATCACGGGTGGCCGCACCAACGGCGCCACCAGCGCGACGGTGGCCGCCAATGCCACGCCAGAGGGCTGGGGCACGGTCACGCTGGCCGCCAACGGCAAGCAGTACTGGCGCTTTCGCCTGCATCAGGAGGCCCCGGCGCTCGACTTCACGCTGGTGTGGCCACGCGGGGTGTCGAGCGGTTTCAACAGCTACACGTACGCGAACTTGAACGTCCGCCTTCAGCGCTCGCTGAACGGTGGCGCGGACATGATCCCGTTGGAGGGCGAGGCAGGACTCGCCACCTTCGTGAGCGGGAACGTGTCCAGCGTCTCCGGGGTGGACAATGTCGAGACGATCCACCTGACGGGCCTGCGTCCCGGCGAATACACGCTTGAGGTGAGCCGTGCGGATTCCGCCAGCGGCAGCGTCATGGGGTACGCCTCATGGATCGTGGACGATGCGGCGTTCGGGCTCGAGGGCGATGTGGACGCGAATGGTGTGGTCGACTTCGGTGACGTGGCGCTGGCGCTCCTGAGTTTCGGAGGCGACGAGCCCGCCAGCGACATGGACGTCAACGGTCTGGTCGACTTCGGCGACGTCGCATTGATCCTGCTGAACTTCGGCTGATCGAGGTCTGCCGCGTACACTGCGCGCGTGCGACGGCGTAATCGCGAGCGCCTTCAGATCATCCTGCTTGGGGGAACGCTTGCCGTCGCGCTGCTCTGGCCGCTGTGGCTCACCGTGCGGGGCGCCTTCCTGGCGCAGGACGATTCCTGGACGCTGCACCACCTGCATGCGGCCATCGTTGATCCTGTCGCCCGGCAAGGAATCCTGAACGCGCTGTCGATCGCGAGCTGCGTGACGATTGGCACGCTGCTGCTGGCGCTGCCGTTGGCGCTGGTGTCCACGAGGTTCTCGTTCCGCGGCAGGGCGCTGCTCTCGGGTCTTCTGCTGCTCCCAATGATCCTGCCGCCTTTCGTGGGCGCGATCGGACTTCGGCACCTGCTGGGCCGGGAGGGCGCGTTCAACACGGCGCTGGTGCAATGGGGCGTGGTGGATCAGGGGGTGGACTGGCTGTCGATCGGGGGCTTCTGGGCCGTGGTTCTGCTGGAGACGCTCTCGCTGCAGCCGATCGTGTTCCTGAACCTTTCGGCGGCGCTGGCGAATCTTGATCCCACGCTGGAAGAGGCTGCGGCAAGCGCAGGTGCCGGCCGCTGGACGCGCTTCCGTCGCATCACGCTGCCGCTGATCCGTCCGGGCGCCTTCGCTGGTGCCGTGCTGGTGTTCATCTGGAGCTTCACGGAACTCGGCACGCCGCTCATGTTCGAGTACCGCAACGTCACCAGCGTGCAGGTGCTTGAGGGGCTGAAGGACATGGAAGTGAGCCGGCGGCCGTACGCGCTGGTCGCGATCATGCTGGCCGTGGCGTTGACGGCGCATGTGGTGGGTCGACGCGCCGCACGCGCCGAGGCGCCCGCTTCGCACGGCAAGGCGAGCATGGCGCGTCGGGAGCGCGCGCTCGGCACGACGGGAACGGTCGCCTGCTGGACGCTGCTTGGTGGCGTGGCGCTGCTCTCGGCGCTGCCGCACGTCTCCACGATCGTGGCAAGCATGACGCCGCCCGCGCAGTGGTGGGGCACGGTGCTGCCGCGCATGGTCACGCTGGAAGGTTGGCGCGAGGCGCTCGGGCATCCACTCGCGGTGTCGAGCATCCGCAACAGCCTGGTGCTGGCGACGATCGCCACGCTGATCGCCACGGCGGTTGGTCTTGCCTCGGCAAGGTTGACGGTGCGCGGAGCGGTGCGTGGACGGGGGCTGATCGACACGCTCGTGATGCTTCCGCTCGCGGTGCCTGGGCTGGTGATGGCATTCGGCTTCGTCGCCATGAGCCTGGAGTGGCCCTTCGGCGGGCGCATGCCGGCGGCGCTCGCCAGCGTGACGGGCGCGATCCTGCCCGCCGCCTGGACCAGCTGGCTCTCGGACGCCCCTCTGAAGCCCCTGGCCGACATTCTTGGCGCCGATCCCAACCCGTTCCCGCTGCTGATCGTGGCCTACGCGGTGCGCCGGATGCCCTACGTGGCCCGAAGCGCCGTGGCGGGCCTGCAGCAGACCAGCGTGAGCATGGAGGAGGCGGCCTGGAACGCCGGCGCGAGCCGCTGGACCACGCTTCGGCGCATCGTGCTGCCGCTGATCGCGGCGAACCTGGTGGCGGGGGCGCTGCTCTCGTTCAGCTTCAGCATGCTTGAGGTGAGTGACAGCCTGCTGCTTGCCCAGCGCGAGCGCCACTACCCGATCACCAAGGCGATCTACGTGCTCTATGACCGGCTGGGCGATGGCGAGCAGGTGGCCGCGGCGATGGGGGTGTGGGCGATGGCGCTGCTTGCGGTCACCTTGCTCGCGGCCAATGCCGTGATCGGGCGGCGCATGGGCGCGCTGTTCCGGGCCTGAAAGCCGCGGCGACCGAGCGGAAACGCCTGTCTATACTCGGCCCATGCCCTACACCCTCAGCCCCGACGAGACCATCGGCCTCGACGTGGAGAGCACCGAGTACCTGAAGGATCACGTGCAGGCGCCCGATCGCTGGGTGCTGAACTTCGGGCCGCAGCATCCGGCCACTCACACCACGCTGCGCATCGTGCTGGAGCTTGACGGCGAGCGCGTGGCACGCGCCACCCCGCACGTCGGCTACCTGCACTCGGGCTTCGAGAAGCTGGGCGAGCACCACGACTGGAACCAGTACGTGTGCACCGCCAGCCGCATGGACTACGTCAGCCCGATCGTGAACGACATCGCGTGGCATCACGCGGTCGAGACGCTCTTCGGCATCGACGTGACCCCGCGCTGCAAGGTGGTCCGGACCATCATGGCCGAGCTTGGCCGCCTGCAGAATCACCTGCTGTGCATCGGCGCGGCGGGTCTGGACCTGGGCGCTTTCACGGGCTTCCTGTACGGCTTCAACGAGCGCGAATTCATCTACGACATCGTGGAGTACGTCAGCGGCCAGCGCTTTCACCCGGACTGGACGCGCGTGGGCGGCGCGTGGCGTGACCTGCCCGACGACGACACCTTCGTTCGCATGGTGCGCAACTTCATCGACGTGCGTCTGCCGAAGGCGATCACCGATCTCGAGACGCTGCTGAACCGCAACCGCATCTTCCGCGACCGCCTGGAGGGCGTGGGCACGATCAGCCGTGAGGACGCGATCGCGTGGAGCCTGACCGGCCCGATGGCGCGTGCCAGTGGCGTGCGTCGCGACCTGCGCAAGGACGAGCCGTACCTGTGCTACGCGCCCAACTGGGATGGCGAGGGTGCCGACCCGGTGAAGTTCAGCGTGGCCGTGGGCAGCAAGGGCGACTGCTTCGAGCGCTACCTGGTGCGCATGGAGGAAGTGAAGCAGAGCGCGAAGATCATCGATCAACTGATCAACCGCATTCCGAAGGGTCCGATGAACGTGGGCGCCGACTCGAAGGCCGTGATCCCCCCCAAGGGCGACGTGTACGGCAGCATCGAGGGCACGATCCAGCTGTTCGAGCTGGTGATGCACAACCGTGGCTGGGACGTGCCGGTGGCCGAGACCTACACGGCGATCGAGAGCCCCAACGGCGAACTGGGCTTCTTCCTGGTTGGCGCCGGCGGCAAGTACCCCTGGCGCGTGCGCTGCCGCCCGCCGTGCTTCATCAACTACTCGGTGTTCCCCAAGCTCATCGAGGGTCACCAGCTGGCCGATGTGGTGGCGGTGATCGGCAGCATCAACGTGATCGCGGCCGAGCTGGACCGCTGAACAAGGATCGACACGAACCATGGCCTGGACCGCGAAACCATCCGCCACGCAGCGCATCGAGCGCCGCGCCGAGCCCTACCTGAACGACGCCCTGAAGCAGAAGTGGTCGCAGGAGATCCTGCCGAAGTACGCCACCAAGCACGGGGCGCTCATGCCGATCCTGCACGAGATCCAGCATGCGCACCGCCACATCCCGTACCAGGCGATGATCGAGGTGGCGCAGTTCCTGGAGATCAAGCCCGCCGACGTGCTCGACACGGTGACCTTCTACGAGGAGTTCACCACCGAGAAGGTTGGCGAGTGCGTGATCGGCATCTGCCAGAGCATCGCGTGCGAGGTCTGCGGCCACCAGAAGCTGCTGGACCATGTGCGCAGGCGCCTGGACCTCGAGCCGCACGAGACGACCGACGACGGCAAGTTCACGCTGCTCACGCTGGAGTGCCTGGGCAGCTGCGACACCGCGCCGGTGGCGCTCTTCAACGAGACGCTGCACGAGAAGCTGACCATCGAGAAGGTCGACGCGCTGATCGACCAGGTGAAGGCGGGCAAGGCCCCGCACGGCCACGCATGAGCGAGGCGCGCGCGAGCCAGCCCAGCATCTCGCGCTGCGTCGGGCAGGCGGTGGGCATCCTGTGGGATGCGATCCGCACGCCCGTGAAGCCCCAGGCGGTCGAGGTGAACCGCATGACCGAGACCCTGCAGCACGATGGCGTGACGCTGCGACGAACGACGATCGACGAGGTGGTGGTGACCCCGCCGCCGCAGAACCCCTGAACGGATTCCCATGAAGCTCTCCGAACCCGTCCTGACCAAGCGCATCCCCGGTGGCCTCTTCGGCGACGCGAGCCAGCGCCGCACCATCGGCTTCGACGACTACGTGAAGACCGGCGGCTACAAGGCCCTCGAGAAGGCGCTGGCCATGGAGCCCTCGGCCGTGGTGAGCATGGTGAAGGACGCCGTGGTGCGCGGTCGCGGTGGCGCGGGCTTCCCGGCCGGCCTGAAGTGGAGCTTCCTGGCGCCGGTCGACGGCGGGCGCCGCTACCTGGCGATCAACTGCGACGAGGCGGAGCCCGGAACGTTCAAGGATCGCCTGCTGGTCGATTTCGATCCGCATCAGGTGCTCGAGGGCATCGCGATCGCCTGCTACGCGTGCCAGCTCGACACCGCGTACTTCTTCATCCGTGGCGAGTATCACCATCAGGCCAAGGTCTTCCAGAAGGCGATCGAGGAGGCCTATGCCGGCGGCATCTTCGGCAAGCAGGGCCTGCTGAAGGGCAAGAGCAAGTTCGCGGTCGAGTGCATCCTGCACCGCGGCGCGGGCGCCTACATCTGCGGCGAGGAGACCGGTCTGCTGGAAGCGATCGAGGGCAAGCGTGGCTGGCCGCGCATCAAGCCGCCATTCCCCGCGGTGAAGGGCCTCTTCGGCCGCCCGACCATCGTGAACAACGTGGAGACTCTCGCCGCCGCCATGCATGTGGTCGATCGCGGCGTGGAGTGGTGGAAGGGCATCGGCGTGCAGAGCCGCTTCCCGGGCGGCATGCCGAGCTTCGGCCCCAAGCTGATGGGGGTGAGCGGTCACGTGAACCGCCCCGGCGTGTACGAGGCGCCGCTTGGCGTGAAGCTGAGCACGCTTGTGAACGACTACTGCGGTGGCATGCGCAATGGCAAGAAGTTCAAGGGGGCGATCGCCGGCGGCGTGAGCATGGGCGTGCTGGGAGCGGACCAGTTCGACGCGCCGATGGACTTCGACGTCGGCCGCGAGTTCCAGGTGCTGGGCCTTGGCACCGCGTGCCCCACGGTGTTCGACGAGGACACCGACATGGTGGCCGTGGCTCGCAACATCGCGCGTTTCTTCAAGAACGAGAGCTGCGGCCAGTGCACGCCGTGTCGCGAGGGCAGCGGCTGGATGCTGAAGACGCTCATGCGCATCGAGCGCGGCGACGGCACCAGCGCGGATCTGGACCTGCTGCTCGAGGTGGCTGGAAGCATGGGCCTGACGCCCGGCACGACCATCTGTGGCCTGGCCGACGGCAACAACTGGGCCGTGCGCACCATCGTGAACAAGTACCGAGGCGAGTTCGAGGCCCGCGTGAAGCCGAAGTTCGTGCCGGTGTACGTGACGGCTGGGCGGTAGGGGCGCCGGGGACTGTCGAAGCCGTGCGGTAGACTTCGTCCGAATGCCCGACGTTCGCCGTGGGCGGGACGAGGCCTCGGCCGCACCCGTCGAATACCTGGATGATGGCCTGATAGCTGCCGCGGATGCGGATTGGCTCCGTGCGCAGATTGAGCGACTCTGCGCCATGGCGGGGCCGGGCCTGTCGCGCCTGACGATCCGTCTGGTCGATGACCTTGAGATGAGCCGCCTTCATGCCAGGCACATGAACGATCCCACGACCACGGACGTGCTGACCTTCGTGGATGGCGCCGAGGCCGACGTGGCGGTCTGCGTGGACGAGGCCCGACGCCGCGCGGCCGAGATGGGACATGACTTGCGGCGCGAGTTGCTGCTGTATTCGCTGCATGGCTTGCTGCACGCGGCTGGCTTCGACGACCGCACGCCAGAGGACTTCGCCCGCATGCATGCCGAGGAGGATCGGCTGCTCGCCGCCATCGGCGTGGGCGCGACCTTCGCACCCAAGGAGAGCGCCACATGACCCTGACCTGGCTCTCGTTGGCCGCGCTCGCCGTGCTGATCGCGACCACGCTGCTTTCCGCGATCAACCTGGCGCTGGTTCAGGTGAGCGATTCGGCTCTCGAGCGTCGGCTCGAGCGATCGGGACGTTCCGAATCCGGCCGCTGGATATTCGGACAGAAGGAGCGGGTGGATCATGCCGTGGCCTTCCTGCGGACCATGGGCCGCATCGGCTTCTTCGCGCTGGTGCTGATGGAAGTCGTCGGCAAGGACGGGGTGATCAGCTGGGCGCCGGTGCTTGGATCGTTCGCGGTGGCGGCGCTCCTGATCTGGTTCTTCACGAGCGTGGTGAGTTCGGCGGTGGCCCGCTACGCCGCCGCCGGCCTGCTTTCGGGCATGCTCCCTGTGCTGTGGCTGCTGGATGTGGCGCTTCGTCCGCTCACCAAGCCCGCCGAGATCGTCGACGAGGCCGTGAAGCGCCTGGTGGGTGCCAACCTGGTCGAGGACGAGGCCGAGGAGGACCTGCTCCGAAGCATCGAGGACACCGAGCGGCAGGGAGGCATCGACGCGACCAGCGCGCAGATGATGGAGAACGTGGTCGAGTTCAGCGACACGCTGGTGGGCAGCATCATGACGCCGCGCACCGCGATCGAGGGCATCGAGTACACCGACGACCTGGCCGCGATCCGGGGCTTCATCCACGAGGACGGTCACAGCCGCGTGCCGGTGTACGAGGAGAGCCTGGACCACGTGGTGGGGGTGCTCTACGTCAAGGATCTGGTGCGCTGGGTTGGCGCCGTGGCGGGCGACTTCAAGTTGCGCCCGCTGCTGCGCGAGCCGATCCGGGTGCCCGAGTCGAAACGCGTCAGTGAGCTGCTGCGCGACTTCCAGCGGGGCAAGGTGCACATGGCGATCGTGGTGGACGAGTACGGCGGCACCGCGGGCCTCGTGACGATCGAGGACGTGCTGGAGGAGATCGTGGGCGAGATCCGTGACGAGCACGACGCGCCCGAGGCGTCGGAGCCGGGATTCCGCGAGGTTTCCGTGGGCGTGCTGGAGGCGGACGGCCGCTGCCCCGTGGCGGACCTGAACGCGCGCCTGGAGGTGCAGTTGCCCGAGGACGAGGGTTTCGACACGATCGCCGGCTTCGTGCTGAGCCGATTGGGTCGCGTGCCCGAGGTGGGCGCCACGGTCGAGGGTGGTGGGGCGCGCGTGAAGGTGCTGGCGGCCGGTCCCACCGCGATCTCGCGCGTCAGCGTGGAGCGCGTGAGCGCCAGCGACTGAGCAGGTTCAGTCGAACTCGTCGCCCCGGAAGGTGCTGGCCAGGTAGGCCTCGCGCACCATCGGATCGTTGATGACCGACTTGGGGTCGCCTTCCTTCAGGTTGCGGCCCTGGTGCACGATGTACGCGCGGTCGCAGATGCGAAGCGTCTGCTGCACGTTGTGGTCGGTCACCAGCACGGCGATGCCGCGCGCGGCGAGCTTGCGCACCTCGGCCTGCAGTTCCTCCACGGTGTGCGGATCGACCGCGGCGAAGGGCTCGTCAAGCAGCATGAGCGTTGGTTCGGTCACCAGCGCGCGCGCGATCTCCAGGCGCCTGCGCTCGCCGCCGGAGCACGTGCGCGCCTCCTCGCGTGCCTTCACCTTCAGTCCGAACTGGTCAAGCAGCGCGTCACAGCGGCGGCGGCGCTCGGCGCGCGCGAGGCCGGGGATCGTCTCCAGGATCGCGAACAGGTTGTCCTGCACCGAGAGGCGCTGGAAGACGCTGGGCTCCTGGCTGAGGTAGCCCATGCCGGCCTTCGCGTGGCGCCACATGGGCAGGAACGTGACGTCCTGCCCGTTGAAGTGCACGGAGCCCGCCTCGGGCGTGATCATGCCGATCGTCATGCGGAAGCTGGTGGTCTTGCCCGCGCCATTGCGGCCGAGCAGCCCCACGATCTCGCCGCGGTCGACATGGAAGCTGACCTGGTCGACGACCTTGCGGTCGTTGTAGGTTTTCACCAGCGACTTGGCCTCAAGCAGTGCCACGCGCGCGATGCTAGCCGGATGTCGGTAGAGTGTGCGCATGGAACGGCTCGCCCGGCTGGTCACGATCGCGCTGCTTGCGGCCTTCTGCACGGGCTGTGTCCGTCGCGTCATCGACATCACCAGCGATCCGCCGG
>JBIIOC010000120.1:0-5626 GCA_044337135.1 Phycisphaerales bacterium | reverse complement strand
CACCTCCAGATCCGGAACGGCCACGCGGAAGACGCCGCCCGGCATGAGCACGCGCCAGGCCTCGCGCAGCGCGGTCCGAAGCTCCCGGTGATACCCCAGATGCTCGTAGACATGGCTTGCATAGATCTCGACGGCGCTCTCGTCGGGGAACATCGAGAGGTCGGTCACGCTTGAGCGCACATCCACGCCGGGGCGATCCTCGACATTCACGATCAGCCAGCCCGGCTTCATCTCCCAGCCACCCAGATGAAGCTTGAGTCGCTGGCCCTTCTGGAATGGCGGCTGGGGATTGCTCATGGCGCTCAGGCAAGAATCCTAGCGCGGGCCAGGCACGACCTTGCGGCCGCACTATCTTCCCGGCATGGATGCCGCAAGCCCGGGCCCCACGCAGACACCCGGACCTGCAACCGGCCCGCGATCCGGCGCACGGCGACCGCTCTACCTGCGACCCCACATGCTCGTGCTGATGGGGCTGGGCTACAGCGGCGGCGTGCCGCTGGAGATGAGCTTCAACCTGATGCCAACGTGGGCCGCGAAGGCGGGATGGAGCGTGGTCGACATCGGGTGGCTCTCGCTGGCGAAACTGCCCTACTCGTTCAAGGTGCTCTGGGCGCCGCTGGCGGACCATCTGGGGATTCCCGGGCTTCGAGGGCTTGGGCGCAGGCGCGCATGGCTGCTCGCGACGCAGCTTGCATGCCTTGTCGCGCTGGGTGTGCTGGCCCTGAACATGGATGACCGCGGCAGCGCGCTGCCGGTGCAGGCGATGATCGCGCTCACGGGGCTGCTGGTCGTTGCGGGTGCCACGCAGGACATCGTGGGCGATGCGTATCGCGCCGAGGTGCTCGAGCCGCGCGAGTTCGGCGCGGGCGCCAGCATGTTCGTGACGGGCGCGCGAATCGCGAGCGTGATCGGCGGCGCGGCGGCCCTGATCATCGCGAGCCGGCTTGCCGAGTCGGAGGCGTCGCGGCCCTGGGCGTGGGCCACCGCCATCGGCGTGCTGGCGCTCTCCACCGTGGCAGGCATGGTGGCCGCACTGCTTGGGCGCGAGCCGGAGCCAGCGCCCGACATGGCGCACGGCCTCACCGCTTCGGTGCTGCAGCCCTTCCAGATCTTCGCGGGCCAGTGGCGCTGGCGGCTGCCGGTGCTGTTCCTGTTCGTGATCCTCTACCGGTTGCCCGACAACCTGGGTGGCGCGATGAACTCGCCGCTGCTGGTGCAGGGACTGGGCTACTCCACCGAGTCGATCGGCTGGATCCGACAGGGCTTCGGCGCGGGCATGAGCGTGCTGGGCGCCATGGTCGGCGGATGGCTGATCTCGCGCTGGGGCATCCTGCGCTGCCTGTGGGTCTTCGGGGTGCTGCAGGCGCTGAGCAATGGCGCGTTCCTGACGCTCGCGCATGCGCATGGTGCGACGGTTCAGGCAAAGGCCGCCTTCGCGGCGCCGATCGCTTCGCTGATTCCCGCGATCGCCGTGGAGAACTTCTGCGGCGGCATGGTGGCCTGCGCATTCGTGGCATACATGATGAGCACCTGCGACCGTCGCGCCACCGCCACGCAGTACGCGCTGCTCACCTCGTTCATGGCGATCGGCAACTCGTTGAGCGGGTGGGCCAGTGGCTGGATGGTGGCCAACCTGGACTACAAGCCCTTCTACGCACTGTCGATCGCGGCCGCGCTGCCGGGAATGGCGTTGCTGCCCCTGCTGCGGCACACGCCGGGTTCCGAAGCCAGCCGCTAGCCTGACCGCATGTTCCGAAGAAGCGCGCTGATCGCCACGATCCAGGTGGCTCTCGCGACGAGCGCCGTGGCGGGGGTCGCTTCGGTGTTCATGCGGCAGGGCTCAATGGCCGGCCGGACCGCCGGCACCGCGCTGGTGGTGCTGCTGGGCGCGATCTGCCTGATGCCCCTGAGCCGACCGAGCAGCGATGGACGCACCTCGGCGCTGGAGATCCTCTGGAGCGGATTCGTGTGCATCGGCGCGGTGCTGACCGTGGGTCTGATCTGGCCGGTGATGCCGGCAGGCACGCCGCGCGATCTCCTGCTGGCAACGGATCTGGCGTGGATCGGTTACGGCGTTCCAACCTCGATGGTGCTGATGCCGGCGCTGCGACGACGCGCCACGCCGTCCCGGATCAGCTATCCGGCCTCCTCTCGGGTCGTGGTGATCGGCGCGGGAATTTGCTTCCTGGCTGCGGTGAGCGCCCATGTGACGATGGAGTGGAACGGATCGACGCGCACCGAATTCGTCCCGTTCGCGTTCGTCATCTCCACGCTGGCGCTGGTGCTGGCCGCGGCGAACCTCGTGAGCTTCCGGATTCCACGACCGATGGATCGTGCCGGCTCGATCGACCGGGTCGTCGGAACCATCGGCGTGCTCGCCTCGGCGATGGGCTGGGCCGGATGGATGTGCATCGCGACGCTCTCCACGAACCTGCTGGAGCCTCTGGGCAGCGGATCGATGCCCGCCCGGCCTCACCTGATCTCCAGCTTCATGCCCCCTTCCGTCGGCTTGACCGGCCTCTCGATCTCGGGCGCGCTGTGGTGCTCGTTGCGCGCCGTGGGGTTCCGCGGCTGGTGGGCGGCACTGCCCGGCATCGCCACGGGCCTCACGCTGCTGCTCTGCGGGCTGCTGACATTCGCCTCCATCGAGCAGGGGCTGCCCGACTTCCTGCAGCGCACGGTGATCGCCCTGGGGATCATGGATGCAAGCGCGCTGGTGACCGTGGTGCTGGTGCTTCGCGCCCGCCGATCGGGTCCGGACACCGACGACTTCCTGAAGCCCATCGAGGGTCTTCCACTGAAGTGCCCGCGCTGCAGCGCACCGCGGATGGCGACGCTTGGCGAGAGCGCCTGCGCCTCCTGCGGGCTGGTGCTGCTGCTGGCGGTGCGGGATGACCAGTGCCCGGCCTGCCGGTACGACCTTCGCGGCAACTCGCAGACGTGCTGCCCCGAGTGCGGCCGCCTGCGGCAGCTGCCGGATTCCGCCACCGCGGTCTAGAGGAAGAGTCCCGCGATCGCGCCGGTCATCCAGCAGGCGAGCGCGCCGGCCACCATGGCACGAAGGCCGATCGCCGCGAAGTCCCCCCGTCGCTCGGGCGCCATCGCGCTGAGTCCGCCGATCTGGATCGCGATGCTGGGAAGGTTCGCGAAGCCGCAGAGCGCGTAGGTTGCGATGGCCGATCCGCGCGCGCTGATGGAGCCGTCCTTGATGCTCTGCGCCAGGTCCACGTACGCCACGAACTCGGTGGCGATCACCTGCTGGCCCATGAGCGAGCCGACCTTGCCCGCGTCGGACCCCGTGCCAAGGCACCACGCCAGCGGCGTGAACACGTAGCCCAGCAGGTTCTGGAAGGTGAAGACCGGCAGTCCAAGGCTGGCGCGCCACGATGCCACCGGCTCCAGCTCGCTGAGCGCGGCAATGGGCCAGTTCAGCATGGCGATCAGCGACACGAAGGCCACCAGCATCGCCGCCACGTTCAGCGCCAGGCGAAGCCCGTCGGTGGCCCCCTCGGCGGCGGCATCCATCACGTTGACCGTGGTGCGGGGCATGGTTCGCAGCGCATCCAGCGATTCCTGCGGAACGCGCTCGGTCTCGGGCAGCATGATCTTCGCCATCACGATCCCGGCGGGGGCGCTCATCACGCTGGCCGTCATGAAGTGCTTGGCCACCTCGATGCGCGCCGCAGGATCATCGCCACCCACCATGCTGATGTATGCCGCCATCACGCTGCCGGCGATCGTGGCGAAGCCGCCGACCATGATGCACATGATCTGGGAACGCGTCATGCCCGCGATGAAGGGCTTCACGGTGAGCGGCGCCTCGGTCTGGCCCACGAAGATGTTCGCGGCGGCGCTGAGCGCCTCGGTGCCGGACACGCCCAGCGCGCCCCGGATGATCCAGGCCACCCCCGCCACGACGCGCTGCATCGCCCCCAGGTGGTAGAGCACCGACATCAGCGACGCGAAGAAGATGATGATCGGCAGCACCTTCACCGCGAAGATGAAGCCCCACGCCCCCGAGGCGTCCGCGGCCTTGCCGAAGATGAACTCGGTGCCGCGATCGGCAAAGCCGATCACCTGCGTCACCCCCGCCGCGAGGAGATTGAAGGCCGCCACCACGGGCGGCACCCACAGCAGCAGCGCGGCGAGCGTGAACTGCAGCAGAAGTCCCATGACCACCGTCCGAAATCGAATGCGGCTTCGGTCCGCCGAGAGTGCCCAGCCCAGCGCGAGAATCACCGCCACGCCGAGAAGTCCGATGGGCGCGTTCACGGCAGGAATCCTCGCCGGGCGTCATCGCGGCCGGATTGCGTGGGCTCGAAGCACGCCGCGCAACGCGCCTCGTAGCTCTCCTCGCCGCCGGCCACGATCCGGTCCGGGGAGGGAATGAGGCGCTGCGTGTGCGTGCTTGGCGCCCCGCAACGCGCGCAGGTACCCGCAAGCCGCTCGACGCGATTGGCGATCGCGAGAAGTTGCGGGAAGGGAGCGAAGGACTTGCCGAAGTGATCGATGTCCACGCCCGCCACGATCACCGCGCGACCCGAAGCCACCAGCAGCCGGCAGGGTTCGACGGCCGACTCCCCGAAGAAGTGGATCTCGTCGATCACCACCACGCCTGCCTCGCCGGCCGCGGCCACGATCTGCGAACCTGCCTCAACCTCGATCGCGGATTCGTGCGCGCCACCATGGGTCTGGATCGCGCCCGGCATGGACCGCGTGTCACGCGACGGCCGCAGCACCTGCACGGTGGCACCCTGCCCGCGCAGCGCACCGATCCTTTGTATGAGCAGCGTGGTCTTGCCGGCGAACATCGGGCCGCAGATCACCTCAAGATGGCCCTGTTTCGCGGCAGCGCTCACGGCCGCAGGCTAGCGCAGGATCGCGCGTCCGGCGTCGGCGCTAGAGCCACGCGTGGGCCATCAGCGTGATGACGATGATGGAGATCAGGTCCAGCAGGAATCCGGCGCGGATCATCTGCCGCTGGCTGACTCGACCCGTGGCATAGACCATCGCGTTGGGAGGCGTGCCGACCGGCAGCATGAAGGCCAGGCTGGCGCCCAGCGCGGTCGCCATCACCAGGCGCTCCACCGGCACGCCCAGCACCGGCGCCAGCGCGCCCACGATCGGCACGGCGGTGGCCGTGAGCGCGGTGTTGCTGGCGATCTCGCTCGCGAAGACCATCACCGCGACCACGGCTGCCAGCGCCAGCAGCGCATGCGTGCCCCCAAGACCGGCGAAGGACTGACCGATCGCCACGCTGAGGCCGGTTCGCTGCATGGCATCGGCAAGTGCCAGGCCCCCGCCGAAGAGGATGTAGACCCCCCACGGCAGTCGCTGCGTCTCGCGCCACGGAAGGCAGGGCGACCAGCCGCGTGCGCCTGATGGCAGCGCCATGAGCAGCACCGCGGCGATGGCCGCGATCGTTCCATCCGACATCGACGCCGGACGCCATGGTGCTCGCCAGTCCGATGGCGTGATCCAGCACCCCACCGCCAGCGCGAAGATGGCCAGGGTGATCCACGCGGGAACCCGCAACGGTGGCCCGCGATCACGGCCCGGCTCGCACTCGATGTCCTGCAGCGGGAACAGGCGCACCAGCGCGATCACCGAAAGCGCCGCCATGAGC
>JBIIOC010000038.1:0-18191 GCA_044337135.1 Phycisphaerales bacterium | reverse complement strand
ATGCAGGGATCCGCCACGACCTTCGCCGCGCCACGCCGCATCGAGATCGGCCAGGCACTTGCCGAGGGAACCGACGTCGAACTGGTCGATGCCGACGAGGATGGCGACCTCGACATCGCGCTCTCCTGGAATGTGTTCAACAGTTCGACCCTTGGCGGCACCACCCTGATTCCAGTCCAGGGCGGCTCGGCCGGCATCGTCACGGGCCAGGTGATCCCGGCCGTCACGCGACCATGCCATGGCCTCACGGTGACCTCGGATGGCCTTGCCAGCCTCGCGACGCCGGCCTCCAGCGGATCTTCCGCGGTCGTGCTGACGGGCCTGACAGGCTCCAACGCACCGGGCGATCTGGATGGCGACGGAGTGATCAGCACCGCAGACATCGCGATCCTGCTGCTGGACTTCGGCACATGCAGTGGTTCGAGTTGCCCCGCCGATCTCGATGGCACGGGATCCGTGGACAACGCCGACATCGCGCTGCTGCTGCTGATGTTCGACTGACCCTTTCTGGCCGCTTCGATTCGCGAGCATCCAGACGCGGTTGGCTCGGTTTTCCTGATCGACCTTCAGGCCTGGACTGCCGGGCGCAGCTACCCTCATGGTCATGCTCACCGACCCCCGCGTCCGCCGACTGGCGGACCTGCTCGTGAACCATTCCGTCCGCACCGGCAAGGGTGATCATGTCCTGATCGAGACCTTCGACTGTCCCGACTTCGTCGCCACCGCCCTGGTCGAGCAGGTCCAGAAGGCCGGAGGCCACGCGCACGTGGCCCAGCGCAGCACGCGCGTGATGCGCGCGCTCAATCTCGGCGGCGATGACGCGCTTCGAACCTGGGGCGAGTACGACCTCGAGCGCATGAAGCGCATGCAGTGCTACATCGGCGTGCGCGGCGCCGAAAACGCCAGCGAGATGAGCGGCATGCCGGAGGCCCAGATGAAGGCGGTCGGTCGCCTCTATGGCAAACCCGTGCACTTCGATCAGCGCGTGAACCACACGCGCTGGTGCGTGCTGCGATGGCCCAACGCCAGCATGGCCCAGCTCGCCCAGACCTCCACGGAAGCGTTCGAGGACTTCTACTTCCGAGTCTGCACGCTCGACTACGCGCGCATGACGAAGGCCGCCATGCCGCTCGTCGAGCGCATGAGGCGAACCGACCAGGTGCACATCGTGGGCCCAGGCCCCACCGACCTGCGCTTCAGCATCAAGGGCGTCGGCGTGGTGCCCTGCTGCGGCGACCGCAACATCCCGGATGGCGAGGTCTTCACCGCGCCCGTGCGCGACAGCGTCGAGGGCGTGCTGCAGTACAACACCCCCACGCTGCACAATGGCAACACCTTCACGAACATCCGCCTGGAGTTCAAGAAGGGCCGCATCGTGAAGTGCGGCTGCGAGGGCGGCGATCCCAAGCTGCTCGAGAGCATCTTCAACACCGACGAGGGCGCCCGCTACATCGGCGAGTTCGCCATCGGATTCCACCCGCACATCCGCGAGGCGATGAAGGACATCCTGTTCGACGAGAAGATCGCCGGCAGCTTCCACTTCACCCCGGGCCGCTGCTACGAGGAGACCGAGAACGGCAACCGCAGCGAGATCCACTGGGACCTCGTGTGCATCCAGCGCCCCGAGCACGGCGGCGGCACCATCGCCTTCGATGGCGAGGTGATCCGCAAGGACGGCATCTTCGTGGTCAGCGATCTTGAGGGGCTGAACCCCGACAAGCTCGGCACGCTCTGAGGCGCCTCAACGGGAAGGCGGCGAGGCACCGGCGGTCTTCGGTCGACTCGCGGCGGGCGAGGTCCCCTGCTCGATCGTCTCCTCGATCGCCTTGTTGTAGGCGTCGACTTCCTT
The DNA here is from genome assembly GCA_044337135.1 of Phycisphaerales bacterium. Classification (GTDB taxonomy): domain Bacteria; phylum Planctomycetota; class Phycisphaerae; order Phycisphaerales; family SM1A02; genus SYAC01. The sequence goes on along the minus strand of JBIIOC010000038.1, from coordinate 16,342 downwards.
CTTCAGGTCCTCGGCCCGGTCCATTGCCCGTCCCGGAACGCTCGTTCTCCGGCCATCCGAGGCCTGCGGCGTCCCTGCCTGCGGGCCCGGTGCGGTGGGGCTGCGCTCGCATGCCGCCAGCAGCGTCACGCCGCACGCCAACATCAGGCACCACGGTCGTGTCATCTCAGTTGCCGGCGGGCTTCTGCGTTGGCTGCGCCTGCGGCATCGGCGGGGTGGGTGCGGCCGGTGGCGCCATGTCGGCATCCAGCAGTTCCACGTCGAAGATCAGCGTCGCCTTCGGCGGGATGGTCGGGGGCCGACCCTGCTCACCGTAGGCCATGGTGTAGGGAATCACGAGCTTGCGCTTCTCGCCGACCTTCATGGCCTGCACACCCTGGGTCCAACCCTTGATCACGCGATTCAGGCGGAACTCGACGGGCTTCCCCGTCTTCGTGCTCGAATCGAACATCCGTCCGTCGACCAGATAGCCCGAGTAGTTCACCTTCACCATCGAGTCGGGGCCCTTCGGGCTCGCGCCGGCGCCCTCCTGCATAACGATCCACTGAAGGCCACCCGCCTCGCCCTGCAGCTGCGCATCGGTCGCCTCGCCCGGGAAGCGCTGCTGCACCTCGTCCGAGATGACCTCGCCACTCACGGCGTTCACGGTGACCATGTGCGCCTTGCCCTCCGAGAGCACCAGCACGCTCCACACGGGCGGCTCGGCCATCGGATCGCACGTCATCATGCCCACGCGGCCGGACACCTTGCCGATGGCCGCCTTGGCTGCGTCCGTCGCCCCGACCTTCGCGGCCTTCACCTCGGCGCTCTGTCCATCCACGATCGCGCGGCGGGGCGAACCGTCCGCGACCATCGCCTCGTAGACCCACTTGCCATCCTGCTGGATCAGCCGGATCGCGCTCACCTTGCCGCCAGTCTTCTCGGCCTCGGCGGCCGCGCCCGCCGCGTCGACCTTCAGGCCCTCGATGGTCTTCTGCAGTTCCACCGGATCCGGCGGAAGGGTGGTGAAGTCATCGCCCGACGGGGCGGCGAGGGCCAGGGTGGCGACGGTGAGGGCGGCAAAACGGACGACGTTGCGCATGGCGTTCTCCTTGCAGGCGCCTGAAGGGCGCGCAAAGCCATGCTAGCGCGGGCGGCCTGCCTCAGCGACCCTGCGACGCCTCGATCGACAGCACCTTCTCAAGACGTCTTCGGTGCCTCGGTTCGCCGGTGAACTTCGCCGACAGGAACGCGCGCATCATCTCCTCGGCCACGGCCACGCCGATCACGCGCCCGCCAAGCACGAGCACGTTCATGTCGTCGTGTTCAACCCCCTGGTGGGCCGAATAGTGGTCCATGCAGTTGCCGGCGCGGACGCCCTTCACCTTGTTGGCAGCCACGCTCGCGCCAATGCCGCTGCCGCAGAACAGGAGTCCGCGCTCGGCCTTGCCCGCCACCAGCGCCTGCCCCAGCGCCAGCGCGAAGTCGGGGTAGTCGTCATTCGGATCGTCCGTGTGCGCGCCAAGATCGATCACCTCGTGGCCCAGCCTGGCCACGATCGGCTTCAGCGCCTCCTTCAGGGGCAGGCCGGCGTGATCGCTCGCCATCGCGATCCTCACTTGGCACCGCCCTTGGTGACCTTCGCCATGCTCGCCTTCACCGCTTCGACCACCTTGCCCGCCTCGAAGCCGAAGTGCTTCGCCACCACCTTGAACGGCGCACTCGCGCCGAAGCTGCGCATGCACACGGTTGTTCCGTCCAGGCCCACCCAGCGGCCCCAGCCGAACTCCGCGGCCATCTCGATGGCCGTGCGCGCACGCACCGCGCTCGGCAGCACCTGCTCGCGATACGTCTCGTCCTGGCGCTCGAACAGCTCCCAGCACGGCATGCTGACCACGCGGGCGCGAACCCCATCCTTCGCCAGCAGCGCCTGCGCCTCAAGCGCAACGTGGATCTCGCTGCCTGTGGCGATCAGGATCGCCTGCGGCGCGCCACCCTCCGCCTCGCTCAGCACGTACGCGCCGCGCGCGCAACCCGACGCAGCGCCGAACTTGGCGCGATCCAGCGTCGGCAGGTCCTGCCGCGACAGCGCCATGATCGAGGGCCCGTGGAAGGTCATCGCCGCGCGATAGCACTCCACCACCTCGTTCGCGTCACCCGGGCGGAACACGCACACGCCTGGCAGCGCGCGCAGCCCTGGCACCTGCTCGATCGGCTGGTGCGTGGGGCCGTCCTCACCCACGCCGATCGAGTCGTGCGTGAAGATGTACATCACGGGCAGTTCCATGATGCTGCTCAGGCGGATCGCGCCGCGCATGTAGTCGCTGAAGATCAGGAAGCCGCTGCCATAGGCACGCAACCCGCTCAGCGCCAGGCCATTCACGATCGCGCCCATGGCGTGCTCGCGAATGCCGAAGTGCAGGTTCCGTCCCGCGGGCGTCTCGCCCTGGAAGCTGCCCGCGCCATCGAAGGTCAGCAGCGTCTTGGTGCTCGGTGCCAGGTCCGCGGCGCCGCCGATCATCCACGGCACGCGCTGCGCGATCGCGTTCAGCACCTTGCCGCCGCTCACGCGGCTTCCCGCCCCCTTGGCATCGGCGGGAAACGGTGTCAGGCCCTTGTCCCATCCTTCCGGCAGCTCGCCCGCGAACATCGTTCGAAGTTCAGCCGCCTCGGTGGGGTACTTGGCCGCGTAGGCCTCGAACAACTTCCGCCATGCCGCGCTCGCCTCGCGCCCGCGTGCGCCGACCCCCTGCTGGAAGCGGTCCATCACCCCCTCGGGCACCAGGAACTTGGCGTCCTCCGGCCAGCCGTAGAAGCGCTTCGTCTTCCTGATCTCCTCGTCGCCGAGCGGCTCGCCGTGGGCTTCCTTCGTGTCCTGTCGCGTCGGCGCACCCCAGCCGATGTGGCTGTCCACAACGATCAGCGTGGGCCGACCCTTGGTGGACTCGGCGGTCCGCAGCGCGTGCTCGATCGCGTCAAGGTCGTTCGCGTCGCCCACGCGCAGCACGTTCCACCCGTAGCCCAGATACCGCACCGCGGCATCGTCGTTGTACGCCAGATCCGTCTTGCCCTCGATCGTGATGTGGTTGTTGTCGTACAACCACACCAGGTTGTCGAGCTTCAGGTGGCCGGCCAGGCTGCCGGCCTCGCCACTGATGCCCTCCATCATGCAGCCGTCGCCGCAGATGGCGTACACGCGGTAGTTGAACAGCTCAAAGCCCGGACGGTTGTAGCGCGCGGCCAGCCACTTCTCCGCCATCGCCATGCCGACCGAGTTCGCCACGCCCTGTCCCAGCGGCCCGGTGGTCGTCTCGACGCCGGCCGTCCAGCCATGCTCGGGATGGCCCGGGCAGCGCGTATGCAGCTGACGGAACCCCTTGATGTCGTCGATCGAGACAGCCGGCTTGCCGGTGGGCTTCTGCGCCTTGTCGATCTCCTGCGTGCCGCTCAAGTGCAGCATGCTGTACAGCAGCATGCTCGCGTGGCCATTGCTCAGCACGAACCGGTCGCGACCGGGCCATCGCGGATCCGCGGGGTCGAACCGCATCACGCGCTGCCAGAGCGCGTAGGCCACCGGAGCCAGGGCCATGGGCGTGCCGGGATGACCGCTGTTGGCGGCCTGCACCGCGTCCATCGACAGCGTTCGAATCGTGTTGATGGCCAGCGCGTCGATGGCACTGACGTCACCGGGGGTCCCGGCCTGCAGATTGGGAAAACGCTTCGAAACTTCGGTCTGGGCTGCTGCGACGGTCATGCGATCTCCTTGTTGCGGCCGATGCTAGCGAACCCTCGACTCGCTCACGACTACACTGTCGTCAAGGAGATTTCCCATGGCACGAAACGCGCACGCCGCCCTTGCCCTCTGCCTTCCGATCGCCGCCATCGGCGCCGCAGTCGTCGCCCAGTCGCAGGATCCGGCGCAGGCCCCACGGCCAAAGCCCCCCACCTCCGCGACAGGTCGCGCCCAGGATTCGGGCATCAACTCCGACCGGCAGGTCCCGTACAACCCCGCGCAGCCGCAGGGCTCCCAGGACAACAGCGACGTGCAGGTTCCGATCGGCCAGACGCCGCCACCGCAGGCCAACCGCCTGCCTCCCAACGCGGGCTTCAACAACTCCGGTGGCATCGTCGATCCTTCCACGCTCACCCAGCAGGCGCTGGATGGCACGCACTATCACTACCACTACTACGGCCCCGGATCGTTCGTCTCGGCTGGCCCGACCCCCGGTTACGCGAAGGTCTCCTACGAGAATCCAGCCACGGCTTCGGGGCCCTCAAACCCCTTCCTCACGCCGACCTACGGACCTGGCAACCCCGCTCCGATGAACACGCTCGAGGGCGCGAACAGCGACAACTACAACACGCGCGTCGGCGGCGGTGACGGCGGCGCGGCGGCTGGCGGTGTCGCGGGCCAGGCATGGGGCTACGGCGGCGGCATCGGCCACTGGAACCCCTTCGCCTACGGCGGCCAGGGCTACATCGAAGGCTTCAACGACTGACCTGCGCCCTCAGGTCCGGGCGGGCACGAATTCCCTGTTCACCAGCCGTGCGATAAGCACCGCCGGATACAGCACCCCCAGAACCGCCTCCAGCAGGGTCGCACTGCGCGCAGCGGCGCTCACCGGCACGATGTCGCCGAAGCCCGCCGTCGTCATCGAACTGAAGCTGAAATAGATGTAGTCCGCCCAGTTCAGGGGCAGCGACTGCGTCTGCGCCACGTTCCGGTAGGCCTCCGGATTCAGCATGCCAATGCGGTGGTGGATGATGCCGAAGAGAAATCCGAGCATCAGGTACACCGCCACGCCGCCGTACACCCGGTCATCCACCAGCGCGGATGAACGGAAGATGATCTGCGCCAGGATCCAGATGTTCAGCAGGTACAGCGCGATCACCAGCACGCCGGTCCATCCCAGCAGAAGCGCGCTGCCTTGCGTGCCAGGCAACTCCCCCTTCACCAGGATTCCCACAAGCAGGATCGTGGCCGCGAAGGCGCCCGAGCGGAGCTTTCCCAACGTGAGCATGCCGAATGCAGGCATCAGCACGAAGATGATCGCCAGCGCGCGCGGCGGTGGCTGCCCAGGCACATCAAAGACCGGATAGATGACCAGCATCACCACGGCCAGCGCCAGCAGCGGAAGCGAACGGTTCCGCAACCAGCGGAGCGGATCCGCCAGCAGGCGGATTTCATGCTCATGACTCACGTGGCGCGCGGAGGACGGCTCGCTCATGCCATGAACATCGGCATGCCAGGCCCACGGACTCCGCAACTGTCCGCGGGATCAGGACTCTTCCCAGTCCAGATCCCGTCCAAAGGGCTCCGGAAGCCGCCAGACGCCGAGCAGCCCCACGGTGATCGCGATCGCCGCCACCGCAGCTGCGGCCGTGGCGGCACCCAAGGCCGGCTTCAGGGCGCCCCATGCATTCACCCAGACCACGGCGGACCAGCGCACGAGATTGGGAGCCGACGTCGCCACGGTCGCTCGAAGATTGGTTCCAAAGCTCTCGCCAGCAACCGTGACGAACACGGCCCAGTACCCCGTCGCGAAGCCCGCGACGGCCGTCGCGCCGTAGAACCAGGTTGATCCGCGCCCGCCAAGCGTCAGCAATCCCGCCAACGCGCACGCCAGAAGCACGATGGCACCCGCAATCACCACGCGGCGGCTCCGCAGGAACTGGCTCGCGGCACCCGAGGCGAGATCGCCCGCCGCGGCGCCGAGATATCCGCAGAGCACCACGATCGCCGGACGAACAGGCTCCGAGCAGCCGAGAGCCCTCGCCAGTTCGGGTCCGAAGACGAACACCACGCCTCCCACGAACCAGATCGGCGAGCCCAGCGCCACCACGCACAGCAGTCGCCGAAGCCGATCCCACGAACCGAACAACATTCGCAGATCGCCGCGGCGCGAATGTTCGCGCTCGCTGCGTCGGAACATGCCGCTCTCAACCAGGCCGATGCGCAGCGCCAGCAGCCCGAATCCCATGATGCCGCCGATCAGGTACGCATGGCGCCACTCGATCCAACCTCCAACCAGGCTGGCGGCGACCGGTCCCAACATGCCTGCGAAGGCCACGATCATCGTGCCCCAGCCACGGTGATGACGGTTCATCAGCTCGCTCACCAGCGTCACGCCGGCACCAAGCTCACCAGCCAACCCGATGCCCGCGATGAAACGCAGCGCCGCGTACTGGGGAACCGTTGACACGAATGCGTTCAGCAGGTTCGCGGTCGAGTACAGCGCGATCGAGCCGAACAGCGTGGTCAACCGACCACGCCGGTCGCCAAGAACCCCCCAGAGGAAGCCACCAATGACCATGCCGGTCAGCTGCACGTCGAGGATCGCGGAACCGGCGCTCGTGACGTCGCCCTGCTCCTGTCCGAGCAGGATCCGCAAGCTCCGCGCGAGCCCCTCCACGAAACCCACCCCCGCAGCGTCCACCGACTCGGGCAGGCCAAGACCCTTGGCGCCCAGGCTCGGAACACGAACCACGCTGAAGATCACGAGGTCGTACAGGTCCACGAAGTAGCCAAGCGAGGCCACCAGCACAGCCATCCAGGGCGTGCGGTCTCGAGGGGCAGCTGGAGCGACGCCTTGCATGCGAGGGTTGTACCCGCAACGAATCAAGGTTGAAAAAGCACAAGGCCCCGCCGAAAACGACGGGGCCTTGTGGAACGGTCAAGGAACAGTTGGATGCCTTCGTCCGGTGTCGCCACCGGGCTATTCGTCTTTGCATGGCGTTCACCATGCGATGCCGAGCGAGAGATGTGTGAACGGATCGCGGCGAACGAGGTCTCCCTCGTTCAACCGTCTATAGATCCTATAGAAAGGAGGTGATCCAGCCGCAGGTTCCCCTACGGCTACCTTGTTACGACTTAGTCCCAGTCACCAGCCTTGCCGTGGGCACGCATGAAATTGCGCGACTTCGGGCGCTGCCGGCTCCCATGACTTGACGGGCGGTGTGTACAAGGCTCAGGAACATATTCACCGCGGCGTAGCTGATCCGCGATTACTAGCGATTCCAACTTCATGGAGGCGAGTTGCAGCCTCCAATCCGAACTGGGGCATCTTTTGAGCGATTTGCTCCACCTTGCGGTCTTGCTTCGTTCTGTCGATGCCATTGTAGCACGTGTGCAGCCCTAGGCATAAGGGCCATGAGGACTTGACGTCATCCCCACCTTCCTCCGGTTTGACACCGGCAGTCTCGTTAGAGTCCACGCCATTACGCGTTTGCAACTAACGACAGGGGTTGCGCTCGTTGAGGGACTTAACCCGACACTTCACAGCACGAGCTGACGACAGCCATGCAGCACCTGTGCACGTTCCACTCTTGCGAGTGTCACTCCTGTTTCCAGGAACTAATCCGTGCATGTCAAGCCTAGGATAAGGTTCTTCGCGTTGCTTCGAATTAAGCCACATGCTCCACCGCTTGTGTGAGCCCCCGTCAATTCCTTTGAGTTTTAATCTTGCGACCGTACTCCCCAGGCGGCGCACTAATCAATTTTTCTACGGCCGAGAAAGCGTTCAACTCCCTCGACCAAGTGCGCATCGTTTACGGCGTGGACTACCGGGGTATCTAATCCCGTTTGATCCCCACGCTTTCGTGCCTCAGCGTCAGGTGCGGCCCAGCGGCCTGTCTGCACCATTGGCGTTCCGATAGATATCTACGCATTTCACCGCTCCACCTATCGTTCCGACCGCCTCTACCGACCTCAAGACTCGTGGTTCACCAAGCAGTTCCTCAGTTGAGCTGAGGGATTTCACAAGGTGCCTTCAAGTCCGCCTACGCACGCTTTAAGCCCAGTGATTCCGATTAACGCTCGAGCCCTCTGTATTACCGCGGCTGCTGGCACAGAGTTAGCCGGCTCTTCCTTTGGGTCTCCTCATGTTGTTGGCGGACCCTGACAGTGGTTTACACCCCGAAGGGCTTCATCCCACACGCGGCATTGCCCCGTCACGCTTTCGCGCATTGCGGAAGATTCGTTACTGCAGCCTCCCGTAGGAGTCCGAGCAGTGTCTCAGTCTCGATGCGGCGGGCCGTGCTCTCACACCCGCTACCCGTCTTAGCCTTGGTGAGCCATTACCTCACCAACTAGCTGATAGGAGATTCCCCACTCCAAAGGCGGCAAGCCTTTGGTCTCTCGACCACATCGGGTATTGATTCGGATTTCTCCGAGGTATCCCCGACCTCTGGGTATGTAGGAATCTATTCCTCGCCCTTTCGCCACTCCTGGATTGCTCCAGGCGTTCGACTTGCATGTTTTAGCCATGCCGCCAGCGTTCAATCTGAGCCAGGATCAAACTCTTCACTTGAATTCGTTGCTGAGCGGGGCAAGCCCCGCGTTGCTTCAAACTTGGAAGGTGACCCGGCAAACTGGATCCGAAGATCCAGCCGGTCTACGTCGCTCAACATCGCGACGCCATCGGGAATTCCCGATGGATTTGAAACACGTCCCCACCATTGCCGGCAAGCCGGCGTGATGAGGTCCGTTGAATTGACCAAATCTGGCTTTGTTCACGGAGGACGTGTTTTGCCAAGCGCTGTGACGCTTGGTCTCTGCCCTTTGGGGCAGATTTGGCTTCACTCGATCGACCCGTGGACCGATCAAGCGAGCCTCACATCCTCGCGGCTATCCAACTGTTCACTTGTCAAAGAGAACTGCATGCCGCCCAATGGGCGAAATGCAGGGTCGGGCATGGTAACGAAATTGCCGACCCTGTCAACACCCTCGTTGACAAGGTTTTCGATGTGGACAACTTGTTCCTGGCGTCTTCGAAACGGCGCCGTGCAGCAGTACACAACTCCCGTTTTGACATGATTTTACATCTCGTCCCTCACACATACGACCGCCGGGACCACAAACTTCGCACCATGCCTGATCAATAGTTCTCGGGCTTTGAAGAGCGTTCCCCCGGTGGTCCGAACGTCATCGATGAGCAGCACCCGCATGCCCGACGGGACCGTCGCACGGCCACGCCAGGCCAATCGCGCGCTGCGCAGCCGCTCGGAGCGTCGAAGCGAAGCCTGTCGGGAAGCCAGCGTCGCCCGCAGGCCATGCATGCTTCTGGCACCAAGCTCCCTGCAGAAGGCCTTCGCCATGGTGTCCGTGTGATCGATGCCTCGTCGCCATCGCCGAAAGGCCGGCGATGGAACCGGAACCACGATCCAGCCCTCTGTCGCCATTGGCATTTCACGCACGACGGCGCGCGCGAGCTCCCGACCGAACGCCTCGGCGACGTCATGCCACGCACTCCCCTTGACCCGTTGGACCAGACGATCCAGTGGCGGCGCGTATCGCCCGAGTCGTACGAAGCCATCGAAGAGTGGTCGCTCCAGGCATCGCCCACACAGGCGACGAGCGGCGGGCTTCTTTCCGTCATCCGCAGTCAGGTCCAGTTGCAGCGACCGCCCACAACCCCTGCACCAGGGATCCCTGCCACACAGCGCGAGCGCCTCCCGCACGGCCCCTTCCGCATCCGGGCGGGTCCGGCCCAGGATCATCTTCTCGAAGCACGCAAGTTCCCCCCGAAGGCGGTGCAGCCAGGTGCGCATCGATGGACCCAGCATGACAGCGCCGCACGCATGGGGCGTACGGCGCTGCCGTTTTTCCGAAAGATCGCCGAGATTCAGGCCGAGGCCATCTTGCGAAGCACGAACTGCAGGATGCCACCGTGGCGCAGGTACTCCACCTCGCCCGGCGTGTCCACGCGACACAGCACGTTGAAGGTCTTCACGCTGCCGTCCGGCTTGGTGGCCTTCACCACCAGGTCCTGACGTGGCTTCAACGCGCCTGGAACCTCGATGTCGAAGGTCTCGGTGCCGTCCAGGCCGAGGCTCGCCGCCGTATCGCCCGCCTTGTAGGTGCATGGCAGCACGCCCATGCCCACCAGGTTCGAACGATGGATCCGCTCGAAGCTCTCGGCGATCACGCACTTCACGCCCAGCAACATGGCGCCCTTGGCGGCCCAGTCACGACTCGAGCCCATGCCGTAGTCCTTGCCCGCCAGCACCACCAGCGAAGTGCCCTTGGCCTTGTAGCTCTCGGCCGCGTCGAAGATGAACTTCTCCTTGCCGCCATCGGTGAAGTCGCGCGTCCAGCCACCGGTCTTCTCCGGGGTCATCTTGTTGCGGATGCGCGTGTTGGCGAAGGTGCCACGCGTCATCACGCGATCGTTGCCGCGTCGACTGCCGTAGCTGTTGAACATGCTCACCGCGACGCCATTGGCCTGCAGGTACTTGCCTGCCGGCGAGTCCGTCTTGATGTTGCCTGCCGGCGAGATGTGATCCGTCGTCACGCTGTCACCGAGCGAAGCCAGGCAACGCGCGCCACGGATGGACTGGATCGAACCGGGCTCCTTGCCCATCCCGTCGAAGTACGGCGGGTTCTGGATGTACGTGCTCCTGGGGTTCCAGGCGTACATCTCGCTCGCCTCGGTCCGAATCGCCTGCCATGCCTCGCTGCCCTCGAACACCGCGCCGTACTCCTTCTCGAACTGGGCTCGAGTCACGTTCTTGGCCACCGCGGCGTCCACCTCGGCCTGCGTGGGCCAGATGTCCTTCAGGTAGACGGGCTTGCCGTCCTTGCCGGTGCCAAGCGGATCCCTTGACAGGTCGATGTCCACGGTTCCGGCGATGGCGTATGCCACCACGAGCGGTGGACTCGCCAGGTAGTTCGCCTTCACGTCCTGATGCACGCGGGCCTCGAAGTTGCGATTGCCGCTCAGCACGCTCGCGACCACCAGGTCGCCGTCCTTGATGGCCTTGCCAACATGGTCGGGCAGCGGGCCGCTGTTGCCGATGCAGGTGGTGCAGCCATAGCCGACCACGTCGAAACCCAGCTCCTCCAGCGGCTTCAGCAGGCCGCCCTGCACCAGGTAGTCGGTGACCACCTTGCTGCCCGGCGCCAGGCTCGTCTTCACCCATGGCTTGCGCACGAGTCCCTTGGCGCGGGCCTTCTGGGCCAGCAGTCCGGCGCCGATCATCACGTTCGGGTTGCTGGTGTTGGTGCAACTCGTGATCGCGGCGATCACCACCGCGCCATGCTTCAGCTGGTATTCGTTGCCTTCCTCGTCACGAACGGAAACCGCAGCCGGCGCCGTCGCGACAGCCGTGCCGCCTCCAGCCGGCACCTTGGTCGCCGCCGCGCTCTTCTCGAGGAACTTCGGAAGCTCCTTCTGCCAGCCGCTCTTCATGGCCGAGAGGGCCACGCGATCCTGCGGACGAGCGGGACCCGCGAGTGATGGCTCGATGGTCGACAGGTCAAGCTCCAGCACCGCGGTGTAGCGGATGTCCGCCTTGTCGTCGCGCCAGAGCATGTTGGCCTTGCAGTACGCCTCCACGGTCCTGATCTGGCCCTCGCTGCGACCGGAAAGGCGCATGTAGTCCAGCGTGTGCTGATCCACCGGGAAGAAGCCGATCGTGGCACCGTACTCAGGCGCCATGTTCGCGATCGTCGCGCGATTGGCCAGGCTCATGCTTGCAAGGCCCGGTCCGAAGAACTCGACGAACTTGTTGACCACGCCGAACTTGCGCAGCATTTCGGTCACGCGCAGCACGAGATCCGTGGCGGTGGTGCCCTCGGGCAGGCTGCCCGTCATCTTCACGCCGACCACCTCGGGAATCAGCATGCTGATCGGCTGTCCGAGCATCACGGCCTCGGCCTCGATGCCACCCACGCCCCATCCCACCACGCCAAGACCGTTGATCATGGTCGTGTGACTGTCGGTGCCCACGCAGCTGTCCGGGAACAGCACGCCTTCGCGCTCCCACACGACCTTGGCCAGGTATTCCAGGTTCACCTGATGCACGATGCCGGTCGCGGGCGGCACCACGCTGAAGTTGCGGAACGCCTTCTGGCCCCACTTCAGGAACTCGTAGCGCTCGTTGTTGCGCTCGAACTCCAGCTCGCCGTTGATGCGCAGGGCGGCGCTGCTGGCGAAGGCGTCCACCTGCACGCTGTGGTCGATCACCAGATCGCACTGCACCAGCGGATTCACGCGCTTCGGGTCGCCACCAAGACGCTTCATGGCATCGCGCATGGCGGCCAGGTCGACCACGCACGGCACGCCGGTGAAGTCCTGCAGCACCACGCGGCCCGGCATGAACGGGATCTCCTCCTCGCCCGGCCTGGTGGGGTCGTATCGGCAGATCTTCTCCACGTGCTCCTTGGTCACCGTGACGCCATCGCAGTTGCGAAGGCATGCCTCCAGCAGCACGCGGATGCTGTAGGGCAATCGCTCGATCGCGCCGAACTGCTTCAGCGCCTCCAGCTTGAAGTAGGTGCGGTCACCCGCCGGGGTGTTCAGGGTCGCGCGCGCGCCGAAAGGATCGTGATTCGCCATAGTCGGGCCATTCTAGGAGCCCTCGCCGAAGCGCCCGACGCCCAGAAATCCCGTGGGCAGGCGCGTGGACCCGGCGGTCGCCAGATCGGCCAGCGCCGCACCCATGACGGGCATGAACTTGAAGCCGTGGCCGCTGAAGCCGCAAGCCACGAAGACGCGACTGCAGCCCGGCATCCGATCCACGACGAAATGACCGTCCGGGCTCATCGTGTAGAGGCATGTGGAGCCGGCAAGAACCCCTCCCGCCGCAGAGGGCAGGAACGAGTCGGTGGCGACCCGGATCGCTTCCAGTTCCGTGGCCGTCGCGGATCGCCGGGGGTCATCGACGTCGATTGCCTGCCCATCGCCGTGCATGGCGACCTTCACGCCATGCGGCGATCCCTGATCGGCGGCGATCGGCACGCCATAAAGGCCGCTTTGCCCGGGGCGGTCCACGTACCACACCGGCATGGCCGGCATGCGACAGGCTCTTTCGTCGCGCGGTTGCAGCCAGGCGATCGGAACGCGCAGCGGAACCATCGGCACGCCCAGCGTGCCCGCCAGCTTCGATGTCCATGCACCCGCCGCCAGAACCAGGGCACCGGCCTCGAACACCCCCCGTTCGGTCCGAACGGACACGCCGCCCCCGGTCTCCTGCCAATCATGCACGCGGATCTCTTCAAGGATCGTCGCGCCCTGACGCATCGCGACGTCCGCCGCCGCTCGAACCGCGCGCTCGGGCCTCGCGAATCCCGCACCCGGCTCCCAGAGGGCCTGCCAGCCGTCTGGCGTGCGGAACTGCGGAAATCGCGCTCGCAAGGCTGCATCGTCCAGTTGCTCGAACGGCACGCCGAACCTGGCTCCACTGCGCGCGGACTCCCGGATCACGTCGCTGTCCTGCGTTCCGAGATACAGGACACCGCAGCGATGCACGATGCGCTGACCGCTCTCTCGTTCCAACCGCTCCCAGCCTTCGCGGCATGCAACCAACAGCGGCACGTAGTCCGGCGCCTCGAAGTAGCAATCCCGGATGATCCGGCTGCCGCCGTGGGAGCTGCCGAGGTCATGCCCAAGCCGATGCCGCTCGAGCCCCAGCACGCGCTTGCCGCGACGCGCCAGTTCGAGGCACGTCGCCGCACCCATCGTGCCCACCCCCACCACGATCACGTCGAAGGTCGTCGCGGATTCAGGCACGGCTCTTCAGCACCACTTCGGGGCGCGGCGCCTGGGCCACGCTTCCCGCGGGCACGCTCTGCACCAGAAACACCCCGCCATTCACGGTGGCGTCGTCACCGATCACGGTCTCCCCGCCGAGGATCGTCGCGCCCGCGTACACGACCACGCGGTCACCGAGCGTCGGATGGCGCTTCTGCCCCCGCTCCACGCGGCCGCCCCGGTCAAGCTCCGGCGTGAGCGCCCCCAGCGTGACGCCCTGATAGATGCGGCACCGCCTTCCGATGACCGTGGTCTCGCCGATCACCACGCCCGTGCCGTGATCGATGAACAGGCCGGGTCCGATCCGCGCGCCCGGATGAATGTCGATGCCGGTGCGGCGATGCGCGATCTCCGCAAGCATGCGCGGAACCAGCGGAACACCAAGACCATGCAGCGCATGCGCCAGACGGTGCGCGATCATCGCCTGCAGGCCGGGGTAACACAGGATGATCTCGTCCAGACCACGCGCGGCCGGATCGGCGACCATCGCCTCCTTCGCGTCCTGCGCCAGAAGCGCGCGGATCTCGGGCGTCGCGACGAGCACCTGGCGGCACCAACCTTCGGCACGACCGTCCGCCTCCTGACCCATGGTTCCACCCGCGGCGATGGCGCGGGCCAGCTGTGGCGCGAGCGCGTGCTCGAATATGCGGGCGGCCTCGGCCAGAAAGCCGCGCGCGTCCAGTTCTCCGCCGGAGCGGGGCCCGAAGTACCCCGGAAAGCAGATCGCCCGATAGATCTCGAGCGCGCGCTCGAGCGCCTCGGGATCGGGAACATCCTCCCGGCCGATGCGATGCGTCTCGGGAAGCGCATCCACGCTTCGCGCCAGCGCGTCCACGATCGGATCGATGCCGTGCGACTCCTGGGGCTGCACCCGCACGATGCTATCGGCGCGGCCTCACTTCGCCGGGTACTCGAACACGCCACGGCCGCTCTTGTCGCCAAGCCGGCCGGCCAGCACCAGCTGGCGAAGAAGCGGACACGGGAAGAACTTGGGATTCCCCAGTTCTCGATGCAGCACCATCATGATGTCGTGGCAGACATCCAGACCAATGAAATCGGCCAGGCGCAAGGGTCCCATCGGGAAGTTGCAGCCCAACTTCATGATCTGGTCGATCTCCTCGGGGCCCGCAACACCCTCCATCCATGCATGGAAGGCTTCGTTGATCATCGGCATCAGCACCCGGTTGCTGACGAAACCGGCGCGGTCGTTCGCGGGAACCGGCGTCTTGCCAAGGGCCTTCGCCAGCTCGATCGTGCGGCTCGTGGTCTCCTCGGTCGTTGAAATGCCCTTGATCACCTCGACCAGCGCCATCACTGGCACGGGATTGAAGAAGTGCATTCCAATCACGCGACCGGCGTCCGCCCCGACGGCGGCCGCGATGTCCGTGATGCTGATGCTGCTCGTGTTGGTGGCAAGAACGGCGGGTGCCGGAAAGGCAGCCTGCATGTCCCGGAAGATCCTCTTCTTCAGCTCCACGTTCTCGGTGGCGGCCTCAACAACCCATTCCGCGCCCCGCGCTTCGCTCATCGCGGACACATAGGAAATTCGGCTCAGTGCGGCATCGGCGTCGGCACGGGTGATCTTCTGCTTCTCCACAGCCCGGTCGAGCGTCTTTCGGTGGTAGGCCTTCGATCGCTCCAGCTGCTCGGGCTTCACATCCACCTGCCAGACCTTCAGCCCTCCCTGAGCCGCCACCAGCGCAATACCGGAGCCCATGGTTCCTGACCCGATCACGGCCATGCTTGAGATCCTGCCAGCCATTGCGAAGCTCCTTTTAGGGTTCTGGGGGGGGGAGGGGAGCAGAATCTAGCTTTCCGCCTCTCCAAACGCCCTATGAAGCGAAGCACGCGCATATAATGTCCTATAATCTGTGATTCCTGGCGCTGTATTTTCCGTTCAACATGCACTTTGAACGGCTTGCTCGGACCGGTCCATAGCACGCAAAAACACCGAAAAAGTCGCTCAAAATGAGGCTGGACCAGGACGCCCCGGAATGGCCACAACCAAAAACCTCGCCTGCATTTAGGCGTTTTACTTGCCGCCCCACAGAACCGGGCTAGATTGAACTTGCCGGTTTGAGTTCCCCTCTGCCCGGCTGCACGTTCCCTCACTGTCCGTTCCCTTACTCCAATCAATCCAGTCACGGTCACTTGAGTTGGTCCCATTCCTGGGCTGTCTTCGGGCTCTTCCCTCCTGAGGCATCCCCAGATCTCACTCGTGTTCGTTCCCTGTTCCCCCGGCCGTTTCAGCGGCCATGTTCCCCTCACTCGAGCTAAGGAGTCCTTCCAATGCGTAATGCTTCTCTCGCCGCCGCGGCGACGGTCGTTCTGACCGGTTCGGCTTTCGCGACCATCAGCAACCAGCTGATCGGTGACAGCTACATCGTCAAGGTCGGAGCAGGCGCCAGCGCCCGCTTCTACTCGGTCATGGACGTCTACGTGAAGTGCGGCGCCTCGACCGACATCGTCAGCAGCACCTTCGGCGTCTCCGCCTACGTCGCTGCCACCACCATGAACCAGGGTGATGCGTTCGTGCAGGCCGCCGGCAGCAGCTGGGCCCCCACCACCGACAATGACGGTGGCGTGGACAGCTTCGTGACCGCGGGTCTCCGCACGCAGAGCTCGAGCAACACCCTGAACATGCTGGGTGACACCAACTTCTCGAACTACAGCACGGTCGGTGCGAGCTCGATCAACAGCGTCTCCGGCTCTGCCGGTGCTGGTTGGTACCCCGGCATTGGTGCGAACACCAGCACCAACCCCTACGCCCGCGCCGGCTTCTACAACGGCTCGACCAACGTGGCCAAGACCGCGTCGACCATCTCTGGCAA
>JBIIOC010000119.1:0-5672 GCA_044337135.1 Phycisphaerales bacterium | reverse complement strand
GCGGCCAGCTGGTCATCCTCGAAAGCACGACCTATCCCGGCACGACCCGCGACGACATGATGCCGGCGATCTTCAAGGCTGCTGGCGAGAAGGGCAACGAGCTCAGGCTTGGCGTGGACGTGTTCGGTGCGTTCAGCCCCGAGCGCGAGGACCCGGGCCGCAAGAGCCACAGCACGCGCACCATTCCCAAGCTCTGCGGTGGCCTCGACGCGGCCAGCACCGAGCTCGCCTGTGCGGTGTACCGCAAGGGCATCGCCGAGGTCGTTCCCGTCACCAGCGCCGAGGTGGCCGAGGCGGCGAAGATCCTCGAGAACACGTTCCGTGCGGTGAACATCGCGTTGGTCAACGAGCTCAAGGCGATCCTCGAGCCCATGAAGATCGACGTGTGGGAGGTCATCCGCGCCGCAGCCACCAAGCCCTTCGGCTACATGCCGTTCTTCCCGGGGCCCGGTCTCGGTGGGCACTGCATCCCCATCGATCCCTTCTACCTCACGTGGAAGGCACGCGAGCATGGGCGCTTCACGCGCTTCATCGAGCTCGCCGGCGAGATCAACACCAACATGCCGCACTACGTGATCGATCGCGTGGCAGAGCACCTGAACAACCACGGCAAGGCCGTGAAGGACAGCAGGGTGCTCGTGCTCGGCCTCGCGTACAAGCCGGACATCGACGACGTGCGCGAAAGCCCGAGTTTCGAGCTGATCTACCTGCTGCTCGATCGCGGCGCAAAGGTCGACTACAGCGACCCGCACTGTCCGCAGACCAAGGCGGGTCGCGCCTTCGACCTGCACATGAAGTCGGTGCCGCTGACGGCCGAGACGCTGAAGCAGTACGACCTCGTGCTCGTGTCCACGGCCCACTCGGCCTTCGACTGGGACATGATCGCGACCCACTCGAAGCTCATCGTGGACACCCGCGATGCGCTGCGCAAGCATCATGCGGTTCTCGGCAACCGCCTGAAGATGTCCTGATGGGGAGCATGGCTCGTGCAGCGTGATCCCGGGCCTGGATCCGTGGGCTGGACTGCCGCATGGGGCGAGCGCAACTACCGCTTCTACGCGGTCGGAATGCTGCTGGCCGGATTCGGGATGACCATGCTGCAGACCGCCGTCCTGTGGGACGTGTGGGAGCGAACCAGATCCGCGTGGGATCTGGGCCTTGTCGGACTGGCACGTGCGCTGCCCGTGGTCGCGCTGGCGCTTCCCGCGGGCGCGCTGGTCGACCGCGTCCGCAGGCACCGGCTGCTCGCCATCACGCAGGTTGGCTTCGCGATCGTGGCTGCCGTGTTGGCGATGGCGAGCCTGATGGGCGCTCCGCTCTGGGTCGTCTATGGAACGCTTGTCTTCAGCGGCTGCGTGCGCGCCTTCAACATGCCCACGCGGCAGAGCCTCCTTCCCTCGCTGATTCCCCAGGATCGGTTCCAGAACGCGATCACCTGGAACAGCGCGATCTTCCAGGCGTGCGCGATCGGCGGACCGATTCTCGCGGGAGCGGTGCTGAAGTTCACCGGTCACGCATGGGCGGTCTTCGCCGCGGCCGGCGTGGGCTGCCTGATTTTCGCCGTCATGGCGTCGTGTCTGCAGCCCCGGGCGATGGATGCGCCGCCACCGGATCACGCCACGCGGGGCATGTTCGCGGGCGTGGGGCACATCTGGCGCGAGCGCACGATCCTTGGGGCGATCACGCTCGACCTGCTGGCGGTGCTGTTCGGTGGCGCGACCGCGCTGCTTCCGATCTTCGCGACCGCGATCCTTGACACGGACGCCTTCGGTCTTGGACTGCTCAAGAGTGCGCCCTACGCGGGTGCGCTCCTGATGGCGGGCGTTCTCGCCATCCGCCCCGAGATCCGTCGCGCAGGTCCGGTGCTGCTGGCGTGCGTCGCGATGTTCGGCGTCACCATGATCATCTTCGGATTGAGCCAGTCGTTCTGGCTCAGCATGACCATGCTTGCCCTCGGTGGGGCGGTCGACAACGTCAGCGTGGTGATCCGGCACGTGCTCGTGCAGACACGAACGCCCGATCACCTGCGGGGTCGCGTGACCGCGGTCAACAGCGTCTTCATCGAGTGCAGCAACGAGCTCGGAGGCTTCGAGAGCGGCCTGGTCGCGGCGTGGATGGGCCCCGTCTTCAGCGTGGTCAGCGGCGGGATCGGCACCCTCGCGATCACCGGGCTCGTCGCATGGTGGTTGCCCGAGCTGCGTCGACTGGGAAGGCTGGTCGAGACGCCGGCCGACGTGCTCTATTCCGAGGCCGAGGAGAAGTCGGACGAGTGACTCAGGCCAGGAGGCGCTGGCGTCGGGCGAGGGCCGACACCTCGGCATGTCTGAAGCACGACAGCAGGTGCTCGTTCACGCAACCCACCGCCTGCATGTAGGCGTGGCAGATCACGGGTCCGCAGAACGAGAAGCCTTCCTGCCGAAGGCGCCTGGAGAGGGCACGGCTCTCGGGGCTCTCGGCGGGCAGCTCGCTTCGACTTCGGAGCCGCCGAACCTTCACGACACCGCCCGTGGGTTCCCACACCAGGTCACGGAATGCATGCCGACCGTCGCTCTCCATGATCCTGCACCACGCCTGCGCATTGGCGATCGCGGACTGCACCTTCGCACGGCTGCGAATGATCCGCTCGTCACGCATCAGGCGCTCGATGTCCCGCTTGCCGTATCGCGCCACGCGTTCCGGATCGAGGCCGTCGAAGGCCGCCAGGATGCCGGCGCGACGGCGAAGGATGGTGATCCACGCGAGACCCGCCTGGAATCCATCGAGAACCAGTTTCACGAACAGTTCGCGGTCGTCACGCAGGGGCACGCCCCATTCATGGTCGTGGTAATCCACGTAGAGCGGGTCCGTACCGCACCACCAGCAGCGTTTGGGGGGTCTTGGGGCTTTCCGTGCGCGCACGCCCCGCAAGGTACCCCGCATCCCGCGCGCCGATTTCGGCGAACATGTCTGTTCCCATGATCCGCGTCGCGTTGGCCATGCTCACCCACGACAAGGCGAAGTACATCGCCCTCGTTGCCGGCATCGCGTTCGCGAGCCTGCTGATCAGCCAGCAGGCCGCGATCTTCTGGAGTGCGCTCCGAAGCAGCACCTATGGCGTTCAGTCGGCCAGTGCCGCCGACATCTGGGTCATGAAGTCGAACGTCGAGATCCTGGATCTGGCGGATCCCATGAAGGAAGGGGTGGTCAACCAGGTTCGCTCGGTGCCGGGCGTGCAGTGGGCCGTTCCCTACTACCAGGCGCTGGGCATGGTGCGGACTCGCCAGGGATCATTCCGGCCGGTCCTGGTGATCGGCGTCGACGACGCCACGCTCATCGGTGCGCCGGCCGCACGCATGGTGGCTGGTGACGTGCGCGCGCTCGAGCAGCCCAACGCGGTCATCTTCGACGTCAGCGGCTACCAGCAGAACTTTCCCGACCTGCCCGTCGAGATCGGTCAGGAAGTCGAGATCGGGCACACCCGCGCCGTGATCGCCGGCTTCTGCAAGGCGCCGCCCGCCTGGGGCGGCCAGACCGTGGTCTACACCACCCGCTCGCTGGCGGTGCAGATGAGCCGCGAAACCGAGAACACGGTGAGTTTCGTGCTGGCGAAGGCCGAGGAGGGTGCCGATCCCGACGAGGTGGCACGGCGAATCGAGAAGGAGACGGGACTGAAGGCGCGCAGCAGCCGCGGCTTCAGCGCGGAGATCATCGAGTGGATGCTGCGATTCTCGGGCGTGGCGGAGTTCTTCGGCGTCACGATCCTGATGGGGGTCGTGATCGGCGTGGCGATCGTGGGCCAGACCTTCTATCTCTTCAGCGTGGAGAACGTGAAGCAGTTCGCCACCCTGAAGGCGATCGGCGTCGGCAACCGCAGCGTGCTCGGCATGATCTTCCTGCAGGCATCGCTGGTGGCGGTGATCGGCTTCTCGCTCGGCGTGGGCGTGGCGAGCCTCTTCTTCGCGTACTTCGGACCCGGCACGGGTGGCCTGCGCGGCATGAACATGCCGGTCGCGGTCTTCATCGGAACGGGCGTCTTCATCTACCTCATGGTGGTCGCGAGCTGCTTCCTCTCCATCCGCCGCGTGCTCACCGCCGATCCGGCGATCGTGTTCAGGAACTGACCCATGGCGTCCACCCGCGAAGGCGTGCACTGCGAGCAGCTCGTCCGGTCGTTCGAGTCGGCGGGGGTTCGACAGCAGGTGCTGAAGGGGCTCCGATTCGACGCCGAGCCGGGCCAGCTCACCATGCTCATCGGCCCCTCGGGCTGCGGCAAGACCACGCTCATCTCGATCATCGCCGGCCTGCTCGGCGCCGACGCGGGTCATGTGCGCGTGCTGGGACAGGAACTCATCGGCATGGATGCGCGTCAGCTGCTCGACTTCCGCCTGCATCGGATCGGGTTCGTCTTCCAGCAGTACAACCTCATCTGGGGACTCTCGGCCGCCGAGAACGTCGCGGTGCCGCTCGTGGCCGCGGGGGCGCAATGGCCGCAGGCGCTCGAGCGTGCGCGCGCGATGCTTGGCCAACTCGGGCTCGGTGAGCAGACCCACAAGCTGCCACGCCAGCTCAGCAGCGGCCAGCAGCAGCGGGTCGCCATCGCGCGCGCGCTGGTGCATGATCCGGACCTTCTGCTGTGCGATGAACCGACCGCGGCGCTCGATGCCCGCAGTGGCCATCAGGTCATGGAACTGCTGCGATCGGTCGCCGTGCGGCCCGGTCGGGTCGTCATCGTGGTCAGCCATGACCAGAGGGTGTTCGGCTTCGCCGACCGCATCGCGGAGATGGACGATGGACTCGTGGTTCGGGTCGAGGATCGCACGGCCGCCCCGAACGCCTACCCTATGGATTCCTCCCGATGATCCGCCGACTCCTTCCGCTTCTGGCCGCGCTCTCCCTTGGCTTTGCCGTGGCGGTGACATGGCTGCTCACGCCCAGCAGTGCGGTCACGGCCCCGCCCAACAAGCCGGCGCGCAGCACGCTGCACGAAGGTCGCATCGCGGGTCTGGGCATCATCGAGCCACGCAGCGAGCTGGTCGCGGTGGCCTCGCCCACGCAGGGCATCGTGGACGAGGTGCTCGTGAAGCCGGGTGATCGCGTGAAGGAAGGACAGCCTCTCTTCACCCTGGAACGCGCCGAGCGGCAGGCCGAGGTCGATGCCCGCCAGGCCGCGCTGCAACTCGAGGAAAGCAGGCTCGCGCGACTCGAGTCGCAGCCGCGTGCCGAGGACATTCCGCCGCTCGAAGCCCGAGTCCGAAGCGCCGAGGTCGAGGCGCAGCGCACGCAGGGCACCTTCGAGCGCGTGAAGGCGGCGCGTGATGCCGGTGCCGCGAGCATGGAGGATCTCGAGCAGCGACGCTTCGCGATGCTCGCCGCGCAGGCCACGCTGGAACAGGTCCGTGCCGAACTCGCGCGCATCAGGAGCGGTGCGTGGAAGGCCGATCTCGAGGTCGCGCGTCGCGAGGTCGATTCCGCGCGCGCCGCGTTGGCAAAGGCTCGCACGGACCTGGACCGGCTCACGGTGCGCGCGCCGATGGACGGCACGGTCCTGAAGGTCGAGGTGCAGGCTGGCGAGTTCGCCACCGCCGGCCATCTGGACAGCCCCATGGTCACGCTGGGCGACGCAGGCCCCATGCATGTCCGCGCCGAGATCGACGAGGACGACGCCGCGCGTGTCCGCCCGGGTGCCTCGGCGG
>JBIIOC010000037.1:0-18520 GCA_044337135.1 Phycisphaerales bacterium | reverse complement strand
GCGCTGGAGGCCTCGCGCGCGTGGGCGAGCCGGCACGGCAGCTTCGAACCGCGTCAGTTCGAGAACCCCGACAACGCCGAGGCGCATCGCACGGGCACGGCGGCCGAGATCCTTCGGCAGATTCCGCAGGGCCGCGTGGACGCGTACGTGTCCGGCGTCGGCACGGGCGGCACGCTGGTCGGCATGCGCCTGGGCTTCGCCGACGCCGGTCTTGCGCCGCATGCCTTCGCGGCGCGGCCGATCGCGGGCTCCTCGGGCATGTGCTGCGACTGCTTCGCCGCCGCCGAGCAGTGCAGCTTCTCGGGACGCATCCCGGGGGTGCTGGATGGGATGAGCCACCTGTACAACCCCGCCGAATTCTCGCGGCTCGACGTGGTCGAAGTGTCCGACGAGGAGGCGATGCGGCTCACGCGCGCGCTGATCGGCATGGGCCATCCGGTGGGGCCGAGCAGCGGGCTGAACCTGGCCGCCGCGATCGAGGCATCGCGAAGGCTGCCAGCCGGCGCCGTCATCGTGACCGTGCTCTGCGACCGCATGGAGCGCTACTTCAGCACGGAACTCTTCGCAAGCTGGGACGCGGCGTCCCGGTAGACTTTCGCGATGAGCCACGGACACCAGCACGGCGGTGCGCCCGCCCCGCGGAAGATGGGATTCAAGCACGCGATCCGGCTGTTCCTGCTGAACGCCGTGCTGTACGGCGCATGCGCCGCCTTCGCCGGACTGATCGTGGGTGACTATCTGCCGGTCGAGGCGCAGGGCCGCGTGATCCTGGCGTTCATGGCCGTGCCGCTGGCGATCGCGGTGGTGAGCACGGTCGCGCACCTGAAGGCCCACCAGTGGACGAGCGTGGACGACATGGCGGAGCGGTTCACGCATCCGCACCAGCACGGCGATCGCCGCGGCAACTGACGCCCGTGTCGATCTCCCGTCGAGCATTCCTTGCGGCCCTTGGCGTTGGCGCGGTGGCGGCCGGCGCGGCTGCCGCGCAGGACAACAAGCCGGCCTCCGGCGAGACGCCCGAGGAACTCGGTGCCCGAAAGCAGGCCGCGGCGGCCCCGAATCCGATCGGTCTGACGCAGCGGTCCTTCGAGCGGAAGTTCGGCGAGGGCTTCAAGGTCGTCGACTTCCCGAGTTTCGTGAAGACGCAGGTGGGTGTGTCGCTGGTCTCGTGGAGTGCACCCTTGATGGGTGACACGGGGGCGCAGTCGATCGCGGCGCTTCGTGCCGCGATGGACGATTCGGGGGTGCGCAGCGTGCTGGTGGACCCCGCGTTGGGCGCCGGGCTCGCGTCCGCCGATGGTGTGGCGCGCGCGTCGGCGGTGGAGCGGCTCAAGCCGTGGCTCGACGTCACGCGCAGGCTCTCCGGCACGGGTGTGTCCCTGGACCTGCGCGGCGAGGGCGACATGGAGGCGCAGCGCGCGAACGCGCTTGAGGGACTCAAGCTGGCCGTGCCCGTGCTGAAGGCTGCGGGCCTGCAGGGCGTGATCAAGTGCCTCGGTGGCTACACGAGCCATGGGCAGTTCCTGGCGTCGCTCATGCAGACAATCCAGGATCCGGCGATCCGGCTTGAGCCCACCTTCGACGGCTGGCGCGTGAGCCCGACCGAGGAATATCACCGCGTGCGCGGAATCGAGCTGCTCATGCCTTTCGCCGCGTGCGTGCTGGCCGATTGCGGCGAATTCAAGCCCGATGGCGAGCCCGTGAACGTGCCGACCCGCTATCTGGTGCAGCGCATCCGCGCGGGCGGCTTCCGGGGACCGGTCATGATGCAGTTCAAGGGTGCGGGCGACGAGCTCGAGGGCACCCTGAAGATCAAGAAGCTCCTGATGAGGTATCCGTTCCGACCATGAGTCCCTCCAAGTCCGGCATCTTTCCCGCCGTCCAGGATCGTCCGCTCTCCGGCCTTCGTCGCAGCCGCGCCGTGCTTGTCACGGGCGCGGGTGGCGAGATGGGCCACTCGCTCATCGGCGCGCTCGCCGCGCGCCCGGGTACCAGCGTGGTGGCCATGGACATTCGCGAGCTCGACGGCGAGGTGCGCGCGAAGTGCGAGAACGCCTTCGTGGGCGACGTGTGCGACGCGCAGCTGCTCGAGCGGCTGCTGGCCATGTACGAGGTGGACGAGGTCTTCCATCTCGCCGCGCTCCTCTCCACGCGCGGCGAGTTCGCGCCCGAGACCGCGCACCAGGTGAACGTGGTGGGCACGCTGAACCTGCTCAAGCTCTCGGCCGAGCAGGCGCGCAGCCACGGACGGCGCGTGAAGTTCATCTTCCCCAGCTCGATCGCGGCCTACGGCATTCCCGACCTGGACACCAAGCGCAAGTCGGGCGCGGTGCGCGAGGACCAGTTCCTGGAGCCCCACACGATGTACGGGGTGAACAAGCTGGCGGGCGAGCACCTGGGGCGGTACTACGAGAGCCACTACCGCAAGCTCGCGAAGGATCGCACGCCGAACCCGATCGATTTCCGGAGCATCCGCTTCCCGGGAATCATCAGTGCCGAGACGCTGCCGAGTGGCGGCACGAGCGACTACGGACCGGAGATGATCCACGCGGCGGCGCAGGGCAACGCCTACGCGTGCTTCGTGCGGCGCGACACGCGCATCCCGTTCATGACCATGCCGGACGCGGTGGAGGCGATCCTGAAGCTCGCCGCCGCGCCCAAGGAGCGGCTGACGCGCTGCGTCTACAACGTGGCGGGGTTCTCGCCGAGCGCGGGGGATTTCGAGCGGCTCGTTCTGGCGCGATTCCCGCGGGCACAGATCACCTTCGAGCCGGATCTTGGGCGTCAGTCCATCGTGGACAGCTGGCCCGAGGACGTGAACGACTCGGCTGCGCGTGGTGACTGGGGCTGGAGTCCGAAGCACGACCTCGATCGCGCGTTCGACGAGTACCTGATGCCGCGCATTGCGGCGCGGTACCGCTAGGCATCGATCGGTGCCGGCCGGTTCCGCGTCCGCGGCGGGTCCACGTGGCAACCCGTCCAATCCGCGTCCACGCCGCATCTTTACACTGGCCTCGTGACCGTTTCCCGCGGCCAATCCGGCGAGCGCGGTTCGCCCCCGGGCGGCCGCCACCTGCGCATCGTGCGCGCCACGCGCGCGAGCGATCTTGCCACGGATCTTGCAGCGCAGTTCGCCCCGGGCACGGCGCCTGAACTCTGGAAGGAATGCCTGGTCGTGGTGCAGGGTCCCGGCATGGCGCAATGGGTGCGTGCCGACATGGTGAGCAGGCTGGGTGCGTGGGGCGGCATGGACACGCCGTTCCTGCGCGAGTTCCTGCTGGGCTTGCCGGCGCGCGCCGGGTTGTGTGAGCAGGTCCCTCGCGGTCGCCAGCCGCTGCAGGAGCTTGGCTACCGGATCGCCGCCTGTGTCATCGAGACTGCCGCGACGCCCTCCACGCCGCTGGCCCGAGCGATCGAGCCGTTCCTCCGCATGTGTCGCGGCGAGTCCGGTGCGCTGCAGACGGACGCGGCCATCACGTACGGTCATGCACTTGCCGAGGCGTTCGATCGCTACGAAGTGGACCGTCCCGATCTGATCGAGGCGTGGCGCGCGGGCCGAACATGGCGCGACCTCTCGAAGGATTGGAACGCGCAGGCCACGGCCACCGAGGCGTGGCAGCGCGCCCTGTGGACGAGGGTGGTTCCCGACGCCTGGCAGCCCCACGCCGGCTGGTGCGCGCTTCGAAGCCTGATCCATCGCCTCGACAAGGGCGAACTTCCTGGCCGGCTGGCAGACCTGGGGCTGGTGAGCGTGTTCGGCGTCTCGTCGCTGCCACCGCTTGCCATGCACGCGCTTCGGGCCCTGGCACGCCACCTGCCGGTTCATGTGCACATGCTGGTGCCGACGCTCGCCTTCCAGTCACGCGATCACGCGCGAAGGGCGCAGGTGGCGCGTGCGCTTGCGCAGGGGGTGGACACGGCGTCGATGCAGGAGGGGGAATCGCCCCATCATCCGCTGTTGACAGCGCTGGGCGCCGCCGCCGCGGCGGCCGCGACCGTGGTGGAGGCCATCGAGGCCGACGTGATCGACCTGGAGCCCGAGTCGACGGGCGAATCCATGCTGCGCTCGATGCAGGCCGCGCTGTGCCTGGATGAATCGCCCTCCCGGCATGCGTGCACGCTCGATGGCACCGTCCGCGTGCACGGCGTGGCCTCGGCCACGCGCATGGCCGAGATCGTGCACGACGAGATCCTTCATGGATTCACGGACCTTCCGGGCCTCCGGCAGGAAGAGGTGCTGGTGCTCGCGCCCGGCCTGGATGCCCTGGCGGGCACGCTGCAGGGGGTCGTGCGCGATCGCGAGGCCGCGCACGCGGGCGCGGGAGGCATGTCGCTCCGCGTGTCCGATGTCGCGGGCGCGGATCGTGCGCAGGTCGCCACCGCGATCCTTCGGTTGC
This sequence comes from Phycisphaerales bacterium, assembly GCA_044337135.1. Lineage (GTDB taxonomy): Bacteria > Planctomycetota > Phycisphaerae > Phycisphaerales > SM1A02 > SYAC01. The sequence goes on along the minus strand of JBIIOC010000037.1, from coordinate 14,123 downwards.
TCGATCTTGCCAGCGAGGACCAGCCGATGGACCGTGTGCGAGCGCTTCTGCAGTCGGCGCCGTGCTGCGCGCGCGCCGAGGTCGAGCAGGCTCGCATGGAGTCGCTGCTCGACGCGATGGAGGAGGCCGGTGCGCGCCGCTTCCTGGATGCCGCCACGCGCGCGCGCTGGCTTGGTGGCAATCATGAGGACGACGCGTTGCACACGCTGGAGTGGTCGATCGATCGGCTGGTGCTTGGTGCCGCCGCGGGCGCGTCGCCAGCCGCGCAGGTGCTTCATGGCAGGGTGCTGCCCAGCGGCATGATGGCGGCGCTCGAATCCGACACCATGCACCGTGCGCTTCGCCTGCTCGATGCCGTGGCCGATCTGGCTCGCATGGTGCAGCGCGGCGATCACCCGATCGCGGCCTGGCATGCGGCGCTTGCGCAGGCGTGCGAGTCCATCCTTCCCGCAGTCGATCACGAGACCTTCGGACGGCAGCGCGACCAGGCGGATCGGGCCCTGGCGCAGGTCGCGGACGCGGCCACCTCGGCGGGGCTTGGGACAGTGCCGTGGCCGGTCGCGCGCGCGGAGTTCGAGTCGTCGCTGCGTGGGCTGGTGGAGGGCCGATCCTTCGCCGCGGGTGGCGTTGCGCTTGCGCGGCTCACCCCCATGCGGAGCGTTCCGGCGCGCCTGCTGGTCCTGGCGGGTCTGGATCACGGGGTCTTCCCGCGCGCCTCGCGGCGAGATCCGCTGGATCTCTCGAAATGCTGTGCGCGACCGGGGGATCGCGATGATCGCCTGGAGGATCAGCTGCTCCTGCTTGAGTCGTTGCATGCCGCGACCGAGCGACTGGTGATCGTGGTGCAGGACACCGTGGCCGGATCCGGACAGCCTGCGCCACTGAGCCCGGTGATCGAGGAGCTGCTTGGCACCATGGCTGCCCACGCTGGCGTGGCGCCGCGCAAGGCGCGCGCGGAATTGCTCGTGCACCAGCCGACGCTTGGCGACCAGCCCGAGGCCTGGAGCGCTTCGGGTTCCGGCGGCTTCGGCGCGCAGTCACGGGCGCGCGCGCAGGCCATCGCCGCCGCGCGTCGGGAGGCGGCCGAGCGCGTCTTCGCGTCGTACCCGCATGGTTCGGCATCCTCGCGCGCGCCGATCCTCCGATCCGTGGACGAGATGGCCACGGTGCTTCGCAACCCTGCCCGAGCGTGGCTGAAGGGACAGGGGATCAAGGTCGCAGACCTCTCGCGGGAGCTCGGCGAACGCTGCGAGCCGATCGAGATCGACAACCTGCAGCGATGGCATCTGGAGCAGCGCGCACGAAGGGGCGTGCTTCTGGGTGAGGATCCGGAGGCGATCCTTCATCTGCTGCGAAACGATGGAAGCCTTCCGCACGGCGCCGTGAGTGGTCCGCAGTGGCGACAGGTCTGGTCCGCACAGGAGGAGATCCCCGCGCGAGTCTCGGAAGCGCTCGGGGTGTCGGCCTGCGAACTGGAGTTCGAGGCGCTTGAGCTCGATGTTCCGGGTCTTGATCCGGCCCTCAGGGTCCGCACGCTGTGGATTCCCTCCCGCCGCACGCAGGTCCTGGTCACGCGGGTCGGCCGCGAGAAGGAATGGCTTGCGGTGTGGCCCGAGCACCTTGCCTTCGCGGTGGCGCAGCCCGGATCGAGGACCATCCGCATCGACCTTCCAAGGAATCGTCGGGAGGCGTGCAGGACGATTCCGCACGATCCGGTCGATCCTGCATTGGCGCTGGGAATCCTGCAGGGGGTCCGCGAGATCGCCGAGCAGGCGCAGCGAAGGCTTCTTCCCATCCATCCGGAACTGCTCCATCCGTTCCGCAGCGACAACGGCGCGCCGGATGAGGAGCGGCTCGAGGGCCTTCGTCAGAAGCTGTTGATCGGACGGCCAGGATTCCCGGCCCCCGCCGATGACCCCTGGTTCCGCGCGGCCTGGCGCGGCCTTGACATGCTGAAGGCGGGTCGCGAGCCCGGTGCGCCGCGCATCGTGGGCGTGGAGCCGTCGTTCGAAGGCATCGCATCCTGGCTGCACGAGGGCATGGAAGCGACGGGCTGGAAGGTTCGCGCGAAGAAGGGGGCGGCATGAGCGCGCACGCCTCCGTCGCCGAGTTCAACCTGCAGGCGGACACCATGCTCGCCGGTGCCACGGCCGTCGAGGCGAGCGCCGGCACCGGCAAGACCTGGACGATCGAGCGCATCGTGCTCGCGCGCGTGCTTGCCGGCGTGCCGATGCGGCGAATCGCCTTGATGAGCTTCACGCGCGCCGCGGCGGATGAACTGGCCGAGCGCGTGCGTGGAACGCTGAGCGAGCGCCTTGCGCACCCTTCCTCGACGGCCGGCGAGCGAGGCCTGCTGGAGCTCGCGCTGCTGGACTTCGACGCCGCATGCATCAGCACGATCCACGGCTTCTGCCAGCGCATGCTGCAGGAACATGCCGCCGAGGCGGGTGTGCTGGGACTTGCGGGATGGTCGCTCGATCCGGATCCATCGGGCAGCGAACGACTGGCGCTTGCCGATGCCTACAGCGCCACCGCGATGCAGGACCCGATCTGGAGTGCGCTCGCCGCAACTCCGAAGAAGCTGGGCCGTCGGCTGTCGCAGGCGCTCGAGAAGGCGCGTGTGCGGGAGCAGGTGGAGCAGGCCGACTTCCGGCGGGCGATCGCGACCTGGCGTGCTGCAGCGGCAAGCGTGCACGCGGCGAAGGGCGTCGTGGCCGCGCTTGGCGTGATCGTGGAGCACAGCACCAAGAAGGCGGGAGATCCGGTTGCGGAAGCGGCGGGTGCGCTGGCGGCGTGGCAGGAAGGACCGCGAGAGGATCTGGATGCCGGCGTGGCTGCGGCGGATGCGCTCTGCGATGTCGAGGGTGTCATCCTGCACGAGGCGCAGGCACTCGAGGGCGCGCTCAAGAGGGGTGGTGACCATCGCTCGCCGATCGAGGCGGCGCATCGATCGAGCCTGGCGCCGATCGCCGGCGACCTGAGGGCCCTTCTGGAGTCGTGGCCTGTGGCCCGTCGCCAGGCGGGTGATGCCGTTGTCGCGCGGGCCATCGACATGCTTGCGAGCCGACGCGAAAGGCGTCGGCAGTTCGACTTCCATGACCTCCTGCGGCGCCTGCATCGGGGTTTGCATTCGCAGGACGGGGCGCTGCTGCAGGCGATCCGATCGCGCTTCGACGTGGCGATTCTGGATGAGTTCCAGGACACCGATCCGGTGCAGGCCGACATCGTGAGGCTCCTCTTCCGGCACCCGGCTGCGGCGCTCTATCTCGTGGGCGATCCCAAGCAGAGCATCTACGGCTTTCGGAGCGCCGACCTGAAGAGCTACATGCAGCTGCGGCGCGCCGTGGACGAGCGGCGCCGTCTCTCGGTCAGTCATCGCTCCGATCGGCGGCTGGTCGATGCCGTGAACGCGCTGTTCGCGGTGCCCGCGCCGTTCTTCCATCCCGACGTAGAGGCGGAACCGGTGGAGAGCGCGTTCAAGGAGCAGCGAAGGCTTCGCCGCGATGGCTGCGAGGATCCTGCAGGACTGGTGCTTCATGCCGAGCCCGGGCAGGCGACCGCGAGCGGGTGCGCACGCCTGGTCGCGTCGCAGATCCGCGAACTGCTTGGACAGGGCTGGATGGTGCGCCTGAAGATCGAGGATGCATGGCGATCGCTGCGACCCTCGGACATCGCGGTGCTTGGTCGCACGAACGCGGAGCTTCAGGTGCTTGCCGACGCGTTGCGCGAGGCGCGGGTGCCGTGCGTGGTCCTCGGCAGCGACAACGTGTTCGGATCCGAGATCGCGCGTGATCTTGCCGGGGCACTGCTGGCGTTCGCGCGGCCCTCGAATCGAGGGCTGGCGCTCGCTGCCGCGGGATCGAGGCTGATTGGCCTGTCGCAGCACGCGCTCGCGACCGATCCCGACGGCGTGGTGCAGCGCATGCGCGCGGCTGGAACCGTGATCGACCGGCATGGCGTGGCGGCGGGCATCCGCGACTGGATGCGCACCGCGGGTCCGGGTCTGGACGGTCTGGCGACCGAGCCTGATGGGGAGCGTCACCTGTCGGATCTCGCGCAGCTGCTCGAATTGCTCGACGAGGCGGAGCGATCCGGCGTCCGGGGCGCGCCCGCGCTCGCCAGCTGGATGGCCGAGCAGGTCGCGGGCATGCGATCGGGTGACGATCAGGTTCAGCGCGTGCGAGCGCTCGCCGAGCATGACGCGGTCACGCTGCAGACGCTGCATGGAAGCAAGGGCCTGACCTACGGCATCGTGTGGCTTCCATCCGCCATGCGTGCAGCCAAGAAGGACGACGATCCCGAGGCGGCAGGCGAGGCTGCGGCCGAGGCGCGTCGACTCCTGTACGTGGGCCTCACGCGCGCGCGGTGGCAGGCCCACGCGCTGTGGCGTCACGACGATGGACCGGCCCATGCCGCAATGGCCACGTTGCTGCATGCGCGTGGCGAGCGCGATCCGGGGCAGGCGGCCGCCGTGGCGAAGAGCCGGCTGGCGGAAAACCTGGCGGAGGTGAAGAAGGACCTGCTTGACGTGGCCGCTGCGGCGGGCGGTTCGATCGAGGTGCGGGAGCTTGCCACGCCCGCCGAAGGTCCTCCGATCCACATGCCCGCATTTGCATGGCGCGACCCGCTGCCGCTGCCCCCGATTCCGTCGGCCGCACGCCAGGTGAGCTTCACGAGTCTGCACGATCACCTGCCCGACGGTGACGAGTCCGGGCAGGGCACCGATCGCGATGACCGCGGTTCGCATGCACCTGCCGAGGCCGGAGATCCCACGCCCTGCGATCGTGCACTGCGGGAACTCGGTGTTCGTGGGGTCGCGCTCGGCAATCTGGTTCACGAGGCGCTGGAGCAGCCCGAGATCTTCGCGGCGCTCGGCCGGCCGGAGGGGGCGGATCTGCTTGCGAGCGCGATCCAGCGCTGCGTGCGCGGTGCGGACGTCGCGGTCCGCGCACGCGAGGCGGCAATCCAGATCCAGTCGGCACTCGAGGTCACGGTGCCGGGCGTGCCGAGCGTGTCGGAAGTCAGCGCATTGCCCCGAGGTGTCTTCCGCGAACTCAAGCTCGCGGCTGGATGGCGCGGCGGGCTGCAGGATCTGGCGAGCGCCTTCGATGCCGAGCCGCACGCATGGGCCGCGGTCTTCGCGCAGTCGCTGCGTGGCGCGGAGCGGCAGCGCATGCACGGCCTGCTGGTCGGCAACATCGATCTGGCGGTCCTGACCGAGCAGGGCTGGTTCCTCTACGACTACAAGACCAACGACCACGGCCGCGGTGTCGGCGCCTACTCGGCCGTGCACCCGTCGGGGCAGCTTTCGCCGCTGGACCAGGGCATGATTCGCAGCGGATATCCGCTGCAGGCTGCGCTGTACGCGACACTGGTGCGTCGGTGGGCCCGCGCGCGAGGTTTCGACTCGCACAGTCGGGTTGCCGGCGTCTCCTACCTGTTCCTTCGCGGCATGCGGCCGGGTGTGTCGGACCATGGCGTCTGGCACTGGACGCCGACAGAGGCGGTTCTGGACGCGATCGATGCGCACCTTGTCCACGCGGAGGTGCCCGAATGAGCCAGGTCGACATCGCGACGCTTCGGCCCGCGGCAAGTTCCGCGTGGTTCGCGCGCCGGCTCGCCCGCACGCTCGCGGGCGACGGAACCGTGCTCGAGCAGCCGCTCACCTGGCTCCATCATCAGTGGCTGCAGGGCCACACGTGCCTTGATCTTCACGGCAGCGTCCTGGGCGACGCGGAGGGCTCACGCCCTGGTTCCGAACGCGTGCGGGCGCGCGCAAGAGTCCCCGCGCATTGGCGTTCGGATCTGTCGGACCTTGCGTGCGTGGAGGCGTGCGAGCCCGGGAGCCGGAGCGCGAGCGAGCGACTGCTGGTGCTCGAGGGCGAGAAGCTGTTTCTGGCGGCGTGCCGACATGACGAGATCGTGGTCGCCGAAGCGCTGCGGAGCATGGCGGGACAGCGCTCGCGCTGGGCGGTCCCTGGTGCCGCGAGCGCCTGGATCACCGACCGTGTGCGTGCGCTGTTGCCCCAGGCGGATGAACCGCAGATCGCCGCCGCCGAGTTGCCATTCCGTTCGCGCCTGGGCATCGTGACGGGCGGGCCGGGAACAGGAAAGACCACGGTCGCCGGTTGCATGCTGGATGCGCTGCTCCAGATCGACGCCACCGCGGTGGTGCGCGTGCTCGCTCCCACCGGCAAGGCCGCCGCGCGCATGACGCAGAGCCTTCGGCACATGGCCATGCGCACAGGGCTGCACGCGCGCACGAGCGAACTGCTGAAGTCCGTCGAGGCCTCCACGATCCAGCATGCGCTGCTGGCCGGTGGGGGTGCCGGGTTGCGGGCGGCGGATCTGGTGATCGTGGATGAGTCCTCCATGATCGATCTGTCGCTCATGCGACGGCTGCTCGAGGGGCTCGCACCCGGCGCATCACTCGTTCTGCTTGGCGATCCGGCGCAGCTTGCCAGCGTCGAGGCTGGCAGCCTGCTTGGTGACCTGCTGCCGCATGGGTCGTCGCACCCGCTCCACGCCTGCGTGGTGTCGTTGACGCACAGTCATCGTTTCGCGAAGGAGAGCGCGCTTGGCGCGCTGGCCAGCGCGGTCCGAGGCGCCGACACGGCGGGGGTCATGCGGGCGCTCGAAGCCAAGGGCGACATCGAATGGATCCGCGTCGCCTCGCCTGGCGAGGCGATCCAGGCGGCGGTTCGGGTTCAGGCAGGATTCGGCGGCGAGGCGCGCGTGCTCTGTGGACACCGCCGCGGACCTGACGGATCACTCGCGGTGAATCGCGCGATCACGCGAGCCCGCTTCGAGGCCGTCGACGCGGATCCCGTGCAGGGCGACGACTTCGTCGGACGCCCCGTGATCGTGACGGTGAACGATCCGGTCACCGGTCTTCACAATGGCGACACCGGCACCGTGGAGAGCGCGGCCGAGGGCTTGGTCGTCCGCTTCCCCGATCTTGGTCGGGTGGTGCCGGTGGCTGGACTACCTTCGCGCGAGACGGCCTGGGCGCTCACGATCCACAAGTCGCAGGGATCGGAGTACGACCAGGTGGCGATCGTGCTGCCGCTGCAGGCATCGCCCGTGCTCACGCGCGAACTTCTCTACACCGGCATCACCCGCTCGCGAGGGGCCGTCACGATCATCGCCTCCGAGGCGTCGCTGCGAGCCTCGATCGAGCAGCGAATCGAGCGCGCAAGCGGATTGCGCGCTCGACTGGCCGGAGCCTGAGGGAACGCTCCCTCGCGCTTCAGTCTTCGTTGAATCGAGCCAGGCAATTCGGGCAAAGAAATTTCCGATTCCGTTTGGAGGCAGGTCAAACGAATCGTATGGGTGGCCCCGGCCGTCGTATGCGGCTTGAGTTCTCCTGAGGTGCCGGGCCGACCACACTGGTGTGGCGGCCCACCGTCACTGAAATCCCTTACTCGGAGATCTGAAATATGAACGCGATGGATGCAAAGCGCCCGTTTGGGCGCGTGGCTGTGGTCTTGGCCTTCCTCATGAGTGTTGCCCTTTTCTGGTCTGGCCCTGTCTCGCTGGCCAGCGTGGATGAGCGCGCCTCGCAACCCAGTCTGGCGGTCGACGACATCGTGCTCACCGTCGACGAGTCCACGGCTGATCTCATGCTCGTGGTCGGAATGATCGAGGAGCTGGGTGAGGACGAGGCCGGCTCGCCGATCTTCGCCTTGGCTGCCGGCGGCGATGTCACGGTGCTGGTCGTGATTGGAAATGAAATCGGAACGCCGTGGCAGGGTGGCGGTCAGACAACGGGGAATACCGAGTCGATGCCCGAGGTCGTGCCAGGGCAGGCTCCGGGCTGGATCTACATCTCATGTCAGGACAACGGGGACGGAACGCGCACCGCGTGCTACCGACGCGACATTCGATGTCGGCAGTGGAGGCTCTGCGTGAAGGTGGATGGGAACGCGGGGACTCAGGAGCGCTACTTCTGGGTTCGAGAGACCTACTGCGAAACGCTGCGTGGCGCGTGTAACGGCAACGTTCCTGGAAGCCCTGTGAAGCCGCCAGAGGTTCCGACCGTGATCACGATCGGTGGGGATTTCCAGTTGGTGGGTCCGATGCCCGCCTACGGGAAGTGTCGCTGAACAGTCCACCTCAGGCATCCACCGCTGATCCAGCGGCTGGATGCCACCCTTCAGGCACCGCCCGTCGGCACGCACCGGCGGGCGGTGCTGTTTTTGCGCGCCCTTCGGACCGCTGGGGGACGGTTGCAGCAGGGGTACATTGCACCCATGACCATCGCCGTCGAGCCCACCTTCGCGAGCCGCACGCACACCATCCTCGAGACGCTGAAGCAGAGCGGCCAGCTCAAGCACCTGCAGACCATCGAGGGCCCGATGGACGCCACGGTGAAGCTGAAGGGCTACGGCGAGGTCGCCTGCTTCTGCAGCAACAACTATCTCGGCCTTGCGAACCACCCCGAGGTGGTGCAGGCGGGCATCGAGGGTCTGAAGAAGTACGGTGCGGGCACCGCGAGCGTGCGCTTCATCTGCGGCACCTTCGACTGCCATCACACGCTCGAGTCCACCATCGCGAAGTTCTACGGCGTGGACGCCGCGTACACCTTCACCAGCTGCTGGAACGCCAACGAGGCGATCTTTCCAACGCTGTGCGAGCCGGGTGACATCATCATCAGCGACGAGTTGAATCACGCCAGCATCATCGACGGCATCCGTCTGGCCGTCAGCATCAAGAAGGGCCTGCTGCGCGGCGTGTACAAGAACGGCGACGTGGCCGCGCTGGAGGCGAAGCTGGCCGAGGCGCGCGCCAATCCTGCGGTGACCGGAACCATCTGGGTGGTGACCGACGGCGTGTTCAGCATGGAAGGCTCGCTGGCCGACCTGCCGAAGATTCGCGCCGCGTGCGACAAGTTCGGCGCGCTGCTGGTGGTGGACGACAGTCACGGCACCGGCGTGATGGGCAAGACCGGCCGCGGCACGCACGAGCACTGGAACATGGCGGCCACGAAGGTCGACTACTTCACCGGCACGCTGGGCAAGGCGCTCGGCGGCGGGGCGGGCGGATACATCGCGGGCAGCCGCGCGGCGATGGACCTGCTCGTGCAGCGCGGGCGGCCGACGCTGTTCAGCAATGCGCTGCCGTGCACCATCGCGTGCAGCGCGCAGAAGGCCATCGAGATCCTCATGCGCGAGCCACAGCGCGTGGAGAAGCTGCGCGACAACGTGGCGGCCGCGCGCGCGGGCATCCGTGAGGCGGGCTTCGAGGTGCTTGAAAGCCCGACCGCCATCTGCCCGATCATCGTGCACGACACCGCCAAGGCGATCGCCATGAGCAAGCGCCTGCTCGAATTGGGCGTGTTCGTGATCGGCTTCGGCTATCCGGTGGTGCCCGAGGGTCACGCGCGCCTGCGCGTGCAGATCAGCGCGGCGCACGAGGCGAAGCACATCCGCGCGCTGGTGGACGGATTGAAGACGCTCAAGAAGGAGTACTGATCCATGGCAAGCACGGCAGTCACGACGGCAGAATCTCGCAAGCGACGGCCCGTGCTGCGGGCGATCGGTTTGGTGCTGCTGTCGATCGTGGTGATCTACGGCGCATTCGCGATCTACCTCGCCACGCGACCGGTGGTGATCTCCATCGACGCGGTGCAGCGGTTCCGCGACACGTTGCCCAAGCCCGCGAAGCCCGCGGACGCCGCGTGGCCTGCCTACCGCGACGCGCTGACGGCGCTTGGATTTGCGAACGGCAACCTCCGGGACGAGGGGGTTCGCGACGCGCTTGGTCGTCGCCCCGGAGATCGGGAGTGGGCGCTGCTGAGCGCGTGGGTCGACGCGAATCGGCCAGCGATCGCCGCGGTGCGGGCCGCCTCGAAGCGACCGGTGTTCGCGTTCCCGATGGGCGTTGATCGCGGAGCCGCCGAGGAGGCGCTGTTCGGCACCATGCCCGAAGGGACCGGCGGTGACTGGAAGGACCGGGAGACGTTCCCGATGCTCGGCCTTCTGCTGCCGCAGCTTGGTGCCATGCGAAGCCTCGCGAATGCCATCGCGACCGACATGTTCCGCGCAGTGGAGCAGGGTGATGGTGCGCGCGCCACGGACGATCTGGAAGCGATCATGGCGGTATCGGTCCATGTGACCGAGGGGCGCATCCTCATCGGTGACCTGGTGGGTATGGCGCTGCGACGGGTCGCCGTGACGACCGTGATCGGGGCACTTGAGTGGAAGCCCGAGGTTCTTTCGGACGATCAACTGCGGCGCATGCAACTTGCGCTGCGGTCCATTCCGGCGTCGCTCGAGCGGCTGGACCTGGCCACGGAGCGTCTGATGTATGAGGACGCCGTGCAGCGGTTCTATTCGGACGACGGCAACGGAGACGGATGGTTTGTTCCCAGCCCGGGACAGATCAGTGTCATGGAGAGCATCAGCAATGTGTCGGCGGGCTCGCCGGGGCAGGGTGGCCAGCGACTCGCGGCGCTCGCGTTCGTGCCCGTGCTGCGACCGGTGGGCGCGATGATGGTGGCTGGCCGAAAGGACTCGCTGGCGCACTACGCCGCGTTCACCGCCGAGGTCGAGGCGGCCTCGAGCGGCACGCCTCGCGAGGTGCTCGCGAAGATCACGCCGATCGATGCGCGCCAGTACATGCAGTCTTCGAGCGCCCGCCAGCGCGCGCGCTACTTCCTGGAGAGCCTGCTGGGCCCGGCGCTTGGGCAGGCCGCGCTCAATTTCGCCGTCGACCGCGCGAGCCGCGAGTCCGCGTGCGCGGCGATCGCCGCGGAGCTGTTCCATCGCGCCAACAAGCGCTGGCCCGCGAATGCAGCGGAACTCGCCGCCTTCAATGGCGGCACGGTGCCCACGGATCCATGGGCGGACGCCCCGATCCGCGTGGCCGAGGGCAAGGACGGCTTCCGCATGTGGTCGATTGGCCGCGACGGCAAGGATGACGGTGGCGATCCGGCGCACGCGTCGGGTTTGAGCACCAATCCCAATCCGCGCAACGACGAGGCCGCCGACTGGGTGTGGTTCGCGCCGCGGGGCAACCTGGATCGCTGGCGCAACTGACGGCCGTCGGCGTCACGCCTTCGCGTCATCGAGCCGTCGGATCCCCGCGGTCGCTGCGCGCTGTCCCAGCCATCCGCTGAGCCAGAGCATGATCGCCGTCGCGATCAGCAGCCAGAGCCCGTGCTTCACGTCCACTCGGATCACCCCCTGGCCCTCCATCAGGAAGAGCCCGAGCGCCAGCGCCATCACGTCGAGCATGCACCACTCGCGCGCCCAGCCGATCCAGCGCCAGCGGCGGAGGTGCGCGTGTGGCGTGGCTGGAACGAGCCAAGCCCATGCCTCGGCCATCAGCGTGATCGCGGGCATGACCAGAAGCCCGACCGCCGAGAGCAACGCAAGGGGCCAGTTGCCTCCTTGGGCCATGGCCGCCGGCACGCTGCCCACGCCCCAGGCATGGTCGCGCAGCAGGAACTGGTGCACCTGCATGAATGGAAGTCCCAGTGCGCCGACGAACAGCACAAGCGCGACGACCAGCACCGCGATCGCGACGATGCCCTGCGTGCCGGAGCGCCCAGCCAGCGAGGCTCGCGCGTGGGGCGCGGTCGCCCTCTCGCGCGTCTCGGAGGCGTCGAGCGCCGACGCCGCGATCGAGAGCCACATGGTGGTGGCCACCGCGGTCAGGAACGCGTAGACGCCCATGTACGTGGTCGCCGAGACCGCCCACTGGTCGGTCGCAAGCAGCACCAGCACCAGCACGCCGAGCGGGTCAAGCATGCTCCACTTGCCGAGTCGCCCCATCCACTCGAGGGTGTGGGTCCGGCTGGCACCCGCAGGCATGCGGAACCAGGCCCACGCCAGCACCCCGATCTTCACGAACGGGAAGACCAGGCTGAATGCCGTGATCAGCAGGGCGAGCAGGTGCAGGCCGCCCTGCCAGAGCAGCCACACCGAGCGCAGCAGGGAGTAGTCCTCGCCGCCCTTGATGAACACGGCGATCCGGAGGAATGGCATGAGCAGGCCGGCGACCTGCAGGCCGAGGGCGATCACGAGCGCGACCGCCCAGGCAGCGCCCCACGCGCCGGCGCGTCGATGAAGGGTTTCCGCGCGCTCGCTCATGGGACCGGTGCGCTCACCCCATGGGACACGCCATGGGCGGTGAGGGCGCGTCGTCACGCGACACCACTGGCGTCATGTTCGAGGCCTCGCGCCGAGACGTGACAGTCATGGGTCCCGAGGTTACCTCGCGACTTCGGCTCGTGACCCTCGCGCGTGCACGATCCGCCGCCGCAAGCTCGCGAGGCGATTCGTTCCGCGTATCCTCCGACGACGTGGTCCGGTCGCATCTCCGCCAAGCCAACCGATGACCGAGCCGCAGCGGCAAACCTTCATGCGGCGCGCGATCGCCCTGAGCCGCGAGAACGTGAAGCGCGGTGGAGGGCCTTTCGGAGCGGTGGTCGTGAAGGCCGACGAGATCGTCGGCGAGGGATTCAACCGCGTCACGGCGACGAATGATCCGACGGCGCACGCCGAGGTCGTCGCCATTCGCCAAGCCTGCGCGCGACTCGGAACCTTCAGCCTTGCCGGATGCGAGATCTACACGAGTTGCGAACCGTGCCCGATGTGCCTGAGCGCGATCTATTGGGCGCGCCTTGGCCGAATCTGGTTCGCCAACACCAAGGTGGACGCCGCCGCAAGCGACTTCGACGACCACTTCATCTACGATGAGCTCGCGAAGGATGCCGCGCACCGGTCCATTCCGATGGAGCCCATGCTGCGCGACGAGGCCCTGGTCGCATTTCGAGAATGGAAGGCGAACGTCGCGCGCGTGCCATACTGATCGCGCGAACGGCCGCCCGGACGGGGACGATGCGGAAGACTCTCGGTATCCTTCCGCGATGATCCGCACCCTGTGGTCCGCACGAGAACGATGGCTGGCGATCTGTGTCGCCGCCATCGCGGCCGGCTGCATGGTGGGTCCCGACTACAAGCGACCTGCGCCGCTGCTCCCGGAGGCGTTCAAGACACCCGAGCCCGCCCAGGTGCGCGTGGATGCCGACGCCGACCTGAACGAGTGGTGGAAGCGCTTCAACGACCCCAAGCTCGACGAACTGGTCGAGCGGGCGCAGAAGGGCAACATCTCGCTCATGCAGGCGGGCGTGAGCATCGCCCAGTACCGCAGCGGCTACGGCATCAGCTACAGCCAGCTGTTCCCGAGTCTCGATCTCGGCACGAACTACAACTACTCGCTGTTCAACACCGCCGAACTCGGCGCGGACACGCCCGAGAACGCCTTCAATCAGTGGGGCTACGGCGTCCGCATCGCCAGCTGGGAAATCGACCTGTTCGGCAAGATCCGCCGCGGCATGGAGGCCTCGCAGGCCCGCCTGCAGGCCAGCGTCGAGGGTTGGCGCCTGGCCATCGTCAGCCTGCGCGCCGAGGTCGCCACCTCCTATCTCACCATCCGCACCCTGCAGGCGCAGCGAGACTTGGCGGTGCGCAATGTCGACCTGCTGCAGCAGATCTACGACGCCACGAAGGCGAAGTACAAGGCGGGCACGGCGTCGCAGATCGATCTGAGCGAGTCGGCCGCGCGCCTGGCCGTCTCGAAGGCCTCGGTGCCCAAGCTCGAGGCGGACATCAAGACCCAGTGCAACGGCCTGAGCGTGCTGCTGGGTGAGGCCCCCGGGCCCCTGCAGGAGGAACTCGCCGCGAGTGGACCGATCCCCTTGATCGAGGGCGAGACCGCGATCGGCATCCCGAGCGACCTGCTCCGCCGCCGCGCCGACGTGCTCCAGGCGGAACGGCTGCTCATGGCCGCCACGGCCGATATCGGCGTGGCCGAGGCCGGCTACTACCCCGACCTGCGCCTGAACGGCACGTTCGGCATCGCTTCCACGGACTTTTCGGGTCTGGGCGACATCTCGAACCAGACCTACACGGTCGGTCCGTCCCTCACGTGGAACTTCTTCAACGGCGGCATGGTCACCAGCCAGGTGCAGTTGAAGCAGGCCGTTGCACTTGGCGCGGCGCTGCAGTGGCGTCTGGCGCTCCTCAACGCGGCAAGCCAGGTGCAGAGCGCGCTCGACAACTACGCGGGCGCCCGGCTCCAGGTGAAGGCCTACACCGAGACGCTGAGCGACACGC
>JBIIOC010000118.1:0-5759 GCA_044337135.1 Phycisphaerales bacterium | reverse complement strand
GTCGCGTAGTCGATCTTCGGCGTCTTCTTGCCCTTCTCCTCGACCGGCTCCTTCTTGGGCATGGGTCGCGGCGCGTTCTTGCCGATGGGCGGCGGCGGCACGCGGTTCGGATGCTTCTTGGTCGGCGGCGGCGGCGACGACGGCACCACCGACACGGCGGGCTTCGCGGTGTTGATCGGCTTCATGCCACCCGACAGCGGCTTCATGCCTGCCTTCGCGGCTGGCTTGGCGGACTTGGCGGATGCCTTCGCCTTGGGGGCGGACTTCTTGGTGGGCTTCTTGGAGGGCACGCGAGTCTTCGTGGGGTGGGGGTGACGGGTCGGAGCGCCGGAGCACGCGGCTCCAGGTCTCGGCCCGGTAGACCGGGAATTGTCCGGGGACTGGGAGGCCGCGTCAATCGACCCGAATTGAGGGCCCTGCATGGTCATGAAGCGAAAAACCCCGGCGAAAAGGGGCGCCGGGGTTTCGGCCGAAACGGGGTCGGCTACTCGCTCGCCAGGAACCCGCCAACAGCCACGGGCTCCGGCACAGGGAAAACGCAATCCCGGCATGCACCCCCTCACGCAGGTTCGACTTTTTCCTGCATCAGCCTCGGACGAGGTTCCCGGTCCCAATCCCGCGGCGTGATCGGCGTATCGCCCACCCAAATCTCGGGAAACGTGAGGCGAGCGACCCGTGGATCTCGTTTCAATGGGCATGAGCGACGTTCCGATGCATGAGAGTCATCGAGGAACCTGCACACCGGCGCTGTGGAGGCCCCTCCACGCCGAGCTCGTGGTCTGGCTACCCGGACGGCCGTCGGTCCGGCGCGAGATCCTTGATTTCGGCAACGATCCGGCGCAGTGGATCCTTCGCCCGGATGGTTCAGGCGCCGAGGCCTCATTGCGCTCTGATGGACGCGGCCTGCTTGCCACCCTGCGCGGGCCGGAGCGAGCTGATCTCGAAATCGATTTCATCGTCCCACAGGAAGGCCTGTCATTGACGCTGTGGGCGATGGCACATGGCCCGCAGGCGGAGGTGTCGGTCTGGGATCACTTCGGTCGCCTCGCCGTCGCCGATGTGCTCGCGCGCGGCACCGATGCGGAGCCACTGCGACTTGATGCGGGCCGCTACGAGCTGACAGGGTCGGTCCAGCGAGTCTCCTCGATGCTGCTGGGGCTTGGCCTGGGTGCCGTGCAGGCTCATGACACCCGCAGCTGGCGCGCTGCGGGCTAAGACCCTCGAGATTCGCTCGCTTTGAAATCCTCGTGGCGACACCGCGATCGCGGCGTCGGGTGGAGTCCGCTTTCGCTCAGGCTCCGACCTGCATGGTCGCCAACTCCGCCTCGAATGCACGCGCGGAGACAGGGCGCTGCGAAGGTTCGATGGACAGCGCGCGATGCAGCAGATCGGCAAGGGGCTTGCCGAGATCCGGGCGAATCTCGTCCAGGCGCATGCGACGCTCGAACAGCACGGCGCGCAGGAGTCCCGCGCCACTGCGACCATCGGTGTCGTAGGGCAGACGTCCCGTGAGCATCTCGAAGAGCAGCAAGGCGGCCTGATAGACGTCGCTGGCGGCACCGATGCGGTCGCTGCGACCATCCGCCTGCTCCGGACTCATGTACGCGAAGGTGCCGACCAGATGGCCGGTCTCGGTTCGATAGCCCGTGCGACGACCGTCGTCGGCCGTCAGGCGCGCCACACCAAAGTCCACGAGTCGCGGCTTGCCATCCATCGCCACCACGACGTTGCGCGGCTTGAGGTCGCGATGCACCACACCGGCCTCGTGCGCATGGGCAAGCGCGTTGAGCATGTCGCGGACCAGACGGATGCTGCGCCGCGAGCTGGGCGAAGCCTCGACAAGCCACGCGTCAAGCGACAGCCCGTCGATGAACTCCATCACCAGATAGGTCAGCCCCGCGGTCGATCCCGTCTCAATCAGGCGCACGATGCCGGGGTGCGACAGCCGAGCCAGCGCACGGCACTCCTGACGGAATCGCATGACGGCCTGCATGCCGAGGCCCACCGAGCGCACCACCTTGATCGCCACCCGCGCGCCCGAGGTCGCGTTGCGCGCCATGTAGACGCTTCCCGCGCCGCCAGACCCGAGCAGCGATTCCACGCGGTAACCCGGAATCTCGGGCAGCGGCTCCTCGGTCGTCGTGGTGCGAAGACCCCGATCAGAGGGAAGGTCCCCGTCGCCCGCGGAGTCATCGGCCGCAACCAGCGACTCCACCTCCGCGCGAATGCCGGCGTCAGGACACGCGAAGTCGAGGAACTTCTCGCGCTGGGCCGCCGCCAGTCCTGACACGGTCTCGAACATGGCGCGCACGATCGACCAGCGATCCTGATTCGGCGTCGCGAGCGTCATGAAGCGTCCTCCGCGACCATCGACTTCAGGCCAAGGTCGTACTCGCGCTCCAGCCAAGCACGCGCCAGGCGCCAGTCGCGCTCGGCCGTGGCAACCGCCACGTCGAGCATGCGAGCCACCTGATCCATCGGCAGGCCTCCGAAGATCCGCAATTCCGCGACCTGCGCGCTGCGGGCATCGTTCTTCGCAAGTTGCTGCAGCGCGTCCTCGAGCGCCAGCACCCCACCCACCTCGACCGACGGATCCACCGGCTGGAACTCATCCACCGAGGCCTTCCACGCCACGCCGCCCCGCTTCTTGCTGCGACGACGGCGGGCATGATCGACCAGCACCGAGCGAAGCACGGTCGCGGCGGTGGCCAGGAAGTGATCCTCGTCCTTGAAGTCCGTCGACTTGCGCTCGGCCAGCTTCACGAACGCCTCGTGCACCACGGCGGTCGGCTGCAGGGTGTGGCCGACCGGCTGCGATCGCATGCACATGGCGCTCAGCTCCTTGAGCCGGCCGTAGATGCTCTCGAAGAGCTGGGGAAGTGAAGGTTGTGCCGCACGGGTGTCGGACACGGGCCACTCCAGGTTCAGATCAGGAGCAACCCAAACACGCATCTGGGCGTCGCCTGATCAGGCGAACCCTTAACCCCCGGAAGGTGTTCCCCTTTTGAGCTCCCCGCTCGGACCCCAACTTAGCCCCGGATCGACCGAAGGCAAAAACCATGCGCTGCATTTCTCGCTTTTCGCGTGGCGTGCGGTTGCGGGACTGCACGCCGAGGCCGGATCGCGTGAAATAAATGCCTTGCTGCTCTCTAGTGCGTGACGGATCCTATCGCTCGGAACTTTTCAAACCGAAGCCTGACAAGCGTTTCGGGCGCCAATCGCTGCAATTCTCGGACCGAGTCGACGATCCAGGATTGCAATCGCTCCGCCGTGGCCTGAGGGTCGCGATGGGCGCCGCCGTGCGGCTCCGGGATCACCGCGTCGACGAGCCCGTTGCGCAGGTTCGATTCGGCGGTCAGCGCCAGCGCGGTCGCGGCAGCGGTGTTGGTCTGCTCGTTGGCCTTCTTCCAGAGGATCGCCGCGCAACCTTCCGGGCTGATCACCGAGTACCAGCTGTACTGCAGCATGGCCACTCGGTCCCCGACCCCGATGCCCAGCGCGCCGCCGCTGCCACCCTCGCCGATCACGCAGCAGACGATCGGCGTGCGCAGGCGGCTCATCTCGCGCAGGTTCACGGCGATCGCCTCGGCCTGCCCGCGCTGCTCGCTGTCCAGGCCTGGATAGGCACCCGGCGTGTCGATCAGCGTGACGATCGGAAGACGGAACTTCTCGGCCATCTGCATCTTCAGCAGCGCCTTGCGGTAGCCCTCGGGATTCGCGCATCCGAAGCGGCACTTGATGCGCTCCTCGGTGCTGCGGCCCTTGTGATGCCCCACCACCAGGCACTTCATGCTGCCGATGCGCGCGAAGCCCGTCACGATGCTCGGGTCGTCGCCGTAACGGCGGTCGCCGTGCAGTTCGCACCAGTCGCGACAGATCATCCGCACGTAGTCCAGGGTCTGGGGCCGCTGCGGATGCCGTGCCACCCGCACCGTCTGCCAGGGCGAGAGGTTCGCGTAGGTCTTCTCGAGCAGGCTGTCTCGGGCCTGACGAAGGGTCGCGATTTCCTCGGCGAAGGTGGCGGCGTCGGGCTTCTGTTCCAGCGCGTCGATCTGGCGCTGCACCTCGGCGACCGGCTCCTCGAAATCCAGGGTGACCAGCTGCGGCGTGGACATGGGCGGAAATCCTAGCACGAACCCGCGGAGGGCCCGCAGAAACGCCGCATCGCGGCCACAATGCCTCCATGGCGCTTCTCGCGGTGGCCGGTTTCGGCAAGCTCGGATCCGCGCTCGTTCGCGGCGCGCTGTCCCGCGGCGTGGTTCGCGCGGCCGACGTCCTGGTGTGGGCGCGCAGCGAGCCGAGGCGCAAGCTCGCCGCCGAGATGGGTCTTGCGCTGGTCGAATGGCCGGAGGTGCTGCACGCGGCGCCAACGGTGCTGCTGGCACTCAAGCCGCAGGCCTTCGAGTCGATGACGGCCGGGATTCAGCGCGTCGATCCAGCCACGCACTGGATCAGCGTGATGAGCGGGTGGACCTCCGCGGAACTGACGGCACGGCTCGGCGGAGGCCCCGCGATCCGAGCGATGCCGAGCGTGGCGGCGTCGGTGGGCGCCAGCACGACGGGACTCTGCGTGCCGATGGGCGTTTCGCCACAGGCCGCCGACCTCGCGCGTCGCTTCTTCGGATCGATCGGCCCCGTCGTCGAGATCGATGAATCCCTGATGAACGCGGTCACCGCGGTGGGCGCATCGGGCGTCGGATTCGCCTGCGCGTTCATCGAGGCACTCGAGCAGGCGGCGATCCAGGCGGGTCTTTCGCCCGCGACGGCCTCCGCCGTCGCGATCGGCGCGGTCGAGGGCGCCGTGGCGGGCGTGCGCGGCGGCATGGGAACGCCAGCGGAGCTTCGTGCGCAGGTCACGAGTCCGGGCGGCACGACGGCCGCCGGGCTGGCCGCGCTGCAGGCAGGACAGATGCAGGCCTTGATCACCAGGGCCGTGCTGGTGGCGCGGGATCGCGCGCAGGAGCTCGGTGGCGGCACCGGGCGCTGAGCGCGCGAGACTCAGAAGTCGCGCTTCGAGAACGACACGCAACCCAGCAGCAGCACCACGCTCTCGAAGGCCAGCGATGTGCCGATGATCCAGGCCGCGCTGCGGGAGTCTCGATCGCGACGCACCGCCTCCAGCACGTCGCTCTCACGGGCCCGCACGCTTCCGAAGGAGCTGCCGCGCCCGCGCCGGCGCTTCGCGAGCGTGTCCTGCGAGGGCTCATCGTCGCCATCCTCGGGCGCAACCGAGCGAAGGTTCGCGGCATCCACGATCCAGCACTCCACAAGCGCGACCGTCTCCTCGGGCTTGGGCAGCACGGTCTTGGCGGTGAACAGGATCCGATGCGCGGTGCGCAGCGACCCGAGCGCCTCCTCGGCCTGCGCCCGCTCCTGCTCCAGATCCGAGATGTCCACGTTGGCGTCCTTCTGGCGGCGGCGATCCACGAACCGGTCGATCGCGGCGATCTCCTCGAGCTTGGCCACGCGGAAGCTGTTCACGATCGTCTCGCTCGTGTTCAGCGTGAAAAGGAAGCCCCAGAGGAGCACGGTGAGAAGCAGCGCCGCGATCGCGCTGCGCGTGAGCGTGCCGAGCAGCGCGCATGCCGCGAACAGGTACGAGTAGAAGAGCGTGACCATCGGAACGGCCAGAAAGATGCCGGGTTCCCACGCACCGCCGCGCAGGCCGATCACCAGGAAACTCGCGGCGCAGAAGACCGCGACCTGCAGCGCCGTGAACAGCAGTCCACCCACGAACTTGAACAGGTACAGCCTCCATC
>JBIIOC010000117.1:0-5769 GCA_044337135.1 Phycisphaerales bacterium | reverse complement strand
AAGGTTTTCCTCGGCCATGGAACTGGCGAGTGTAAAGTCTGCTCAAGGAGCGACCCATGCCCGCACCGTTCGCAGACCGCGTCGAGATGCAGAATCGCCTGTTCGCGGAGCTTTCCGCGCTGTTCGCGCGCGAAGTGCCGATGTACGACCGCAGCCTGCTGGTCAACCGGGTCTGCAACCGCACCGTGTGCGAACTGGTTGGCAGGCTTCATCTCGGATTCGAGATCCAGGAGGCGCAGCTCGACCGGACCAGCGGCGAACGCCATGGCGCCATCCGCATCGGGCGGCCGGACGAGTACCGCTGGATCGGGCGGTTCTTCGGGTGCTTCGCGATGGAGCCGCACAACTTCTATGACATGACTTCGGTGGGCTCGAAGAGCCAGCCGATCATCGCCACCGCGTTCCGGTCGCTCGTTCGGCCCGAGCACCGGGTGTTCACCTCGCTGCTGATGACCGACTACTTCGATCCACGGACCCGCGGGCGAATCGAGGCGCTTCTGGCCACGCGCCAGGTGTTCTCGGCCCGCGCGAAGGAGCTGATCGAGCGTTGCGAGCGGCAGGGAGGACTCGCGCGCGAGGACTTCGAGGCGCTCATCCACGAGGCCACCGAGCGCATCTTCAGGTGGACGGGGCGAGCGCGCGATCACGCGCTGTATCAGCACCTCTGCAAGACCGGCTTCAAGATCGCGGCGGACATCGCCTGCTTCGAGTCGCACCACCTGAACCACCTCACCCCGAACACCTTCTGCATGGATCTCTACGTGGCGTCCATGAAGCACTGCCTTGGTGAACTTGACGAGGCCGGATTCCGGGCGCGTGCGACGCTGGCGCTGGCGCGCCTGTGCAAGGCGGCGGATCGAGACTGGCTGCGGCTGCACTTCAAGCACCTCAGTCATGCCGAAATCGACTCGTACCAGGCGGGCATGGTCGAGGCGGTGGACATCGGGCGGTGGGTGGACGCGCTCGTCATGACCTTCCGGGGCGATTCGTTCCAGCTTTCAAGGCTGAAGCATGCCGGCTTCAAGGACTTCACCGAGGGCCCGAGCGAGGACACGCCGATCCTGCTTCGCCAGGACGCCTACAAGGCGCTCACGGAGCCGGTGCAGTTCCGCGAGGCGGACGGTTCGGTGGTGGACACGGTGCACACCGCGCGCTTCGGCGAGATCGAGGAGCGTGGCTATGCCACCACGCCGAAGGGGCGCACGCTGTACGACGATTGCCTGGCGCAGGCCGATGCCCTGCGCGAGAAGGACCCGACGCTTCCTGCGCGCGACTTCGCGGCCTACGAGGCGATCTACGCCAGGCCGTTCAGGCCGTTCCCGAAGACGCTGCCGGCGTTGCTCGCGCAGGAGCTCGTGTTCGGTCGCTATGCGGCAACGCCCAAGGGCCGCGCCTCGCGCGGCGCGGTGCGCAGCGTGGATGTCGCGGAGCTCCTCGCGCAGGGACTCCTGCAGGTGGAGGGATTGCGTTACGAGGACTTCCTGCCGGTCAGCGCAGCGGGCATCTTCGCGAGCAACCTGAACCAGTACGGCACCGAGTCGACCGCGGCGGTGAAGCCGACCTATTCGCAGACGCAGCTGGAGGCGATCCTTGGCAAGCCGATCGTCGATGCCACGATCGTCTATCGAGGCATGGAGGCGGCGTCGCTGCTGGCGGCGTTCCAGGATCTTGGCGTGCAGGACATTCTCCCCGCGGACCGCCGTCGCGAGCTGGAGGAGGCGGTTGCGTGCTGCCCCGTGGGCGCGATTGGGGCCACGGGATCCCTCGTGACCGCCTGAGTCCTCGGCGACAGGGGTTCCTGAACATACGAACTACAATTCCGGAATTTCGTATGGCGTTTCGGCATGGTCGCCCCTACCATTTCGCCCCGACCCGTGAGCGCCGCGACCTCCATCCAGACGACGGGATCCGCACTGCCCCGTGCGGTCGTGGCCGAGCACACCCTCCGGCTGCTGGCGCGGCTCGCGGCCGATCTGGGTCGCGAATTCGAGGCCTCGCGCGCCAGCGCGGCCATGGATCTGGTCGATTCCGGGGAACCGCTGGAGATGCTGTGCGCCGGAGCTTCGGCCATCGGCGTGCGTGTGGAGCCTCGGCGGCTCGCGGTCGCCGACGCGGTCTGGATCGCCGGGGACATGCTGCCGATCGTCGCATGGTCGCAGGATCAGGCGCGCTGGCTCGCCTTCCACGGGCACGGTTTCTTCTCGGCCCGCTGCTGGAGCACGGCCGAGGCGGACTCGGAACCCGGCACGATCAGCCGTTCCGGGCTGCGTGATGCGCTGGGTCGTGGCGAACTGGTCGACATGGGCCTGGTGCTCGCGGAACGGGTGAGCGAGCACGACGCGCACGGGGGTCACGCCACGGAAGGGCACCATGTTCCGCCGATCCGGCGCCTGATGACGCTGATGCGTCCCGAGAGGGGAGAGCTGTGGGCCATCACCGTCTTCAGCGCGATCACGGGCCTGCTGTACCTCGCGCTTCCGCTTGCGATCAATGGATTCGTGAGCAACCTCTCGTTCGGCGCGCAGAGCGGCCCTTTCCTGCAGGCGCTTGTGGCGATCGCGCTGGTGCTGATGGTCTGCCTCGCGGTGGCGGGCGCGCTTCGAGCGATCCAGCACGTGGTGGCCGAGGTGATCCAGCGCCGCATCTTCGTTCGACTGGCGTCGGACCTCTCCACCCGGCTGCCGGCGATGGATCTGGAGGCACTGCGCGGCGTTCACGCGCCGGAGCTCGTGAATCGCTTCCTTGACGTGGTCACGGTGCAGAAGAGCGCCTCGATGCTGCTCCTGACGGGCATCAACCTGGTGCTGAACGCCGCGATCGGGCTCACGGTGCTCGCCTTCTACCACCCGTTCCTCCTGGCCTTCGCGCTGCTGCTGCTCGTGGCGATCGCCGTGATCATCTTCGTGTTCGGGCGAGGCGCGGTGCCGACCAGCATCCGCGAATCGATGCGCAAGTACCAGGTCGTCGAATGGTTCGAGGAACTGGCGCGGCATCCGCGCATGTTCAAGGGCCCGGGTGGATTCGACATGGCGCGAAGCCGAGCCGATGACCTGGTCCGCGGCTACCTGGATGCCCGCGCGCAGCACTTTCGCGTCCTGCTGCGGCAGATCTCGGGACTGCTTGCGCTCGAGGTGGTGGCGGGCACGCTGCTGCTGGGCGTCGGTGGCTGGCTCGTGCTGAACGAGCAGCTGACGCTCGGCCAGCTCGTGGCCGCGGAGATCATCGTTTCCGCGATCGTGGCATCGATCGCGAAGCTCGGCAAGCAGTTCGAGGCCTGGTACGACGCGGTCGCGGCGGTCGACAAGCTCGGCTACCTCATCGACATCCCCCTGGATCGGGCTGGTGGCGAGCGACCGACGGTCCAGGCCCCGATGTCCGTGCGGGCCGTCGGCCTTGGTTACCAGGGCGACGGCCTGCAGCGCGCGTTCGAGAACGTGCAGCTCGACCTGCGGTCCGGGGACCGGGTGGCCCTGCACGGGTCGCATGGAAGCGGCACCAGCACGCTGCTCGAGGTGATCGCGGGGTTCCGCAAGGCCAGCGAGGGCAGCGTGGAGGTGCACGGGCTTGACGTGCGCTCCTGGGATCTGGCTGCCCTCCATGGCTCGACCATGATGCTGCGCGAGGGAGATCTCGTCGCGGGCACGATCGCCGACAACCTTCGCCTCGGCCTGCGCGGGGTCACCATCGCGCAGATGCAGGAGGCGATCGAGTGCGTCGGCCTGGGGGAGGCGATCCGCGCGATGCCCGACGGTCTGGAATCCCGACTCATCACCGGTGGCCTGCCCATGCCGGGCCGGCGACGCATCCGCCTGCTGGTCGCGAGAGCGCTCGTCGCGCGTCCGAGGTTGCTGCTTGTGGACGAGCTGCTGGATGGTCTGGATGAGGCCACCGCCTCGCAGTTGTGCGAGATCCTGACGGCCCCGTCGCGCGACTGGACCCTGGTCGTCTCGACGCGCGACCTGAGGGTCGCCGAGCGGGTCGGGCGTCGCATCGACCTGGATTCCATCCGGGAGAGCGGCCATGCGTGATCCGCGGAGTGATCTCCTGATGCCGCCGCTGCCATCGCTTGCCTTGGCGGGCAACGCCCGTGCCGCGCGCATCCTGTCGCGCGTGCTCGCCGCGTGCAGCGTGCTGATCGTGGTGTCGGTCGCGTTCCTGCCGTGGCAGCAGTCGGTCCGTGGAACGGGCCGCGTGATCGCGTTCAATCCACTGGATCGACGCGTGACCGTCGAGGCGCCCGTGCAGGGCCGCGTCAAGCGCCTTCACGTGGTGGAGAACCAGATCGTCCGCAAGGGCGAGCCGCTGGTGCAACTGCAGGACAACGACCCGAACCTGATCGCGAACCTGCGTCTGCAGCATGACGCCGCCGTGGCACGCCGCGCGGCGGCGCGCCAGCGCATCGAGGACCTGACCGCGCAGATCCTGAGCCAGGAACTCGCCAAGCCGCAGGCGATCGACGCGGCGCAGCAGCGCCTGAACGCCGAGACCTTCACGCTCGAGACCAACGAGATCAACTACCGCCGCATGTCGCAACTGGTCGAGACCGGCGACATCTCGCGGCGCGACTACGAGCTGGCCCGCCTGGCCCGTGACAGCTCCAAGGCGAACCTTGCCGCGGCGCAGGCCGTGCTCGAGCGCACGAGCCGCGAATATGACGCCACGATCGCGTCGACCAAGGCGAGTCGCGGCAGTGCCGAGGCGGATCTTGCGGCGGCCGAGCGCGAGATCGCCTCGGTCGACATCCAGATCAACCAGAACCTGCAGCAGGACGTGGAGAGCCCGCGCGACGGCATCGTGCTGAGCGTGGCGATCAACGAGGGCATGTTCCTGCGCCCAGGCTCGCCCATCTGCGTGGTGATCCCGAACACCGAGGAGCGCTTCGTCGAGGCGTGGGTCGATGGCATGGACATGCCGCTCATCACCGCGCGGCATCCGGACGAGCAGGGCAATGTCGTTCCTGGCAGCCGTGTGCGACTGCAGTTCGAGGGCTGGCCCGCGATCCAGTTCGTGGGCTGGCCGAGCGTCGCGGTGGGCACCTTCGGTGGCGAGGTGATCGCGATCGACGCCACCGATGATGGCAACGGGCGCTTCCGCATCATCGTGGCGCCAGATCTCCAGGAAGAGGCCTGGCCCGGCACGCGATGGCTGCGACAGGGGGTTCGCACCAAGGCATGGGTGCTCCTGCGCCAGGTCCCGCTGTGGCAGGAGATCTGGCGGCAGCTCAATGGCTTCCCGCCGGTCGTGGCGGACGCCGAGCCCGGCAAGAAGTCCTGATTCACGTTCGCTGGATCGTTGTGCGGGCTCTGGGGCGTCGTATATTGCCGAGCGTGCCAGGAAGGCTCCACAACACGGCAGGATGCCGCGCTGCCAGCAGCATCGCGCTTGCGCTCATGGCTCTGGCGGCTTGTCGACAGCGATCCGAGTTGTGGGACGACGGACTTGCCGACGCGGAACGGAAGATCGATGCGGCCGTGGCGGAAAGCGCCGCGCAGCCCTCGCGTGCCGTGCCCACCGACAGTCCGAATTCGATGGTGGCGCGACTCCGTGCGCTCGGCCGTCAGAACGACGAGGAGCAGGCCGCGGCGATCCGTCGCGGCATCGACAGCGCGGTGATGGAACAGGCGAATCAGGTCGCTGGCGTTGCGCCTGACGAGGCGACGGACGGTCCTGGGCCGGGCATCGAGCGGATCTGGGGACTTCCCGAACTTGCCGCGATGGCGCTCGAGGCGAATCCCGACACGCGAGAATCGTGGCACCGCGCGCGTGCGG
>JBIIOC010000116.1:0-5791 GCA_044337135.1 Phycisphaerales bacterium | reverse complement strand
CGAAGCGAACCTGAGAACCCACCACCGTGCCCAACGGCACGCCAAGCTCATGTGCGATGCGAAGTGCCGTCGCACGCGCGGCCAGGCGCCGGGGCTGCGTGTGGGCGATCTCCCCCGCCACCCCGAATCCAAGCTCCAGCAGCATCTTTGGCAACTGCGTGGTCTTGCCGCTGCCGGTGTCGGCCTGCACCACCACCACCTGACTGCATCGGATCGCCTCGAGGATCGCCTGCCGATGCGCCGCAACGGGAAGCTCCGGCGGATAGCGGACCTCCACAACAGCCGCCTGACGAATGGCGCGACGGCGGGAGTGGCGATCCTCGGCCGGCGTTGGGGCGGACATGCCGCAGATGCTAGGAACCCGACCCACCGACACCGTCACCTGAAAAATGAATGGGCCCCGGCGCGAAGGCCGGGGCCCGATACTTCCGGCAAGCCGTGTCAGCTCACGAGCACGGGCCGGTGCTCAGCAGGATCAGCGCCACGTCGCCGAAGTCGACCTCACCGGTGCCGTCAAGGTCGGTCGCGCAGCCAGGGCACGGTCCGTAGTCAAGCAGGGCGAAGGCCACGTCGCCGTTGTCGACCTCCAGGCTGCCGTCGATGTCGCCGAAGCAGACGTTCGAAACGCAACCCGCCGGCGGCGCCACGTTGTAGCCGTACTGATCCGCGGCGGTCCAACCACAGAGCCAGTTCTCGTCGGGGCCGAAGGCGCCGCGATAGCTGGTCTCCGTGTAGAAGCCGTTGTTCGGAACGGCGCTCACGGCCGTCAGCGCATCGTTCGCAGCGCGCGGATCCAGGCCGATCACGGGCGCGATGACGACCGTGGTCAGGGTCTGGTTCGGACCACGCGTGATGCCCGCGATCGGAAGGCTGGTGGCCTGCACGTTGTTGTTGGCGGAGCTGAACACACCCACGCTGTTGGCGGTGGTGTAGGCCGACGGGTGGGCGTTTCCGTAGAACACCGTGTCGGTGATCTGGTTCAACTTGCCCGACTCCTGCGCGGTGTAGGCCGACGCGGGGGTCGTGAACGGGTTCACCGTGGAGTAGACGTTGTAGTTGGTCGTCCAGGTGGCGTTGAAGGACAGCGTTCCGTTGTGGCCGTAGCCGGTCTGGCCGTCGGTCGCCTCGCCGTCGGTGTTGTCGTTTCGCACCACAGCCTCACCCGCATCCATGATGATGCTGTTGTTGATCTGGATGCGGGCCCCGTCGCGGTACTTGATCGCACGCTTGGCGCTGAACGGCTGGCCGATCAGCGTCATGTTGTACAGCGCGGCGGTGGTGACCGGCTGCGCGTCGCTCTTGGCGGCTCCGTCGGCCTCGATCATCGAGTCGCAGACGCCCGAGCCACTGGCCGCGTTGACCGAGTAGCCCTGCACGATCAGGCCGAACTGCGCGCGGCCACGCCAGCCGTGATCCACGTCCAGCGAGTCGTCGCCGATGTTCCAGATCGAGAAGTACTTCAGGTCGACCTTGCCGCCCCAGATCTCGATGCCGTCGTCGACGTTGTTCATGATCTCGACGTGGTCGATCTCGGTGGCCTGACCAACGCCACCCAGGGACAGGCCGTTGAGCTCGGTGCCCAGTCCCAGCACCTTGCCGCCGTAACGGAACGACACGTAGCTCAGGATGCCGCTGTCGTCGTTGTCATCGCCACCGCCGTAGCGCACGCGCTCGTCGTTGGCGCCGGAGGCGGTCAGGCCCTCCATGTTGGCGTAGTTGCCGGCGTTCGGAGCCGCGGTGTTGGTGCTGGGGGCACCGTTTCCGTACTTGCCGATGTAGCCGCGGCCCATGATCGTCAGGTTGCCCCACTCGTTGGCCGCCGCGCGCCACACGCCACGCGGGTTCGTCTCGGTCCAGGTGTCGTAGTCGGTCTTCGAGGTGAAGATGATCGGTTCCGCCTGCGTGCCTTCGCAGTCGATGCGAGCGCCGCGCAGGACGGCGAGCGAGCCGCCGGAATCGCTGGCGATCACGGTGCCCGCCTGAATGGTGACGGTCGCGCCGGCCAGGATCGCGACCTGACCCTGCAGCCGGTAGACGTTGTCCTTGGTCCACGTCTGCGAGGTGGTGATGTCGCCCGAGACGACGACCTCGGCGGCATACGCATTGGCCGCGGCAACAGCCACGACGCACGAAAGCAGGCACTTCGACTTCATCTGAAATTCTCCTGAGGTGTTGGGGTCAAGACAGTCGTTCGCGGCCCTGTGGGGCGCCCCGCACCCGCGCGGCGTCCCTGAACCTTGATGCCAGCACTATGCACCACAAAGTTTCAGGTCCCCTCAAACCCCGGTGAGCAAATGATTAAGGATCTGTGTGGATCCCATCCGTCGACCGGGTCACTTGCGGCTCTTAGAGGCCCTTTCGACCTGCTCGATGTACCTTGCCACGTCCTCCCGGGGCCGGATCGCCTGGGCGTCCCGCAGCAGCGGCAGCGCCTCCGCGAATCGGGCCTGTGCCACGTAGACCTGAGCCATCTTTACCTTGGCGTTCGCCGCGAAGGCGTCGATCTTGGCGGCCCGCTCGAAGAACAGGATCGCCTGGTCGGGGCGCCCGCCCTTGTTGTGGTACTGACCCAGCAGCATGAGCGCCTCGCCGTCGAGGGGATCGAGCTCGATGACCTCCTCCAGCACGCGAGCGGTTGCCTCGTCGCCCCCACCGCCAGCCATCGACAGGCGCGCCTCGAGCTTGAGGAGCTTGCGCTTGTCGCCATCGCCCATCGAGTCTCCCGCCGATTCCTTCAATCGCCCGACGAGCGTTCGGGCCTGATCCGTGCCGCCACGCGATGCGAGCCCCTCGGCGCTGCGGATCGCGCGCCCCGGCCCCTGCGCCGGATCCTTCGCGATCGCGCGCACGTAGGCATGCAGCGCAAGGTCGGGCAGCGACTCCGCCAGATAGATGTCGCCCAGCGTGAACAGGCTGTCCACCGACGCCTTGCCGATCGCGTCGAGCGCCTCCAGGTTCACCGCCGCCTTCTGTGGCTGCTTCATGCCCAGATAGGTGTGCGCCTGAAGCATCCAGAAGTCCGACTTGTCCGGGAAGGTCTGGATGAGCACGTCGAGGAGGCTCGCGGCATCCTCGAACTTGCCCTGCTTGAACACCGAACGCGTGAGACCAAGCCGCCACTCCACGTTGGTGGGCTGCAGCAGCAGCGCATTGCGGTAGGCCGCCTCCGCAGGCTGGTAGTCCTGCTTCTGAGAGTGGCAATAGCCGAGCAGGCCGTACGAGTACGCGTCCGCGCCCCCAAGCTCGATCATGCGGTTGAACGCGGCGATGGCGTCATCCAGCATGCCCTTGCGCACGCAGATCAGTCCGATGCTTCGATAGGCGCGGCGGAAATTCGGGTACTTCTCTACCGACCGGCGGTAGTTGCGAAGCGCCTCGTCCGAACGCTCCTGCTGGTACTGCACGCCACCAAGCGTCAGGTCCAGAACCGCCGAGGTGTCGTCCTTGATCGATTCGCGGAGCAGCACCTCGGCCGCGGGCAGCTCGTCCGGCATCAACTGTCGCACCAGTTCCAGCAGCGCCATGTCGTCCTGCGAGATGCGCGGCTCCACCTCCGGGTTCACGCCGTAGCCGGCAACGAAAGACTTCTGGAAGACCGGATCGTCCCACACCGCGCGAAGGTCCGGCGTGCCGACCTGCGCCGAGGGCGCGGGGGCCTCCCAGCGGCTCGCGTCGTCGGCGAAGGTGATCGCGGTGCTGCCAAGGCAAGCGGCGAGCGTGACGCACAGGATTCGGGGGCTTGAACGGTGCATGATGCTTGGTCTCACTTGGGCTGGAACCTGAAGGGAACGCGCATGCGGCAGCTCACGCGCTTGCCTCCCTTGATGGCAGGCTCGAACTTCCACTGTCGCACCGCCTCGAGGGCGGGCTTCTCGAACTCGGGATGCGATGCCTTCTCGACGCGCGGATTCACCACGCGACCGGTCTCGTCGACAACGAAGATCACGGTCACCACGCCATCGGCCTTGCGCGCGCGCATCTCCGACGGATAGGCGGCGGCGACCTGCATGAGCGCCCGCGGACGCTGGTCGATCTCGGACATGCTGAAGGCGCCGGAGAACTCCTCGCCGTCGGCGTTCGGTCCGCCCTTGCCGCCGATGCGGCCACCGGAAGCGAGCGAGGCGCCGCCACCAAAGTCGCCGCCGCCGCTGGATCCGCCTCCGCTCAAGGCCGCCTCAAGCGCGCTCAGGCTCGCCGCGTCGAGCGCGGGGGCATCCTCGCCGGAACTCACCTGCTCCACGGCGCTCGGGCTCTGCGCGGCGTCCGGAGGCTGCTCCTCCTGATCCTTCATCGCCTCGGGCGGGGGCTCCTGCTGCTGCTCCTCCTCGGCGCGTTCCGCGTCCATCTCCTGCGCGACCAGCTCGACGTCACGCTTGCTCGCCGCCTCGGCATCGTGGTTGAAGAGGAGCCCCCCGAACAGGATCACGATCCCGTGGATCACGACGGCCGCGATCACGAAGATGACGCCCGTGCGAAACATCACTTCTTGTCCGTGCTGATGCCGACCTTGGCGATCCCGATCTTGCGCACCTCGTCCAGCACGGCCACCACGAACTTGAAGTCCGCGGCGCCGTCGCTGTTGATGATCACCTTGGGATCCTTCGCCGTGAGCTTGAAGGTCTGCAGCTTGAGGGGCAGCTGGGAGATCAGGATCTTGTCCTTGTTGAAGAAGATCTCGCCCTTGTCGTTCACGCTCAGAGTGACGGCCTTGTCCATCTCCTGCTGATCCCCAAGGGACTGCGCCGTCGACGAACCCGGCAACGCGACCTGCACGCCCTGGTTCTTCGACATGCTCAGCGACACCATGATGAAGGTGGCCAGCAGGAAGAAGATGATGTCGATCAGCGGAATGATCTCGATGCGCGCGGCCTTCTTCTTGCCGCGACGCATGCCGCCGCCACCGCCGGCCATGTCAGGCTCCCGCCCCGACCGGCACCCCAAGCGACATGCCCGCGCGCGCCTCGGCGGCCGACGGCACCGCGGGCCGGCCCTCGATCATGAGCTTCAGCTGCTCGCCGCACGCAAGCAGCTCGCCCTCCATCGCCTCGATCTTGCTGTTCAGGTAGTTGAACGGGATCAGGCAGAGGATCGCGATGATGAGGCCGAATGCGGTTGCGATGAGTGCCTCGGCGATGCCGCCCGTGATCGCGCCAGGCGAGCTCAGGTCGCCGCCGATCACCGCGAACGATCCCATCATGCCCGTCACCGTGCCGAGCAGTCCCAGCAGCGGCGCCAGCGTGATCACGGTGTCCAGCACCGGCAGGCCGCGCTTGAAGCGCTTCATGGTGCGCGTCTCGGCATAGGCAAGCGCGTGCCCAAGGGACTGGTCACGGTGCTCCAGCGCGTAGCCCAGCGTGCACACGATCGGATCCTGGGACTTCTTCGAGACGCTGACCGCCCCGTCCAGGTCACCCTTGCCAACCTCGACGAAGAAGTTGGCGACCGACTTCGGGCTGCGCTTTCGCTGCTCGTTCACCAGGAACACGACGCGCTCCAGCGCCACGGCAAGCGCCACGATCGACGCGAAGAGCATGGGCCACATGATCGGCCCACCCTTGATGAAGATGTGCACGAGGCTCGCCTTCTGGACCAGCGCCTTCAGCGCGCCTCCACGCGAGGGATCCAGCGGCAGCGTGCCCTCGCCCGAGGCGACCAGCGGTCGCACCGCGTTCGCCAGACCGCCGTCGAGCGTTCGCACCACGGGATTGGGCGATCCGGCCTGCGGCACTGGAATGCCGGCGTCTCCGGAGTCCGCGCTGAAGAGCGAGATCGGACCGATCATCGCGAACTG
>JBIIOC010000115.1:0-5823 GCA_044337135.1 Phycisphaerales bacterium | reverse complement strand
AGCACCGGCAGGCGGGTGGCCTCGCGCACCTCGCGCAGGTCGCCCATGTCGACCGGTTCGCCCGTGGCGCTTCCGGTCACGATCACCGCGTCGGCGCCCATGAACTCGGCGGTCTTCACGTGCTCTCGCAGGTCCAGGTCGCGCGTGATCGCGTGGCTCGAGTGCTTCTTCATCACGTCGGCCGCCACCAGCACGCGCTCGGCACCGATCGAGCGGCGGAAGCGAAGCAGCGGACCTGCGTCGGCCTCCTCGAAGAGGCCCTCGTCGGCCACCGCCGCCAGATGGAAGCCCTCGGCTCGGATGAACGAGCCGCCGCAGGCGTGCGCCACCGACAGTGCCTCGCGGTTGGCGCCGGCGAGCAGCTGCACGCCGACCGGCAACCGCACCGCTGCGCGCACGCAGAGCACGCATGCGCTCATGGCGGCCACGATCTCGGGGCCGACCTCGCGACGCAGGTAGGGCAGGTCGTGCATGTTCTCCACCAGCACGGCGTCGAAGCCCGCGTCCTCGAGGGCCTGCGCCTCGGCGGCGGCGGCCTTGGCGATGCGCTCCACGCGCAGTTCGCTGCGCGGCGTGCCGGGCAGGGCGGCCAGGTGCACCATGCCGATGAGCGGTCCGGGGAAGGTGGGCATGTTCAGTTCTCTCCTGAGACGACGCGGCGGTAGGTCTGCCAGCTGGTGCTCTCGATGATGCGCAGCACCCAGTAGTTGAACGGGTCGCGGAGGGGGTGGCCCAGTTTCGGCGAGAGCGGCAGGCACGCGTACTCCACCACGAGCGGTTCCGGGAGCACGGTCAGGTCCTGCGAGAACGACTCGCGCACCAGGTACTTCAGCGCGGCCGTGTCGCCCAGCACGGCATCGATCTCGCGGGCGCGCAGCGCCTCGAGCGCGTCGGTGAGGGTCCGGAAGTTGCCCGGCTTCATGCCGTGCGACTCCGCATCCATCATGGCGGCGGATTCGTTGACCGCACCCACGCGCAGCCGCGGAAGGGCGGCAAGACTGCGCACCTCGGGCTTGAATCGGCTCACGGTGAGCTCGCTGGCGATCACGCCGGCCAGCACCGACATGAGCGCGAACGCCAGCAGCATCCAGGTGCCGCCCAGCAGTCGCCCCAGAGAGGTCACCGGCACGCGGTCGCCGTAGCCCACCGTGGACATGGTGGTCACGCTCCACCACAGGCTTTCACCAAGGCTCTTGATCCATGAGCCGCCGAAGTGCGAGGCGTTCCGGCGCCGCTCGAGGACCGTCATGATGAGTGCGACCGCGAACATGCAGCCCAGCACCCATGCCAGCATCAGGGGCAGGTTTGAGGAAGCGATCTGGCGCCACATGCCCAGCAGCGACGGCGAATGGTCCTGTCGCACCACGGCGCTCGTGCCGCTCTGCTCGAAGGCGTGGCTGAAGTCGATCAGCGCCTCGCGATCAGGCGTGGGGTCGAGCCCGACCGCGAGGAAGTCGAGGCGATCCTCGGCGAGATCCTTCATGGCCGAGGCGACGTCCGGGTACGCCACGAAGTCGTAGCGCATGCCCAGGCGCTGGGCGACCTCTCGGAACAGCGTCACGGCCAGCCCGCGCCAGTCGCCGTCGCCGGCCCGCATGGCGTAGGGCGGCAGTTCGAACACGCCCACGCGCATGCGACGCGTGTCGACGGGAATCTCGGGGGCGGGGTGGGTGCGCCCCGGCTCGATCGATCCGCTGATCGGTGGCCCGCCGCTTGAAGGCACGGCCTGTCCCGACTGTCCCTCGCCGGCCACGGCGATGCAGGGCAGGGTCATGGCGCACAGCATCAGGATCGCGACGCATCGACGCATGGCCGCAGGATAGGAAATCGCCGCCGTCGCGCCTGTGCTAGCGTTCGCGCATGTCGATTGGCGCGCTGCAAGGAAAGGTTGCGGTGATCACGGGCGGAAGCTCAGGCATTGGCGCGGCCACCGCGCATGCCGTGGTGGCCGAGGGCATGAAGGTGGTGCTTGCCGCACGGCGTCTGGAGCGGCTGCACGCGGTGGCCGAGTCGATCCGTGCGCGGGGTGGCGAGGTGCACGCCGTCGCCATCGATGTGGCGGCCCCCGGCGCCAGTGCCCAGCTTCTCGACGCCGCCGAGCGCGCCTTCGGCCGCTTCGACATGGTGTTCGCCAACGCCGGTTACGGCATGGAGCGAGCCCACCACGAGACGAGCGAGGCCGACCTGCGCCAGATGTTCGAGGTGAACTTCTTCGCCAGCACCGACCTGATCACGCAGGCCGCGCGTCGGCTGATCGCGGCGAATCGTCCGGGTCACCTGCTCATGTGCAGCAGCTGCCTGGCGAAGTTCACGATTCCCTACTACGGCGCCTACGCCGCCACCAAGGCCGCGCAGGCGATGATGTGCCGGGCCATGCGCTTCGAGCTCGAGCCCCACGGCATCGAGGTGAGCAGCGTGCATCCCGTGACCACGATGACCGAGTTCTTCGAGCAGTCGGCCGCGCGCAGCGGCCTGAACGCCAGCGGCAGGAAGGTGCCCGATCACGCGCCGAAGCTCTTCGTGCAGCCTCCGGAACGCGTGGCGCGCGCGATCGTCGCATGCCTGAAGCGGCCGCGCAGCGAGGTCTGGACGAGCCTGCTGGTGCGCCTGTCCGCCGGCGTGATCACGGCCTTTCCGTGGGTCTTCGATGCCGCCTGCCGCCGCGAGGCTCGGCGCAGCCGCGGCCTGTCCGTGCAGGCGAGGCAGGGCTGAAATCACCCCTTCTGGGGCGGACGGCCGCTTGGTTGAGGGAACCGGCCGCGCGCCCTATTGTCTGACCCCCTCAGGAGACCCCCATGCCCATTCGCATCGGCATCAACGGATTCGGACGCATCGGCCGCCTCGTGTATCGCATCGCCGCGCAGCGCGGCAACTTCGAGATCATGGGCGTGAACGACCTGGTGCCCGCGGACAACCTGGCCTACCTGCTGCAGCACGACTCGAGCCATGGCCGCTTTGCCCACGAGGTGAAGGCCGGTGGCGACGGCTTCACGGCCGGTGCGCAGAAGACGCGCACCATGAGCGAGAAGGAGCCCGGCAAGTTGCCGTGGAAGGATCTCGGCGTGCAGTACGTGGTCGAGAGCACCGGCCGCTTCACCGAGTTCGAGGGGGCGAAGCAGCATCTCGACGGCGGCGCCAAGCGCGTGCTCATCAGCGCGCCCACCAAGAGCGACGCCGAGGTGCCGACCCTTGTCTACAAGGTGAACCACGAGAAGTACGACCCGGCGCGCCACACGGTGATCAGCAACGCAAGCTGCACCACCAACTGCCTGGCGCCCGTGGTGAAGGTGCTGCTTGACACGGTGGGCCTGGAGGAGGGCCTGATGACCACGGTCCACGCGGTCACCGCCACCCAGCCAACGCAGGACGGCCCCAGCAAGAAGGATTGGCGCGGCGGCCGCAACGCCTACCAGAACATCATTCCGGCGAGCACCGGCGCGGCGAAGGCCGTGGCGCTCTGCCTGCCCGCCGTGAAGGGCAAGCTGACCGGCATGAGCTTCCGCGTGCCCGTGGCCAACGTGAGCTGCGTGGACCTGACCTTCCGCAGCGCGAAGGCCTGCAGTCTGGCCGACATTCACGCGGCCATGAAGGCCGCCGCCACCGGCCCGATGCAGGGCGTGCTCGGCTACACCGAGGACGAGGTCGTGAGCAGCGACTTCATGAGCGACCCACGCAGCAGCATCTACGACGCCAAGGCGTGCATCCAGCTGAACGACCGCTTCTTCAAGGTGGTGAGCTGGTACGACAACGAGTTCGGCTACGCCAACCGTTGCGTGGACATGCTGGCGATGATGGCCGAGAAGGACGGCGTGCGCTGACGCCTCGGCGTCGTCGCGCCACACGATGTCCGCGCTGGGCCTGATGCCGGGACTGCTCGCGGCCGCGAACGAGTTCGCGCAGCCGGTGCTGTTCCCATTCGCGCCGTACTGGCCGTTCTACGCGGGCTTCACGCTGTTCGTGCTGGCGGTGCTGGCGCTCGACCTGGGGGTGTTCCACCGCCAGGCGCACGAGGTCGGCTTCCGCGAGGCGGCGATCTGGAGCACGGTGTGGGCGGTGCTCGCGGTCGCCTTCGGGGCGGGCTTCTGGTGGTGGCTGCAGGACAAGCTGCCGCAGCTGGGCAGCGAGGCGCTCGCCGCGGCGGGCTATGCCGCGGACCCGCGCAAGGTGGCGAACCAGCTCACGCTCGAGTTCTTCGCTGGCTACGTGATCGAGCAGAGCCTGAGCGTGGACAACGTGTTCGTGTTCGTGGTGATCCTGCGGTACTTCGCCGTGCCGGCCAAGTACCAGCATCGCGTGCTCTTCTACGGGATCCTGGGCGCGGTGGGCTGTCGCGCGGTCTTCATCGCCCTGGGCAGCGTGCTGCTGCAGTATGCCGCGGTGGTCTGGATCTTCGGCCTGTTCCTGGCGGGCACGGGCGTGAAGCTGCTCTTTCCGCATGAGCAGGCGAAGGATCTCTCTCGCAATCCGGTGCTGCGCCTGCTGCGCCGCGTGATGCCGATCGCGCAGGAGTTCCACGGCCAGAAGTTCCTGGTCAAGCTGGACGGCGTTCGCCACGCCACGCCGCTGTTCGTGGCGCTGCTGGTGGTCGAGTTCACCGACATCATCTTCGCGGTGGACAGCGTGCCAGCGATCTACGCGGTCACGCGCGAGCCGCTCGTGGTCTTCACCAGCAACATCTTCGCGATCCTGGGGCTGCGTGCGCTCTACTTCCTGCTGGCGGGCGCGATGGACAAGTTCCACCTCCTGCATTTCGGTCTCGGCATCGTGCTCATGTTCGTGGGCGTGAAGATGCTGCTGCCCATCTGGGGCATGCACGTGCCGATCGGCATCAGCCTGTCGGTGATCTGCGGCGTGATCGGCGCGTCGGTGGGGTTGAGCCTGGCGTTCCCCAAGCGCGCGCACGCCGCCTGAACCGCGGCGGCCTAGCATCGGCCTTCCTCGGAGACTCGCCATGAAGCTGCTCGAACCCCTTCGCGTCGGACCCCTCACGCTTCCCAATCGAGTCGTCATGGCACCGCTGACGCGGTGTCGCGCGAAGCAGCCCGGCAACGTTCCGTGGGAGCTGAGCGCCACCTACTACGCGCAGCGCGCGAGTGCCGGACTGATCGTGAGCGAGGCCACGCAGGTCTGTCCCGAGGGGCAG
This sequence comes from Phycisphaerales bacterium, assembly GCA_044337135.1. GTDB lineage: Bacteria > Planctomycetota > Phycisphaerae > Phycisphaerales > SM1A02 > SYAC01. The sequence goes on along the minus strand of JBIIOC010000115.1, from coordinate 680 downwards.
GGCTACCTGTGGACGCCGGGCATGCACACCCCCGAGCAGGGCGCTGGATGGCGACTTGTCACGGATGCGGTGCATGCGGCGGGCGGACGCATCCACGCGCAGCTCTGGCATGTGGGGCGCATCTCGCACCGCAGCCTCCAGCCGGGCAATGCGGCGCCGGTGAGCGCGAGTGACCTGCAGGCCGCGAAGGGCACCTGCTTCGCGCTTGACGAGCAGGGCAAGCCCGCGCGCGTGGCGTGTGACCAGCCGCGCGCGCTCGCGGAGGTCGAGATCCCGGACGTGATCGCCCACTATGGCCGGGCCGCGCAGATCGCCAAGGATGCGGGTTTCGATGGCGTGCAGGTGCATGGCGCCAATGGCTACCTGCCGGATCAGTTCATGAGCTCGGTGGTGAATCGCCGCACCGACGCGTGGGGCGGTGACGTGGTCAAGCGCGCGCGCTTCCTGATGGAGTGCGTGCATGCCTGCGTGAAGGTGTGGGGGGCGGACCGCGTGGGTGTGCGGCTTTCGCCGGGCAGCGGCAACGATGGCGACACGGTGGACACGCAGTGGCGCGAGCAGCATCTCGAGGCCGCGCGGCAGCTACAGCAGGCGGGTGTGGCGTACGTCGACCTGGTGAACTACCAGTGGGCGTACGGGCGTCCGGGCTTCGACGACGGGTTCCTGCGTGACTATCGCAC
>JBIIOC010000036.1:0-19046 GCA_044337135.1 Phycisphaerales bacterium | reverse complement strand
CGTCACCGCGCCCCAAGTCACCTGCACATCCGTCAGGCGAGTGCCATCGGTCGCGACAACACTTACAGGCACCCCAAGCATCCGCCAACCCGTGGCGGTCGTGCTCGCGGCACCCGAGCCAGTTCCCGTTCCGCCCACGGCCCTCACGGTGTACGAGTAGAGGACTCCAGGAGTCGCGGTCGTGTCGTCAAACTGGACCGAGAGCGCACCGTTCACGGCCGCGATCTGAGCGGCCGCGCCCCCGGCAGCCCGAAGGATCTGATATCCCGCTGCGCCAACGACACTCTCCCATGTCACGCGCACGAACGATGCCGAAACGCCCGCAGTGGCCGAGCATGCAGAGGGAGCAAGCAGGCCCCGCCAACCCGAAACCGCGGTCGAGCCGATCCCGTCTCCCAGCGCGCAACTGGCCTTCACCACATACGACGACAGCGTCCCGGGATTCACCGATGCGTCGATGAACGAGGCGTTCACGGTCGTGCCCACGCTCTCTCCACCCCGGAGCACGCGATATCCCGTCGCCCCGGCCACGGCAGGCCAGGAAAGCTGGACCCCGGCCGTGTTCGTTCCCAAACTCGCGACAACTCCCTTGACCGCAGGCAGCGACTTCCAGCCGGTGGCCACGGCACTGAAATCACTCACGAACTCCGCCGACGCTCCCTTGGCCTTGACCGTGTAGGTCGCCTCCACCGCAGCTGGCACCGACGTGTCGTTGTAACTGGTGGGGCCAACCGTCGCGAGTTTCGTCGCGGCGGCTCCGCCAATCGATCGCCATACCTCGTACTGCGTGGCGCCCGAGACCGATGCCCACGTCACCGCCACCGCGGAGGCCGACGTCCCGTCAGAAGCCGCGACCGAACCGGGTGCGGGGAGCTTGCGGAATCCTTGGGAGGCCGCATTCGGAATGCTCAAGGCACTCTTGATGGCTCCCTTGATGGACTTCACCTGATAGGTGCAGAGCTTGCCGGGCGGAGCGACGCTGTCTGTATGAGAGGTGGCATCGGTCGTCGTGACGAGAACGGGCTGCCCGCCCGTGGCCGTCCGCCACAACTCATAATCCTCAACTCCCGGTGTGGCGTTCCAGGTCACCGCGATCGAAGACTCGGACGTACCCTTGCTGGCAGTCACTCCATCCGGTGCGGGAAGCCCGAGCCATCCCTCCACAGGTGCGCACGCGTTCGACGTGGTGCCGAGATCCGGATACAAGGCTGCCACCTGGTACTCGTGCACGACGCCCGCCGTGGCCGAGATGTCCTCGTACGTGGTGACGAGGACATCATCGGCAATCAGGTTCCCATCCCGGTAAACGAGGTACTTGCTCGCACCTGCGCCCAGCATCGACGCCCAGGAGAGCGGGACTTTGGTCTGGGATGATCCCTGCGATGCACGCAGATCTCGCGGACTGATGGACCCCTTGCCGTACTGAAGGGAAACGAAGTCAATCGTCGCCCGTGAACCGGAGAGAGTCTTGTACTGGCCCTGCACAAAGCCACCCACCTTCACGACCAGTTCAGGCGTGAACGGAACCGACAGGGTCACGCCCGCTGAAGGATTGTTGAACCAGATCCCGACGCTCCCCTGCTTGTAAAAAGCTCGAAGTCGCGCGGGCCCCTCTGGCGGAGGGACCTCGATGAACCTGCCACTGAGGGGATCCGGCGAGGTCTCGAAGAGCTTGGTTCCGTAGCCAGCGTATGAACGAACTCGAGTGCCACTGATCCAGATGTCCAGTCGCCGCCACACATAACCGTTGACATTGATTTCCTTCCCGATCCTGATCACCAGCCCGCCGGAAACGGTGCATGCGCCCTCAAGAGACGAGGTGATCTGCAGGAACAACCCGGTGAAGTCGGACACCGACGCGTCCGCGAGCGCTCCCGTCGGCAACTGGCCAGGGATCCGCATGTCGACATCGACCTGAAAGTACGGGTCACGAAGCATTCGCCACGCTCCCGCGACCGTGGCATGAAGCGGACCGGCCGAAAAACCGCTCCCTGTCGTGAACTCAAGGTAGCCAGGCTGCTCCTGGAGTCCCAACGTCGCAGGGCTTTGGGAGCAGTACGACCAGTCCCCATCCCACAGCAGGCCGTCCGAAAAGTCGTCGATCATCGCTTGCGCGACTGCAGGGACTGCCGGAGCGAAGAGCCAAGCGACGAACACCAACCAGACCCGGAACATGATTACGCGCAGATTAGGCACCCCTCGGAAGGTACCGCACGCCACGAGGAGGATCAATCGCGCCGCGTCGAGCCTCCTCCACGAGACCCTGTTGATCCACGGAGTCCACCCCGTGGGCGATAGACTCCGCTTCCAGATGCCTCCCACGCTCCCCGTCCTCGAGTTCATCGCCCGCAACTACCGCAACTTCAACGCGCGTGCCACGCGTGATGCGACGTTCAGCTACTGGGACCACGTGAAGGCGGGTGGCCGCATGTACCTCGCGATGGCCGGCGCAATGAGCAGCGCACAGCTGGGCATCACGCTCGCGCCCGCGATCCGCGCCGGCCTCATTCACGGCCTGAGCGTGACCGGCGCGAACCTTGAGGAGTCGCTCTTCCGCCTGGTGGCGCACGACAGCTACAAGGACTTTCCCGAGTACCGCTACTTCACCAAGCGCGACGACACGCGCATCCTGAAGCAGCGCATGCGGCGCGTGACCGATACCAGCATTCCCGAGGACGACGCCTTCCGCGCCGTCGAGAAGATCCTTGTGCCCATGTGGAAGAAGGCCAGCCGCGACGGCGATCGTCGCTTCTGGCACGAGTACTTCTACGAGCTCGTGGGCAAGCTGCCACGCTCGAAGTTCGAGGGCGACCCGCGCGAGTGCTGGCTGCTCGAGGCCGCCAGGGCGAAGCTGCCCATCGTGGTGCCGGGTCACGAGGACAGCACCTTCGGCAACATCTTCGCCTCGCACGTGAAGTACGGCGACTGCGGCGCGCAGATCGTCAAGAGCGGCATCGAGTACATGGCGCAGTTCTACGACGACTACAAGCGCCTGTCGGCGGGCCGCGGCATCGGTTTCTTCCAGATCGGCGGCGGCATCGCCGGCGATTTCCCCATCTGCGTGGTGCCGAGCATCAAGTACGACCTGCAGGAGAAGGTGAAGCCCTGGGCCTACTTCTGCCAGATCTCCGACAGCACCACGAGCTACGGCAGCTACTCCGGCGCCACGCCCAACGAGAAGATCACGTGGGACAAGCTCACCGAGCGCACGCCCATGTTCGTGGTCGAGAGCGACGCCACCATCGTGGCGCCGCTCATGCTCTCGGCGCTGCTCGAGTGCAAGGCGAACCCCAAGGCCGCGGACCGGATCATCCAGTCGAGTCGAGCGGAGAGCCGCCGCTCGCTCGCGAGGACCCGCTGAGCGCGCGGAGCCACTGGTGAGCGCGACGCCCACCACTCCCGTGGCCACGGCGACCTCGAGGGTCGTGCGCGCGGCGCTTCTCGGACAGCCCAACACCGGCAAGACCACGCTGTTCAATCGCCTCTGCGGCGTGCGCGCGCGCACGGGCAACCTGCCTGGCACGACGGTCGAGAGCCGCGTGGGCACGGTCTCGGTGGCCGGCGTCGAACTGGAGCTGATGGACCTGCCCGGCACCTATGGCCTCCACCTCGAACTGCCGGAGAGCCGACTGTGCCGCGACTGCATCGAGGGCCGGATCGGCCAGTGTGCGCCCGACGTGGTGATCGCCGTGGCCGACGCCACCAACCTGGCGCGCTCGCTGCGCTTCGTGCTGCAGGCCCTTCGGCGAAAGGTGCCGTGCGTGGTGGCCGTCACGCTCGCCGACGAGGCGCGCCGAAAGGGACTCAGCGTCGACGCGGCGAAGCTTTCCGCACGTCTTGGCTGCGCGGTCGAGGTGACAAGTGGCAGGACCGGCGAGGGCGTCGAGCAGCTGGCACGGCGCGCGGCCGAGGCCGCACGCGCGGGCCTCGACGCACCCGCGCATGTCACGCGACTCTCCCACCTGCCCACCCTGGAGGACGACGCGCGCGTGGCCGCGTGGTGCAGCGACTGCGTTCGCGACAGCGTTGGCGGACAGCGCGCGGTGAGCGCCGAGCGGCTGACCGATCGCGTGGACGCGGCGCTCACGCACCCCGTCTCGGGTGGCGCCGTGTTCATCATGGTGATGGCGGTGCTGTTCGCCAGCATCTTCTGGCTGGCGAAGTTCCCGATGGACGGGATCGAATGGGTGTTCCAGCACGTGGGCGGACTCGTGGAGGCATGGCTGCCCGAGGGTCCGCTGCGCGCGCTGCTCGTCGACGGCGTGGTGGGCGGCGTGGCCGGCACCGTGGTGTTCCTGCCGCAGATCGCGCTGCTCTTCTTCATGCTCAGCCTGCTCGAGGACAGCGGCTACCTCGCGCGCGCGGCCTTCGCTGCGGACCGGTTCATGCGTCGCTTCGGACTGCCGGGCCAGGCCTTCGTCCCGCTGCTTTCCAGCCACGCCTGCGCGCTGCCCGGAATCCTGAGCACGCGCCTGATCCCGGACCCCAAGGATCGCCTTGCCACGATCCTTGTGGCCCCGTTCATGAGCTGCACGGCACGCTTGCCCGTCTATGTCCTGCTGATCTCGCTGCTGTTCGCGGGTCGGCCGTGGCTGGCAGGCATCGCGTTCATGGGCTGCTACGCCACCGGCGCGATCGCGGGGCTTCTCAGCGCGCTGCTGGCGCGCCGCACGATCCTGCGCGGGCCCGCGCGCCCGATGGTTCTGGAACTTCCCCCCTACCGGCGACCAAGCCTCCGCACGGCGCTCTGGGTCACGTGGGACCGCGCGCGCCTGTTCCTCTCGAACGCCGGCACCATGATCCTGGCGATCTGCGTGGTGATGTGGTGGCTGAGCGCCTATCCATCCGCCAGGCCGAGCGCCGAGCTCGAGGCGCGGTTCGCCGAGGCCGCGCGACTGCGCGAGGGTCGCTCGCTCGAATCCATCGCGCAGGGCGCGGCGATGCAGGTGCAGGCCGAGGGTGAACTTGCGCAGACGCAGCAGCTGGAGAGCTTCGCGGGCCGCATCGGACGCCTGGCGCAGCCGGTGTTCGCGCCGCTTGGCTTCGATCACCAGCTGACCGTGGCCACGCTGACCAGCTTCCTGGCGCGCGAGGTGTTCGTGAGCACCCTGAGCGTGCTGCAGGGCGCCACGAGCGAGGACGATGAGGCGCGCATGATCGAGCGGATCGCGCGCGGCCGCAGGCTTGACGGCACGCCGCTGCTTGACGTTCCGACGGCGGCGGCGCTGCTCGCCTTCTTCACGCTGGCGATGCAGTGCCTGCCCACCCTCGCGCTGGTTCGCCGCGAGACGGGCTCCTGGAAGTGGCCGCTGCTGCAGCTGGCGTGGATGAGCGGACTCGCCTGGACGATGGCATTCGCCATCCGGCATACCCTTCTGGCTCTTGGAGTGACCTGATGCCATGGAGCGACTGGCAATTCTGGGCCGTGTCCCTGGCGGCGCTCGCTGGAGCGTTCTTCGTGATCCGTCCGCTGCTGCCAACGCGCAGCGGCGGTTCGTGCCGGAGCTGCCCCGCGGATGGCGCACCCCCCAAGCCCAAGCGCGCCACGTTGACGATCGAGGGCGAGGCTCCGGGCTCGGCCCAGGCACGCCGTGACTGATTCCATCCATGAGCTGATCGTCGTGGGCGCGGGCGCCGCCGGATTGATGACGGCGGTCGCCGCGGGACGCTCGGGACTGAAGGGCGTGATCGCCCTGGACGGCGCACGCACGCTTGGAGCCAAGATCCTGGTCGCGGGCGGCGGCCGATGCAACGTCACGCACCATGCGGTGCACGAGCGCGACTACGCCGGCGCGACCCCCGCCGCGATCCGCCGCGTGCTCTCCCGCTTCACGGTGGAGCAGACGATCGATTTCTTCGCGGGACTCGGCGTTGAATTGAAGCGCGAGGAGACCGGCAAGCTCTTTCCCGTGACCGACAACGCGCGCACGGTGCTGCAGGCGCTTCTCCGCGCCGCGGCAGACGTCGGCGTGGAGATTCGACATCCCGATCGCGTGCTCGCCATCGAGGCGTGCGAGGACGACTCGTTCAGGATCCGGTCCGAGCACGGAACCCTGTGCGCGCGGCGGGTCGTTCTTGCCACCGGCGGGCGCAGCCTTCCCAAGAGCGGCTCCGACGGCGCCGGACTTGAGATGGCCGTCTCGTTGGGGCACACGCTGACGGAGCGCGTGGTGCCTTCGCTGGTGCCGCTGCTGCTTCAGGAGGGACACTGGCTGCGAGAGCTCAGCGGCCTGGCATTGCCTGCCGAACTGCGCGTGACGGATCGTGCGGGCAAGCGCCTGGCGCGGTTCGAGGGCTCCCTGCTGTGCACCCACTTTGGCCTCTCGGGACCGGTCGCCCTCGACATCTCCAGGCACTGGACGCTGCAGCGCGCCGCCCAGCCTGACGTGCGGCTGGAGGCAAGCCTGCTGCCGGATCTTGACCCCTCCACGGCGGACCGGTGGCTCCTGGACGCGACCGGGCGCAGCATGCTTTCACGCCTGCGGGAGCGGCTCCCGGAGCGCATGGCCCGTGCGGTCCTGCAGGCGTGCGCGGTTCTGCCCGAGACCACCCCCCAGCAGCTCCCGAAGGAGCGTCGGCGGGAACTCGTCCGGAATCTGGTCGCGCTGGAACTTCCCGTCACCGGCGACCGGGGCTTCACCTACGCCGAGACCACTGCCGGCGGCGTGCCCCTGACCGAAGTCCGGCTGGAGACGCTGGAGAGCCGCGTTCGCCCCGGCTTGCACCTGGTTGGCGAGATGCTCGACGTCGACGGACGCATCGGCGGATTCAACTTCCAGTGGGCCTGGGCGAGCGGTCATGTGGCGGGCCGGGCCGCTGCGGAAGCGCTCCTGGAAAGTTGAGCCACCGCCTGCGGGCCGGTCGATAGAGTGCGGAATCCCATGCTTCGCAGCGCCCTGACCCTCGCCGTCGTCCTGATGTCGCACACGCTGGCGCATGCCGGCTCCCTCCAGGACGAGATCGCGGGACTCATGAAGTCGATGGGGCCACGCAAGGGCGTGGTGGCCATCAGCGTGCGCGACAGCGACGGCAACGAGGTCGTGAACTTCAAGGGCGACCAGCCGGTCATGCCGGCGAGCAACCAGAAGCTGCTGACCTCCGGGGCGGCGCTGGAGCTGCTCGGACCGAACTTCCAGTTCGAGACCCGTCTCCTGCGCGAAGGCGACCGACTGACGGTGGTGGGCGACGGCGACCCCTCCTTCGGCGACCCGGAAATGCTCGAGAGCGTGACCTACACGGACGCGCAGGGCCAGAAGCGTCGGGGCATGACCATCGAAGCGCTGCTGGCGCTCTGGACCGACGCCGTTCGGGCAGCGGGCATGACCACCGTTGCCGAACTGGTCATCGATGACCGCGTCTTCGATCGCAGCAACTGCCACGTGGACTGGCCGGTCGACCAGCTGCACGAGCCCTACTGCGCGGAGGTGAGCGGCCTGAACTTTCACGCCAATCACCTTGATTTCTGGGCCGTCCCGAGCCCACGCGGCGCCGAGGTCACGCGAATCGAGCCCGCGTGCGATTTCGTGCCGATCCGCAACGCCACGACGCCGGGCAAGACTCGCAATGACGGCCTGTGGATCGCCCGCGAAGCCGACTCGAACAGCTTCACCGTTCGCGGGTTCCTGCGCCAGGCGCTGAAGGCGCCCGTGAGCGTGTCGATCGACGCACCCCCCGACTTCTTCGGCAAGCTGCTCGCGGAACGGCTTCGCAAGGCAGGCGTGTCGGTGGGAACCGTGCGCCTGGCCACGACCGAGGAGCCCGCAGCCTCGGGCTCGCCGATCGGTCCGGTGATCCGCACCCCGATCGAGGCGATCGTGCGCCGCTGCAACGTGGACAGCCAGAACCTGTACGCGGAGTGCCTGCTCAAGCGCGTCGGCCGGCAGGTCTCGGGCGCCCCGGGCAGCTGGTCGAACGGCTGCGAGGCGATGGAACGACTGGTGGGCGGGCGCGTGGGCGGTGCCGCGGGACTGAACGCCGCCGACGGCAGCGGACTGTCACGCGAGAACCGCGTGACCGCGAGCCTCATGACCGGCTGGATCAGCCATCTCACGCACGATTCGACGGTGGCGCGCCCCTTCCTGGCGAGCCTGGCGATCGGTGGCACGTCAGGCACCGTGCAGAAGCGCTTCCGCGACCTGGATCCCAAGCTCGCGACGGTGCGCTGCAAGACCGGATACATCGACGGCGTCTGCTCGCTCAGCGGCGTGGTCGACTGCAGGAATGGCCACCAGCCCACCTTCAGCGTGATCTGCAACGGTTTCGAGGGCGACGGGGTCGGAAAGGCCAAGCAGCTCCAGGAGGCCGTCGCGAAGGCGATCGCGCGCACCTACGGCAAGCTGCCCGAGCGAACACCGCAGGCGGAACGTCCCGCGCTTGGCGGCGGCTGAACGCGATCCGCTGCCCGCGCATGACCGGGGCCGTCAGGGAACTTCCTCCGGTGTTCAGTTCGTCGCCGCGGTGACCTGCGGCGCAGGAGCGGGCGCGGGAACGTCGCGAAGCTCGATCTCGATCGCGTCCTCGGCGCGATCCTGACGCACGCGAACGCGCTGCTCGCGCGCAAGCTCAAGCAGCGCGAGGAACAGTCCGATGCGATCAAGGCGCGAACGGCCCTCGAAGACGCTCTGCAGCGTCATGCGCCGGCCATCGCTCCGTGCCAACCGATCCACCAGGTCGTCCTGGTGCAGGCCGATCGGCGTGTCGTCCCATGTGACCTGATGATCTCCGAGTCGCGTGAAGTCGACGGCGGCGCTCAGCCTCTCGAAGGCCTGCAGGAGGTCGAGCACATGCACATCGCCAAGGTCCAGGTCGTCGGCAGTCCACTCGCGTTCCTGTCCCTCTTCCGCAGGCGCATCGGCATGGCCGCTCGCGGGCCAGCGACGCGCGTACTCGGAACGGAGTCGCTCGAGGCCGTCGGCCGCGCTCCGGAATCGCTGATAGGCAAGCAGCTGCCGAACCAGGTCTCGGCGCGGATCCTCTCCGGCCTCGCTCGGCGCAAGCGGATCGGTCGCGTCCGCGCCCTCGGGCACGGGGGCGAGCATGCGACTCTTGATCTCCACGAGCGTCGCGGCCATCACCAGGAACTCGCCGGCCTGCTCCACGTCGAGGTCGCGCGCACCACGGATCGTCTGCAGGTACTGATTGGTCAGCTGCGCGATCGGGATGTCATGAATGTCCACTTCGGCGCGACGGATCAGGAACAGCAGAAGGTCCAGCGGGCCCTCGAAGGCGGAGAGTTTCACCTGATAGTCGTCGCCGGCTGGCATTGGCGGAAGCGTAACAGGAAAACGCGGTTTCCCCGCTATCATCTCGCGCATGACGACCTCGGCCACCGAGCTGGAGGCCCGCTTCATCGCCGACGCGCTCGCCGCCGAGGCGGGTGCGGTGCAGCGACTGGCGCAGCGCGTGTCCGCGGGCGGCGCCGATGCGCGAGCGTTCAGCGGGGCACTGGACCTTCTGGAGCGATGCGAGGGTTCGCTGGTCGTGAGCGGCATGGGCAAGTCGGGGCTTGTCGGCGCCAAGGTGAGCGCCACCTTCGCCAGCCTGGGCCAGCCCAGCCTGTTCGTGCATCCCGCCGAAGCCGTTCATGGCGATCTGGGGCGGATCCGGCGCGGCGACACCGCGTTGCTGATGAGCTACGGCGGCGAGACCGAGGAGGTGCTCGCACTGGCAAGCCTGCTGAAGGCCGATGGCGTGCCCCGGATCGGGATCTCCAAGAGCGACCGCACCAGCCTGGCGCAGGCTTGCGATTGCCACGTCGCCCTGGGCGACATCGAGGAGGCGTGCCCGCTGAACCTTGCCCCCACCGCGAGCACCACCGCCATGCTGGCCACGGGCGATGCCCTGGCGCTTGCGCTGGCCCGCCGCCGCGACTTCAAGGCCGATGATTTCCACCGCATGCACCCAGGCGGCCTGCTGGGGGCCGGGCTGCGGCCGATCCTCGAGGTCGTTCGATTCCGTGTGGGCCGGAACCTTCCCTGCGTGCCGGCATCGGGCTCGCTCGCCGAGGCCCTGCGCGCCGCCGGCGAGGGCCGTCGCGCCGGTGCGCTGATGGTCGTGGACGCGCACGGGCGCCTGTCGGGCCTGCTGACCGACGCGGACGTTCGACGGCTGGTCAACGCGCGCGGCGCCGCCGCGCTGGCGGCGCCCGTCTCCGAGTGCATGACCACCCATCCGCGCACGCTTCCGAGCGACTCGCTGGTGCGCGACGCGGTGCGCCTGGTGCGCGAACTGCGCGTGGACGAGCTGCCGGTGGTCGATGCCGAGGGACGGCCACTGGGCCTGCTCGACGTGCAGGACCTGATCGCGCTGAAGGTCGTGCGCGACTGACCATGCAGACATTCGTCCAGGAGCGAGATGGCGAGCTGCTGATCGTGACCGCCGACGGCGGTCTTGATCGCGACACCGCCAACCAGCTCATCGAGGACCTTGGCCGGCATGTCGATGCGGGCGCACGGTCGATCATCGTGGACTGCTCGCGGCTCGCCGTGATCTCCAGCGCGGGCCTTGGCACGTTGCTGCGCCTGCACGGCGCCATGAAGGCGCGCGGCGCGCAGGTGCGGCTCGCCGGATTGCAGGGACTGGTGGCGCAGGCGCTGCATCTCACGCGGCTGGACACAATCTTCGAGCTCTTTCCGGACGTGAATTCCGCGCGCCTTGCCTTTCGTCCGAAAGACTGAGTCTTGTGGGGCCAGACGGGCCTTCCACAAGGGGTTGTCGGCACGCCTCGATGCACAAGGTCCGCTTTGATTATCGACTCGCGCTTCCGAGGTTTTCGATCCGATGGATCATCTGTCAACGCGCAGCACTCGAAAGCAAGGAGCTCACCATGCAGACCAAGGACCAGCTGATCGACGCCATCCAGCGAATCAATCCCGCGGCGGAACGAACGTTCCTGCAGGGATTCGACTGGCACGCGCTGCGCCGTTACCTCGACCATCTGCAAGTCACGCTGGAGCCGCGCGGCCGAGACAGCCGCTGGCGACGCCCTGGCGACACCGCCGCTGTCGTGTGGCGGCGGTCCGCGGCCTGACCCCCGCGACCGCCGTCTCACGACCGACGAAGCACCGGGCTCCGCATGAGGCACGCGGAGCCCGGCTCTCGTTTTGAGGATCGACGGTTCAGCCCTGCCGTCGCTCGCGGAGCAGCGCGTCGACCTTGCGCTTGAGCAACCGCACGCGCAGCAGGCTCTTCACCCGGGTCGTCAACTCGAGCTTGTTCACGGGCTTGGTCAGGAAGTCGTCGCAGCCGCACTCCACGGCGCGCTCGAAGTCACCGACCTCGTTCAGGGCCGTGACCATGATGATCACGGTGTCGCGCGTGGCGCTGGCGTCCTTCAGACGTCGGCATGCCTCGAAACCGCTCATGCGCGGCATCATCACGTCGAGCAGCACCAGATCGGGCACGTGACGGGCAGCGACTTCCAGCGCCTCGGCACCGTCATGGGCGATATGCAGGGCGCAGCCCAGCGGCTCCAGCCACGCCTGCATCAGTTCCAGGTTCTGCTGATTGTCGTCGACAAGCAGCAGCGTGGCGCTTGCAAGGTCGGTCTCGTCCAGATCCGCGTCAAGGGGCTCGGTGATGTCGCGTCGATCGCTCATGCGCGGCGCATGCTATCGCCGCCGGGCGTGAGCAGCAGGCGTGCCGCGAGCGCGACCGGGTGCATCGCCGCGGTGCCGGTGGCGTGCTGGATCTGGTGACGGCAGCTCGTGCCTGGCGCGGCCACCGCGGCATCGGGCTGTGCCCGGATCGGCGGGAAGACCGAGAGTTCACCGATCTGCAGGGACAGTTCGTGGCGTTGCGCCGCATAGCCAAAGGACCCCGCGAGCCCGCAGCACCCGGAGTCGAGCACCCGCAGGCGATCCCCGACGAGCCTGCGCAGCAATCCCGCGCTCGTCTCGACACCCCACAGCGCCTTCTGGTGGCAGTGCCCATGCAGGATCACCGGCTCGGTTGGCGGCGCCTGCACGTGCGGACGGGCTGGATGCCGATCCCATTCGCGGTCCAGGAATTCCTCGACCAGGAAGGTTCGTTGCGCCAGCGCGCGCAGCGCATCCCGATCCCCCGCCCCCTTCAGGTCGATCCAGTCGTCCTTGATCGCGCTCACGCACGAGGGTTCCAGGCCAAGCAGCGCCACGGCGTTCTCGCGGCGCATCGCCTCCATGACCGCGGCCGCAGTCGTGGAAACGGTGCGTGAGGCCTCCGCGAGCATGCCCACGCTGAGCAGCGTGCGGCCGCAGCAGCCGACCCTCGGCATGACGACTCGGTAGCCGAAGGCCTCCAGCAACTCCACGGCCAGCTGGCCAAGGTCGGTCTCGCCATACGTCGCGAAGCAGTCCGGGAAGAGCAGCACGGTGGGCGCGCCCGCGTCGGCGCGCGAACCGCGACGACGCAGCCAGCGATCCACGGCTGGACCGAATCCCGGAATTTCCCGGTCGGGGTGGAACCCAAGCAGCGCGGTCAGAAGGCGCCGCAGCGGCGGCACGGCCAGCACCGCATTGGCGAGCGGCCACATCGCGGAACCCAGCCGCTGGACACGCCGCACGCGCCCCACCATGCGTGCGCGCCACGGCACGCGGCCCGCCTTCGCGAAGCCCTGCGCCGCGAACTCCGCCTTCAACTTCGAGATGTCCACGTTGCTCGGACACTCGCTCTTGCAGGCCTTGCACGAGAGGCACAGATCGAGCGTGGCCTGCGTCTGCGGATCGCGCCAGTCAGGCGACTTGCCCCTGCCGAACTGCCCCGTGATCGCCAGCCGAAGCGCGTTGCCGCGGCCACGCGTGGCGTGACGCTCGTCCAGCGTCGCGCGGTAGCTCGGACACATGGTTCCACCCGGCTGCACGCGGCGGCACAGACCCGCGCCATTGCACGCCTCGACCGCATGGTCAAAGCCATGCTCGCGGTCGTAATGGAAGAACGTCTCGACCGCGGGCACCGCCACGTCGCCGGCATCCGGGCGCACGCGCAGCTTCTCCACGATCGCCTCGGGCCGGTCGGTGTCGACCAGGTTGCCCGGGTTCATGCGCCCCTGCGGATCGAACACGGCCTTCACCTGCCGGAACGCGTCGCAGAGCACCGGCCCCATCACGCGCGAGAGCAGCGGGCTGCGCACGCGCCCATCACCGTGCTCGCCACTGAGCGCGCCACCGAATTGCGAGACCAGGTCCGCGACATCCTTGGCGATCGAGACCATCTCGGCGCGTCCGGCCGCATCGTGGATCTGCACGAGCGGGCGGATGTGCAGGCAGCCCACGCTCGCGTGGGCGTAATAGGCGGCTCTGGTTCCGTGCCGCTCGACGATCGCGCGGAAGCCGTCCACGAACGCGGCCAGCCTGGAAGGATCGACCGCGGTGTCCTCGACGAAGGTCATGGGCTTGCGCTCGCCCGGCACGCCATGCAGCAGCGGCTCACCCGCCTTGCGCAGCTTCCAGGCGTTCGCCAGCGTCCGGGGATCCTCGTGACGCTGCATCGGCACGCCCGGCAGCGCCGCCGCGAGCCGATCGAACCCCTCACGCACGGACGCCATCGACTCGCCCTGGAACTCCACGTACATCACCGAGCCGAGTCGCCCGCCCGTCGGCTTGGGAAGCACCTCGACGTAACGCCGGTACTCGGTGTTCGCCATGGCCGTCTCGATCACCACGTCGTCGACCAGCTCCACCGCGCTCGGGCCGCAGCCGATCATCTGCATGAGCGGGGCCAGCGCCGCGGGCACGCTCTCGAAGCCGAGAATCGCGAGGCCGGTGCAGGCTGGCTTGGGCACGAGCTTCAGCGTGGCCGCCGTGACCATCGCGAGCGTGCCTTCGCTGCCGCAGACAAGCGTGGCGAGATTCACCCGATCGAAGGTCCCCGGCGTGCACCGATCCAGCTGGTCGAGCAGCAGGTCGAGGTTGTACCCGTCGACGTGTCGCTTGATCGCGGGAATGCGCCGCCGAATCTCCTCACGGATCGGCAGCACGATCGCCGCGAGCCGTTCCACCATCGCGCGCTGGCGTGGATCCCGCTCGCAGGATCCCTCGCTCAGATGCATCGGCGTGCCGTCAGGAAGCACCACATCCAGGGCGAGCAGATTCTCGACCGTTCGACCGTACAGGATGCTGCGTGCGCCGGCGGAGTTGTTGCCGATCATTCCTCCCAGCGTGGCGTGACCGCTCGTCGCGACGTCCGGTCCGAAGAGCAGTCCACTGGGCGCCAGCGCGGCGTTGAGCTGGTCCAGCGTGACACCCGGCTCCACCCGCGCGGTGCGCGCCTGCGCATCGATGGCAAGGATCGTCCGGCAGTGCGCGCCAAAGTCGACCATCACCGCGAAGTTCACGCACTGGCCCGCCAGGCTGGTGCCGCCTCCACGCGGCAGCACCGGCAGCTGGTGCGACTCGCAGAATCGCATCAACGCAGGAATGCGCTCCGTGGACCAGGGCACCACCACGCCGATCGGCTCGACCTGATAGATGCTCGCGTCGGTGGCGTAGAGCATCCGGTCATGGCGTTCGAAGCGCACCTCGCCAACGCCCAGCGAACGCAGGCCGTCGGCCACACGCATTCGCGCGGCCTCGGAATGCGACAGCACATCCAGGTTCACGCGCACCGAGCCATCCATGGCCTGCTGCGCCATCGTGGGTTCGCCCTTGGCGAAGGGCGCCTCAGCCCTTCGGCGCCGCCAGCGCGGCTTCGGTGGCCTTCTTCAGGTCCTCGACCAGCGTTGGCGAGAGCCCCATGTGGACGTCGGCGACGTTGCCCTTCGGATCGATCACGACCGTGAAGGGGATGCCCTGCACGCCGTAGGAGCCGCTGACCTTGTTGTCGCCGTCGATCAGCGTGGCGAAGCCGAAGCCCTTGTTCTTCCAGAACTCGCCGATCTTCTTCACGCGGTCGTCGCCCTCTTCCTGCTCCATGGTGTTGATGCCGAAGACCTTGACGGCCTTTCCGCCCTCCTTCGCCCACTTGGCGAACTCGTCGACCTTCGGCAGGCCCTTCATGCACGGACCGCACCATGTGGCCCAGAAGTCGATCACGACCACGCTGCCCTTCAGGCTCGCAAGGCTGACCTCGTTGCCATCGGTGTCCTTGAGCTTGAAGTCGGGCGCGGGTCCGCCGGTGTCCAGGCTCACCTGCAGCTTGTCCATCGAGCTGACCGCCTTGCGGCCGGCCGCGTCGAAAGCGATCGGCGTCGGAAGATCCTTGTCGAAGGCGTTGCTCGTCACGTTCAGCGTGACCGGAATGCTGAAGCCGGCCGGTGCGCCCGGGGGCACCGCGCAGTACTTCACCGTGACGAGTCGACCGTTGGTCGGGTTGATCGACGCCTCGATCTCGCCGCCGCTCTCACCCTTGAGCAGCACCACGTCCGCGCCACCGCCGGAACCCGCGCGGAAGCCGACCACCTTGGGCTCCGCAACGAACATCGATCCGAGCGCGGCCGGGGCCTTCGCGGCATCGCCGCCACGCAGCTGGATCTCGGGCAGCGGAAGCGCGGCAGAACCGAACGCCTCGACGATGGCCTCCTCCAGGGAGCCCTTGCGGGTGATCTTCAGGTACTTGCCCTGCACGTCACCCGGCTCGAAGTACAGGTCGTCACCGATGCGCGTGACCGTCACGCCTGGGGCGGTCAGGCGCGCCGCGCCGTTTGGACCGAAGGAGATGCCGAGTTCCTGCTTCTGATCGCCACCCGGAACGGTCATGACGATCTCGACCTTGTCCTCGATCGCCGCGGGCGTGGTGTAGCCGGTCACCAGCTTCGCCAGCGCCGCCGAACCCTTCGCCGCCGCCTCGGGCGTGGTCTCGTCGGACTTCCAGTTCTTGCTCAGCGGCTCGGTCTTGGGCATGACCGGCATCTCGAGGCCGCCCTCCTCGGGCATCGGCGGCGAGGCCGCGGGATCCCCCTGCGCAAGCACGGCACTGGAGGCGAGCAGCAGGCTGACGAGCGAAGAGAGGATGCGCATGCGTTCTCCGAGGCGGGTTCGCCGGATCACCGTCGGGACGCCCCTCGCCCACCCTGGGTCACTTCCGCAGTGAACCCACTCGGGGCAGCGAGGCTGGCGCCAGCGCGGCGAGGAGGGAGTGTAGCCGCCTTCCCGAGCGAGGTTCGATCAAGTCAGGCTCGATCTCGGCGAGTGGAACCAGCACGAATGCGCGGGAAGCAAAGCGCGGATGCGGCACATGAAGTCCCGGTTCGTCCAGAACCCACGCGCCGTGCAGGACAAGGTCAAGGTCGATCTTCCTGGGTCCGCCCTGCGCCCCCGGCGTGCGCATGCGCCCGAGCCGCGACTCGATCGAGAGCAGGCCATCGAGCAACTGCCGAGGCGCCATGAGCGAGTCGCCCGAAACCGCCGCGTTCAGGAAGGGATCACCGTCCTCGGGCTTCTCGGGCGGCGTCTCGTAGGCGCCGCTCACGCGAATCGCGCCAAGAAGGCCGCCGGCCTCGATCGCGTCGACCGCGTGGCGCAGGTGCGCAAGGCGATCGCCCTGATTCGAACCCAGCGCGATGGCCACGCGATGCGCGGACGCCTCAACCATGATCCCTGGCTTCCCAGATGAAGGGCGCCGTGAACTCCTCGCGATCCACCACCGCCAGCCGCAGCAGCGCCAGCGCGGTCTTCGCGGCGCGGTCGCGCACGATGGCCCGCTCGCCGGGATAGCGGAAGCGACGAACCGCCTCGAAGTCGGGTCCCACCACGCCGATGAAGACGGTGCCGACGGGCTTGGCATCGCTGCCACCGGTCGGACCCGCCACACCCGTGATCGATGCCGCCCAGTCCGCGTGCAGCGCGGCACGCGCACCCCTTGCAAGTTCCAGCGCCACCGGCGCGCTGACCGCGCCGTGCGCATCGAGGGTCGCCTGCGCCACGCCACACAGGTCGCGCTTGGCCTCGTTTGCGTAGCTCATCACGCCGCCACGGAACCAGGCGCTCGAGCCGCTCTCCGCGGTGACCAGCGAGCCGGCGAGTCCACCCGTGCAGCTCTCGGCCAGCGCCATCGTGAGGCCGCGCGACTGCAGCGCCTGCCCCAGCGCGCCAGCCAGCGTGACGGCGCCTCGGGCGAAGGCGTAGGGCCGCCAGATCCGCTCGATCTCCGCGAGCTCGCGATCGATCGCCTGCGCCGATGACTGCGCGCCCGTGCCCCGGATGCGCGCCGACACCACGCTGCCGCTGGCCGTGGTGCCGACCAGCGGATTGCGATCGCGACGCATGCGATCGCCGAGTCGTTCGGCAAGAAAGCTCTCGCCCTGTCCAAAGGAATGCAGCACGCCCGTGGCCATCTCGAGGCGTGGCAGCAGAGGCAGGACGAAGCGCGCGAACATCGGCTCCATCTCGCGCGGCGGCCCAGGCAGGCACACGACCGTCGCCCTGCCGACCCTCGCGCGAAGCCCCGGCGCGGTGCCCGCGTCGTTGGCGAGGCACTCGGCCTCCACGGGCCGCATCGCCTGTCGCTTGTTGATGTCGGGCATGGGACGGCCCCGATCACGGAACCAGCGATCAAGCGCCGCGAGCGAAGGCTCGTCGAGAACGAGCGGCGCACCATCACCGATCGCCTCCCGCAGCGCTTCACGCGTCAGGTCGTCATCGGTGGGCCCCAGCCCACCCGTCACGAGCACGAGCTCCGCCAGGGCCGCGAGCTCCCGCAGCGCGCGCGCCTGCGCGGCAAGCTCATCGGGCACCGTGCGGAACTCCACGCAGCGAACGCCCTGATCCGCCAGGCGCGCCGCGAGCCAGCGCGAGTTCGTGTCCTGCGTCTGGCCCAGGGCCAGTTCGTCTCCGATGGAAAGGATGGCGGCGTTCATGGGTTGACTGTCGAGAGCCTGAGGATCGCGTCGTACTGTTCGCGGAAGAACGGGAGCCAGCGCGCCCGCAGCGCCTCCGCCGGACGATCCTGTGGATCCCACAGGCCTTCGCCGGACCAGCCGCCACGGATCCACCCTTGCTCGATCGATTCAAGCGAGGCGGGATCTCCCGCATCCAGGGTGCCTTGAGGAGAGGGCACCGTGGGCAAGGCGTCAAACCGCTCGAGCATGGCCTTCAGGGCCGCGTCATCCACGTCGCTCGCCGTCACCAGGCCGCTCCGATCGCGGGGATAGGCCGGGTGCGAGACGATCGCCCGCCAGGCCGCGCGCAACGCTTCGGGCGACTCCATCGCCATCGCGCCGAACAGCACCGCGAGCACCGACCGGCTTCCCACCGCACGATGCGATGGCTCGCTCGCGTCCCGAAAGGGATCCACCGCATCGACGAAACGTGCGGCTTCGCGCTCGTAGAGAACACGCATGATCGGCATGCGCCGGAGCTCGTGCCATCGCGGCCCGCCCTCGCTTCCGACTGGATACTGCCAGAGCCGCTGCGCCTCGGCACTCAGGCAGAACTCGATGAATCTCCGCGCCGTCAGCGGATGCGGCGGGTTGCGGAGCATGCCGACGGGATCGGGATCCACCGCGCTCTCGCCGACAGGCGCCGTGAAACCCATGCGGTCGCCCTGGCCGCTTGCGGCGACGGCCTGCGACTCGAAGCGCGCATAGAAGTCGATCGCCACCGCCATGGCCGCGTCGCCGGCGGCGACATCCAGCGGCCCGCGCGTGCCGCTGGGCGCGAAGGTGCGCGCGTTCGCGGCGGCGCGCCGCAGGATCGCCAGCCCCCGCCGCCATCCCACGCGCTGCACGATGCTGTCGAAGGCGGCCAGCACGCTGCCGGACTGCGAGGGATTGACCATGGTGACCCATCCCAGCAGTCGGGCATCAGCCATGTCGGCCCAACGCGTGGGCGGCTTCATCCCCAGATGATCAAGCGCCGGGCGGTTCCAGACGATGCCGAAGGTCGACAGGGCGATGCCATACCAGCAGCCCTGCGCGTCGTAGAGCCGCTGCCCGGCGAGTTCGGCCTGCGGAAAGCAGGCAGACACGACAGCCGGGTCGATTTCCGCAGGCTGCAGCACGCTCTCCGAACGCACCTGGCCATCCACCCGCACCTCGACGGGTCGCTTGAGCGTCTCGAACTCGTAACTGCCGCCACCCAGAAGCACGTCGGCGTCGCCACCCACGGGAAGTCCCTGGCGCAGCCGTGCCTCCC